>JAFWEN010000002.1:0-238142 GCA_017512925.1 Candidatus Saccharimonadota bacterium | reverse complement strand
CTAATATAGCAAGAGCCAGCACCATCGTCAATAGGGTGTTCATCGTTGTCGGCCTCAAAAAACCAGTACTCTGCGTTCTCTTTAGCACCAACGATCTGCTTGTTAAACTTTTTGGCGTACTCTGTCGCCATGCCTTTTGCTGCGTTAAAGTTTAATTCCATGTTGGATCTCCTCTTTTAATTATTGCTTATGATCTGCTATTTCTAAACCAGTATGGTCTTGTCCGTCTATAAGATTCACTGGTTGCCCTGTGTTTTTATCAGTAACCCAAATACCTTGAACGTCATCTTTTGTGACGTACCCTCTTTCAGCAGCAGCCTTACTCGCTTGAATAACCAAGTCGGCTTTTTCGCGTTTTCCACTGTCACCATCGTACCAATATACTCCGGCACCTTCTGTACCAAAACCACGCTTACCCGGTATATCTAAAGCGTCGGCAGCCTCACGCTTATTCCTCACAAACCCTTGGATCATCAGGTCAACAACCGCAGATGACCCCACGTGACGATAGACACTATCATCGCTCATCGGCAAATTACCACTACCAAAGAATAGCCCTTTGCTATGTACATTTGGGTTTCCATTTTTTTCAGTTGCCTCTCTTAAGGTCTCTTGGTTTATCTCTACGTCACCCCACTCGGCAGTTAACTCAATTAGTTCATTATCAGGTAGGCGTAGCCGATCAACTCTTTCAAGGGCGGCTACACGATCAGCCTCAGAGGTCTTTTCCGCTCCATGATCGCCAGAATAAGCATTTAGAACTTGTTCGCGTGCATCCGCAACTGTGGATGTTTGCATTTGTTGCTCCGCTTTTACGGCAGTAGCGGCCTGTTCAATTTCATCATCTACATCAGTCGGCAAACTGTCAATTAAAGCTTTCATTGCTTTTACATCGCTCACTGCATTTTTTGAGATCATTGAACTATCGCTCCGGTTACCACCAAAAGGTACGTTTATCAAATCATCCCAAGTGGTTCCGCCACCATGCTTGCGAGTTTCAATCTTATTGCGATCGTCGGACACATGAGCCTGATCTATTCCACGACTATGCGAACGTTCCATACTTCTCATACTTTAATTATAGCATATTCATCGATTAGTTTTGCTCGCATACGTTGATGATATAGTGTTAATACCTGAACAATTCGCCCCCACCAGAACGTATTTAAATCGGCAAATTGGCCGATTTTTTAGTAGTAGATTTCTGTTAAGTATCCTGTAGCAATAGTATGCAATTTTGGACCATTTTTGCATCAAAAAACCGCCAAAAATGCGGTTTTTACCCCTGTCAAAATGTCTGTTAATACTCTAAACGATTTGGTCACACCAAAAAGCACCTTTAGACTAAATCTATGGTGCCTTTCTAAAATTGCTATTACTGCGCTTTATCGAACTGGCTCTGTATTTCCTGCATTGTCGTTGCATCAGAGCTGTCCTTCTCGTCCAACTGAATAGTTTCAGACTCATTCGTATATGGATTAAGCCTTGATGCCGTGTCCCAAGTTCCGTTTCCATCTGTGTCTATTGCGCGATACATATCTCCTTGACCTTGCCACCAATCCATTTGGACAGAAGACACCTCTTCAAAACCAGTTATACTACCTGCCTGACCGATGGTGTTTTCGTTCAACTCTACAGTTCCACCAGTGTTGTTAGAAACTGTCTCCATCCAAACTAAATCATCAGATTCAATATCTACGAAATGCTGTGCATTGTCGGCAACTTTCTGAATGCTAATAGGAGTGTTCACTGTTTCGTGATTAGAATTCAGATTATGACTAATTCCAACCGCTCCACCAACAACAACAGCCGACAATAGAACACCCAGCGCTATCTTCTTAAAAATGTTTTTTGCCTTAGGATTCTTGTTGATTTTATCAACCGTCGCCTTCTCTAACTCCTGTCTTTCTTTAGCAACTTCGACCTGCTCCTGAGCCTCTCGTATATTTGCTTCCGCCTGAGTTTTATCAAAAGTGCCGCCAGATAAATCGTCCCACACAGTTTTTTGTTCAGGAGTTTGACTACTCTCCAGATTTTCACCAACCATTAGATTGCCTCCTTTCCGATTAAGACCTCTGAAAGGTTAACATTATATTTTTTTAATAGATTACGAATTTGACTTTCGTCAAAATCAGTATCGAGCAAAGAATTCAGCTCCTGTAGCCCCTCGCTTGGTATAGCACGAACCATTTTATTGATTATTTCTTCGTCCATTTAATCTCCTCCGTTTACTATAGTAATTATATCATATTTGAGAGCTTATTTAACTAAACAACTGGAGTCCAATGTATCGAATATCCATATATTTCGTTCTAATATCTTCCCTATATAGTGTTAATGCCTGGGCAATTCGCCCCCACCAAAAAAAGAATCTCAAAAAAAGAGCACCACCTTCGCGAGTGCTCTCTTTTTTGCTTAATTAACTTCTACGGACTAAGCTTTCTTTTTCAGCGTCAAGAAACCATTGCGTGGATTCTCACAAACCATACGGTCTGCAGGAAGATCACAAGGAGTACCCTTGCCACCATTTTCGTCTTTCGTGAAGAAATAAATAGTTTGTGGTTTACCACCGCGAAGAGTAACTTCAGATTTATGAAGATAGTACTTGGTTCCTTTACTGTTGGTATGTTCGTAAGCCATTTAAGCTTCCTCCTTAAGTTAATATATTCTTATCTTATGACCCCGAGAAATAATTGTCAAGAGGTTTTCTCTATTTTTTCTCAAAATTACACGAATAACAGAGATAGATGCAATATTATCCACATGATAAGCCTAATAATTATCACAACAATTATAATCAAAGTTATCAAAATCATAAAACCAGTTAACGTCGGCGCCCAAACTGGCGAAGCATATTCCCTCCGATACAATTCCGTGGAAGGCAAACTTGCTATCACCTTGTCTTGTATTTCATCAGCCGCCGGATACTTCTGAATTTCCGTAATCATACAATTAATATAATTCGGATTATTCCAAGTCCAACCATTTGCTATTGCCTGAGCCTTGCATTCTTCTGAAGCTTTCGCATAAACATTACCATTCGGATTTGTATCGTCTGACAATTTTGCCTCCGCTTCTGCCAAAGCCCGATTTGCCGCTCTAATATATTGATGCTCTAAATAAAACGGCCCCGTCCCGAATGTAATCTTTTGTGTACCATTATCATCCACCACATTTATCACTACATTAGATACTGCAAATTCTTTTAGCTTCGTCAAATTTTGTTCTATCGCCTCATCATCCTCTGCTGCATCGGCTTCTAGAACCGCATCCCGAATTTCCGTCATCCTTATATGATCTAGTCGCATCAAAGTCGCATCAATAAAAAGTAGTGGCACCAAAATCACCATCAGCTGCCAAGTCTTCACCTTGAAGCCTTTTAGTTTACCTAAAACACGCTTAATTTTCCCATCCGCTTTAGATGCCATATAATATATTATATATTATTTATCTTAATAATCGGCTTTTTCCACTCCTCCGGATAGTCATCATTACCCAGTAAAAGTGCAATCGTCGCGGCTAAATTAGCTAACCCCGGTTCGCTAACGGCATTTTTAGAATATTTTTCTCTATTTTTAGTATTATCATAAATAATACATGGCACTTGATTAGTTGTATGCGCAGTTTTTGGATTGCCATCCGCGTCAAGCAACTCTTCCGCATTCCCGTGATCCGCCACAATTATTAACACGCCCCTCAACTCATCAACTTTCCTCGCCAACCGAGCCAAAGCCAAATCTATCGCTTCCATCGCAATAATCGTCGCATCAAAATTCGCCGTGTGCCCCACCATATCACCACCAGGATAATTTAGCCGCACAAACTTATATTTTTCCATCCTTGATATTACTTCATCGGTGATTTCTGCACTTCTCATCCAAGGCCGCGCGTCAAATGGTTCCGGATACGATTCTATTTCTACAAATTCTTCGCCCTTCGCCTTTCCATAGCTATTACCATTGAAATAATAAGTTACATGCCCAAATTTTACTGTCTCCGAACAAGCCAGTTGCGAAACATTCTTTTCAGCTAAATATTGTCCCAAAGTTTCGCTTATTTTAATTGGCTCTACCAATCGATGCTCCGGCACGTGCGTATCCGAATTGTATTCTGTCATCCCCACAAAATACACATCGTCCGGACGATAATCACCCCGATCAAAATACGGGAAATCCCAATAAGTAAACGCCATCGCAATTTCAATCGCTCTATCTGCCCGGAAATCATAATAAATCAAAGAATCACCTTTCTGGATATTTCCAACCGGCTGTTCATTTTCGTCGACTATTACAAACGGCGTCAAATCTTGATCTTGTATCTCCGGCGTAATTCTTCTAATCATAGCAATTGCTTCAGTCGGACTCTTGAAATAATACTTCGCCTCTCCATTCACCATCATATCCCAGCCGCGCTTCACCATTTCCCAGTTACTTTCGTATCTATCAGACACGCAAACCATTCGTCCCCCACCATCCGCAATTTTAATATCCGCATCCACAAATTGCGCCACAAAATTCTCAAAATCTTCTACATATTTCACTGAAGTAAACGGCCCCACATCTCGTCCATCAAAAATCGCATGCACCCGAATTCTCCGCACGCCTTCATTATAAGCTTCCGCAATCATCTGCATTAAATGCGAATTATGACTATGCACCCCTCCATCGGAAAAAATTCCAGCAAAATGCAAAGTTCCACCATTCAAGGCGCGCATAACCGCATCGCTCCAAGCATTGGAACGAAACACTTCGCCCGTATCAAAAGCTTCGTTAATCCGCGCAATTCCTTGTTTGTAAGCACGCCCCGCCCCCATTGTATTATGTCCAACCTCCGAATTACCCATCTGCCCTAGAGTTAAACCAACTGCTTCACCAGAAGCATCCAGTGCCACATGAAAATATTCCCGCGCAGCTTTTCCCAAAAATGAAGTTCGCGCCTTCGAGACGGCATTCCCCGGACTGTCCGGCGCCAGTCCCACCCCATCTAATATTGCGAGCACCACAGGCCCATCATACTGCAGTTTATCCATAACCTTATTATAACAAAAAACTGGTCTAAAGACCAGTTTTTTGTTACCCTCAAATTACAGCGAGAATAGGCACAGCACTACAATGTTCACCACTGCAATGCATGCAACCACGCGAATTCCCCACTTAAACCAAGTTGAGTAATCCACTTTCGCAAGTGCCAACCCACCCATAATCGCGCCACAAGTCGGCGTAATCAAGTTTACGAGACCGTTCGCAGCTACAATTGTCATTGCCGCTACATCGGTACTGTAGCCAAGATTCGCTGCCACCGGTGTGATAATTGGCGTAGATAGCGTAGCAAGTCCAGATGATGATGGCACCAACACAGACAAGAACACATGTAGCAAATAATTGAGCGGTACGAACGCCATTTCAGGCAAAGTTGCCAAGAAATTAGATGCGTTATAGATGATGAAGTTATCAATGCTCGTCTCGGCCATTAATACCGACGCACCACGCGCCACGGCAATCACCAAGATTACACCAATCATGTCATCGGCACCATCCACAAAGGCATCCACAAATCCATGTTCGCCCTGACGATTGATGATAGCGATAATAATCGCGCAGATCAAGAACCACAGTGCTGCTTCATAGAACCACCAGTTACCCAGTGTCGCACCAGTTAACCATCCAGTCCAAGAGTCAAAGAATGTAATCCCGAACTCTCCCCATGGGATGAAACCAACAATCATTACTAGGAACGTAATTCCGAACACAATCAGCGTCGCAATTTGCTTACCAGACAATTTATCTATTTCACCTTGCGCCTTCAGGAACCGACCATAAGTCTTCTCCGCCGCTGCTTGCTCGCGCAAACTAAGGAACGTAGAGCCCTTATCACGTTGCACTTTCTTTGCATAGCGAATCACAAAGAACGCCGCAATCGCAAGTGTCGTGAGCCATAGTACCACTGCAATCAAAATCACAGTTCCTTGGTTGAACTCAATCCCAGCATCTTTCATGGCAGACAGCGCCACACCAGTCGCAAACGGGTTGATCGTGGAGCCAAGCACACCAGCACCCGCACCAAGCAAGATTGTTGCCACACCGACCAACGGATCTAGACCAGCCGCAAACATCGTCGCTGCGATTAGCACATAGAAACCAACGCTTTCCTCTAGGAAACCGTAAGTCGTACCTAGAATAGAGAAGATGAACATCAGTAGCACGATTAGCAAGTATTCCTTACCATGCAGCTTCTGTACCAAGATTTTAATCCCAGTCTCTAGTGCTTTCGTCCTTGCTACTACCGCAAGAAGGCCACCTAGCATCATGATAAAGATGCACACATCAATCGCATCGGCAAAACCCAAAATTGGTGACATCAGAACTTGATATAGTTCTGCGCCTTCTACACCAGAACCATCCACAATTACACAGCCATCTTCGCCATTTACTTCTTCGCAAGCCGCCAACGTATCATACGTTACCGCCTCTGTCTCTTCTGGAGCTGGAGCAGGAGCAATCACTGTTTCCGAAACTTCATTTTCAGAAATCAGCATCACGTCTTCCACGCTACGATTCGACATCTCGTCATTAGATACCGGTTCATCAGTCACCATTCTCGATTCTGCTGGTACCGTATCTCCAACTTCTGGAGTAACGCTCTCACCTTCTGGCAATTCCAAAGCCCCTTCCGGCTTTGCTGGCGCCTCACCGTTAAGCTCGGCTGGCCCACCGTTTGGCATCTCGCCTTCCCATTCCCCCGGTCCAACTTCCACCTCAGAAGTCTCATCTTCTACCGGCGCCGCTTGATATTTCGCTTTCGGCAAAACGTGTGAAATAATACCGAGCAAAATAATCAAAATCATAATAATCGAGTATGCAGAAAGCATCGCTCGACTTTTTCTCTTACTACGATTCTTTTTTCTAAACATTTTTCCTCTTTATTTTATTATTAAGTGTATAACCTTTGTCTATCTTCTGCCTACTTTTCCTCCCGGACTAGTGCCATTGTCATACAATGTGAGCCACCACGCCCACGCGAAAGTTCAGAGCTCGGAATTTCAATTACTTTAATCCCATGTCTTCGTAATGCTTGATTCGTTACAAAGTTTCTATCATAAGCTGCCACCACACCCGGTCGGATACATAACAAATTCACGCCATCGCTCCATTGTTCACGTTCTGCGTCAATTCTCTTTCCATTACCACATTTAATCAACTCAACTTTATCTAAGTGTAAATACTTTTCCAAAATCTTTTGCAAGCTCTGGTGAATTTCCACAATTTCAAGCTCTCCACCTCGCCCCTGCGAAATCTCATAAACCGTAGAAATATCCATGATCGCATCCTGCACCGCAAACTTATCTACATCCACCTGGGTCATCACCGTATCAAGGTGCATAAAGCTCCGCTCATCCGGAATATCAATCGCCAGTACATACTTAAAACTATTTGACTTATCCTTGAATAATCTCTTCGCAAAATTCGCAATCGCATCCGGCTCCGTTCGTTGCGAAATCCCAATCGCCACTACTTCCGGTGATAATACCTCTATATCACCTCCCTCAATGCAATACGGTTCTGTCCTATCATAATATAGCTTCGTATCTGTATAAAATGGATGATAATTATAAACATATTCCATGAAGATAGATTCTCGCGTCCTCGTCACCGACCACATTCGGTGTAGTGTTGCTCCATGCCCAATCGTCGCCATTGGATCACGCTGAAATAGAATATTCGGAATCGGGTCAATTATCATTCTACCAGTATCACGTGTCGCATAAAACCCAGACATCTTTCCTAGCTTCTTCAACTCAGAAATATCTACTCCAGCAATACATTTTTTCACCATATCGCGCGTATCTTTGAAGCCATTCAGATACTCAAAACAATGTCTCGCAGTTTTCGGCGAAGTCACTCCTGCCTCTTCAATAAACTGTTCCAAAAACTTCTTTCGTACCGTTCTACCACCAGCTTCAATCGCCTCAGCCGCAAGGTCTGTAATATATACTACTTCTACTCCTTCAGCCCTCAACGCATTCGCATAGGCATCATGTTCTTGCTGCGCAATTTTAAGGTATGGAATGTCGTCAAACAACAATCTTTCCAAAGTATTCGGTGTCAAATTCAAAAACTCATCCCCCGGCCGATGCATCAATACCTTCTTTAGTGGTGCTATCTCGCTAAAATTCGATATTGTATTTTTCATTATTGTGTCTCCTTATCATATAAAGTTAAGAACATTACCGATTTAATTGTGTGCATGCGATTTTCTGCTTCTTCAAAAACCAACGACCTCTGAGAATTAAATACTTCATCGGTCACTTCCATCTCAGTCAAATCAAATTTCTCGCCAATTTCTCTGCCTATCGTCGTATTTAAATCATGGAAAGACGGCAAAGGATGCAAGAATACCGTCGTAGGTTTCGCACTATTCATCATTTCCATCGTTACACGATAAGGTTTTAGGAGTGCAATCCTCTCACCCCACTTATCTTTATCCTCTCCCATCGACAACCATACATCCGTGAAAATTACATCCGCCCTTCCCGCCAAATCATTCACGTTATTAGTAATCGTAATCGTTGCTCCATTTTTTGAAGCTATCGGCAAGCATTCTGCTACTACATCCTCTGCCGGATGTAAAGAATCCGGACCGCACGCAATAAAGTTTACGCCCATCTTCGCGCTCATCGCCATCAAAGAATTTGCCACATTGTTCCTAGTATCACCCACAAAAGCAATCGTTAGTCCTTTTAAAAATCCGAAATGCTCTTCAATCGTCATAAAATCGGCCAAAGCCTGAGTCGGGTGACAATAATCAGTCAAACCATTCCATACCGGCACACTAGAATATCGCGCCAATTCATTCACAGTTTCCTGCTTAAATCCACGAAATTCAATCCCATTATAAAATCGTGCCAACACCCTCGCCGTATCAGCAATAGACTCTTTATGCCCCATCTGCGAGCCAGTTGGGTCCAAATACGTTACCCCCATGCCGAGATCATATCCAGCCACCTCAAACGAACACCTCGTCCTTGTGGAAGTTTTTTCAAACAAAATCGCAATATTCTTATTCGGGAAAACCTTATGATTTTTGCCTTCCCTTTTAAGCTGCTTAAAATTTTTCGCTGTATCCAGCATCACGCGAAGCTCCGCCTCGCTGAAATCTAGAATTCTGAGTAGATCTCGTCCCTTAAAGTCCATTATTTCACCCTTTATTACATATACTATTATATATTAAGTTTATTTTAAGCACAAGTTTTTTGATATAATATTATTATGAAGAAACGAGTTGTTATAGCTCTTGGCGGAAACGCACTCCAAAGAAACGGTGAAGCCACCGCTGAAGCTCAAAAAGCCATCGCTGTGAAAGTCGGCGAAATTATTGCCAAACTCAGCGGCGACTATCAAATTATCGTTGCTCATGGTAACGGTCCGCAAGTCGGTAACATCCTGATTCATGAAGAAACCGCTTCCACCGAAAAAGCTCCTGCCATGCCACTTGAGACCGCAGTTGCCATGAGTCAAGGTCAGATTGGCTACTGGCTCACTCAAGCTATCAACAACGCCTTGAGTAAGCTCGGCAAACGCCGCAAAGTCGCCACCGTTGTTAGCCAAGTGGTCGTAGACCGCACCGACCCTGCCTTCAAAAATCCCACCAAACCAATCGGTCAATTTTATTCTGAGAAAGACGCCAAAGCCCTTGCCAAAGAAAAGGGCTGGATCGTCAAAGAAGACGCCGGCCGTGGCTGGCGCCGCGTCGTCGCTTCACCTAAGCCAATTGATATTATTGAAAAAGGCGCCATCATGGAGCTTGTCAAAGACGGCGTCATCGTTATTGCGGCCGGTGGTGGTGGCATCCCGGTCACTCGCACCAAAGTTTTGAAACGCTTAAAGGGCGTTGATGCTGTAATTGATAAAGACTTCGCTGCCGAAAAGCTCGCTGAGCTTACTCGCGCCAACATTTTCGCCTCCGTCACCGCCGTCCCGAATGTTTATATTAATTTCGGCTTACCACATCAAGAAAAACTCGGCCACATCTCCGCCAAAGAGCTTTCAAACCTCATCAAATACGGCTATTTCAAACCTGGCTCCATGTTGCCAAAAGTTGAAGCCACTATCGCCTTCGCCAAGCGCGGCGGCACTGGTATCATCACCGACATCAATCATCTCGAAAAAGCCTTAAAAGGCGAAGCCGGAACTATTGTAACGAAATAATTACAACATTTTTTTCAGTTCAGCCTTATATGCTTCCACACCTGGCTGATCAAACGGATTTACGCCAAACAATTTCGCCGATATCGCGCACGCCAGTTCAAAGAAATATATCAACTCACCAAACCCCTTTTCATCGAACGATGGAACGTTGATATCTAGCACCGGAATACCACCCTCTGTATGCGCCAGCCTCACTGCTTGTATTACTTTTTCATTCATTTCATCCGTTGGATAGTCAATGATAGTCTCCCACAAATTTCTCCGCCCATCCTGCATAAACTGTCCCAGCGAATGCAAATCCGTAGAATAGATTACCGACGTCGGCAAAACCCCTTGTTTTTCTTTTCCTTCACTCTCACCAAATAATTGTTTCAACCACTCATTGAAATATACTGTAGAAGGTTCAAAACTCGCAAAAACTTCCGTATCATAATTGCGTTTTCCCAAACTATACCTCATCCACGCATATTTTACTGCCGAATTTTCTACTAAAGGAAGCGCCGAGTTTTCTTCCGCAACTAAATCGCAAAACTCTCGTGCCCCCATCAAAAGCTCATCTACATTTACTCCAGCTACCGCTAATGGCAAAAGTCCCACTGCTGTCAATACCGAATATCTACCCCCAATATTATCTGGCACTACGAATCTAGTATAGCCCGCTGTTACTGCCTCATCATGCAAAGTTCCTTCATTTGCATCCGTCGTTGCATATATTCTGCTCACTGCACCCTCAGCACCATATTTCTCTGCCAATTTTTTCTTAAACGCCGCAAACGCCCGTGCTGGTTCCAAAGTCGTCCCGGACTTGGAAATCGTCAGCACTGAAAAATCCGCATCCCCCACTTCTTCCATCGCGTATCTTAGTTCCCTCTCACTCAAAGAATTTCCAGCGTAAATAATTTTCGTCGGCGACTTTGGCCTGAGCGCCTCAATTATCGCACGATGCCCCAGATACGACCCCCCAATCCCAATACAAACCAAAAAGTCAGACTCTTCCTGAATTTTTTTCGCTACATTCTTAATCTGCACTAGTTCCACCGCATCCACGTGTCGCGGCAAATCAAACCATCCACCCATCGCATCATTTCGAATTTCGTCTATTATTTGTTTAGTCTTAGCCTGATCAATTTCAGGACTGCAATTCACGCTTATCATATCTATTATTATATGTTATAATTATGAATAGTACAACGGGCCCGAGTGGCGGAATTGGCAGACGCGCTAGCTTCAGGTGCTAGTGGTAGCAATACCGTGCAGGTTCAACCCCTGTCTCGGGCACCAAAACAAAACTAATCCTTCTGGATTATTTTTTTATGCTCCAAATCCTCTTATTTTCCGAAAATTCACTTTTTCTACTGCTTCGCGCAAAGCCTTCTCGCTACCATAATGCGTATGCGTGCCAGGGCTATCAGACAACATATGCTGCGCAAACGGGAACGAAGCCGCTCCAGCCAGCACCGCACCAAACTTTCCTGTCCTCGCCGAAGCAACCTTAGCTAACGAAACGTCCGACAGTGGCACATCCAAAGCTTGTTTCATTTCTTCCGGGAAGAAAGTCAAAGAAAATAAATCCCCATCTGATTCTCCCGCCAGCCTCCCATAAGCAATAGAAGTGTTCCCCTCTATCCACAGCCTCTGATTCAGCGGCCGCATCTTCGCCCGCATCAAATTCATCTGCGCATTTACATATTTCTTCCCATCTAGGCTCTTCATCTCGCACACAAAATCCCCCTCGCAAGTCGTCGTCATCACTGCCGCTTTTACATCCGGAGACTTCAGTCCATGTTTCTCATCATACGAAATCGTATCACTGATGTAATCCATCATCACCCAACTAAGCAGTCCAGTCTTCGTATTCTCTGCCACTAAATAATACTCCGCTCTTGCGCCCCAGAACACACTGGTATGTATCCTAAACATAGACACGATTCCATAGTATTTCGGAGTATCGCCTTCAAACACTGCCGACTTTGCCGGCACAAATCCTTCCGGCATAAATCTCTCCACTTTACCCGGTTCCGGTATCTCATAAAATAGAAACGTACAATACGGTTCTACCACAAATGGCATCTTATCCGCCTTCTTCGCAGACGCCGTGACAATCTTTTTCTGCAACCAAACCGGCATTTTACTAAGCTTAGTCTGCAAATAATGCGTCTTCCCCACTCATTGGGTCCACCAACTTCTCTACATTAATAGCATAATCTTTTACATTCATATTTACATTATAGCATCCAAGGCTCTATAAACCGACTTTTTATCTTTCCTAATCAGTTTTAGTTGCGCGTCAATTTCATTTAACCCTATCGCTATCGCTCGTGCCAACGCCGCATCATCTTTCATTGGCCCAAAGAAATCCTTATATGCCTTTTTTTCCTCCTCGGTCCTAATACTGTTCGCAATATACCTCGGATAATTTTCAATTGACTTATCCCCAGCCAATTTCTTCACGAAATCCCAATTTTTCGTCAACCACTCAAACACTTCCTTTCGTGCAAACGGATTTCTATACAAATACAAAAACAAATAGAACTGATCTTGCGGCTTCACTGTTTCAATGTCATTTAGCAGCTTTATCATCGCACAAATATTTTCCGCATCATGCGACAAAGTCATGGCAAAGAGTAATTCATACTTTAACTCTGGATCCGCATTCGTCTTATAAGCTTCCAAAAACTCGCTCATCACCGCCGGCTCGCAATATATCTTCGCATCCAAAATATCCGCCCGAATTTCTTTGTCCATCTTTGACAAATCTTTTTCGTACATCCCCGCCAGAGCTTCCAGGTTCGCGAGTGTCTCCGCATAATAATCCAGCGCCAGCAAAATCGCCCTTAGCCTCAAAGTATTTTCATCATCCCCTTCGTTCGTCATCAATCCAATTTCTTTTAGCTTCGGCGCCACCAACTTTCCCACAAATTCCGCGAACTTCTTCTGTTCTTTAGAACCATACTCAAAAAACGGTTTCAGCGTACCAATCAAAAATGATACAATACTCCAAACCGCCGCACTATTTTCATTCTCAAACTTTTTAACTAGCGGTAATAATGACGCCGCCGAGGCCAAGTCAGTTTTTACAATCAAACTTTTATCAATTAATAGTCTCAATTTTTCTTCTAGTGTTAGTTCATCAAATCGCGCCAATCTCGCTTCAAATTCCACCTCACTCAAATTCAAAATATAATGTCCGCTCATATCTTCAAGCACTTCCGGAATTGGCCATTCAGATTGCCTCATCTCGCCATCGATCAAAAACCTTCGCTGTACATACTCGCGGAAGTTTCCTTTTCCATTTTTACTCTCAACCACCGGATAACCAGGCTCATCAATAAACGAATGCATTAGCTTCCTCACATCAAAATCTGCATATTTATCTAATGCTTTCCACAAATCATCGCCGACCGTATTCTTATACTTATACTTTTCAAAATAATCTTTTAGACCCTTGCAAAAATCCTCCCAGCCCATCACACGAATCAGCATCAGCATCAGCCGAGCACCCTTCGCATATACAATCGCCGGATCAAACAATGTCGCAATCTCCTCCGGATTATGCACTTCTTGATGCACAGACTGCACCCCACTATAAGCATCTCGCCTCAGTGCCGCTAGCGCATCCCCCACAAAGAAATTCTCAAAAATCTTATACTCTGGATGAATATAATCCGTCGCATAATATTCCATCACACTCGCAAACGACTCATTTAGCCACAAATCATCCCACCATTCCATCGTCACCAAATCACCAAACCACTGGTGCGCCAGCTCGTGTGTCACCGTAAGTGCCACGCCTTTTTTTGTTCCAAGCGTCGCATTTTTTGAAACCAACAGCATTGACTCACGATACGTTACTAGTCCCCAGTTTTCCATCGCCCCCGCTTCAAAATCCGGCAAAGCTACTTGATCCAATTTCTTCAAAGGATACGGTACCCCAAAATTATCATCATAATAATCTAGCGCTTTCGCTGCCACTTCGTTCGCAAAATCCACCGAATCAATATCTTGGTTTAATGGCGCATAAGTCGCAATCTCTACCCCATGTTTATTTTTCACACTCCTACCATGAAACTCACCAATTACCCACGCCAACAAATACGTGCTCATCTTCGGCGTCTCTTCAAAATATGTTGTATTTTTTACAACATTTTTCACTGGCGTATTTGCTAGCACTTTGTCATCTCCCGCCGTCGTAATCACAAGTTCAAACACCGCCTTTGCTGCCGGCTCATCTATACACGGAAACGCCTCTCTCGCATAATGGCTTTCAAACTGCGTCGCCACAATCCACTCCGTATGTCCTTTATATTCATACGATGATAAATATGCCCCCTCCATATTTTCATTCAAATTTCCATGATAAGAAATTTCAATCTCTGCCTCACCCGGTACCACGTCAAGTATTTCCAAAATCTTCCCGTCACACTTGAACTTTCCCTTCTCGCCATTTACTAGTACCCGTTCAATTTTTAGCTCCACTGCATGGAACTTCACATTCTCTCGCAAAGCTTCCCCCTTCACCAAAACCTTCCCACCAATCGTCTTCGCCAATTTATCAATTGTCAAATCCAATTTATACTTTTCTGGCACAAAATATTCAATCAACCGCTCCATTTTTCCTCCTTACTATTTATGCAATTTTACAGTCTCTGGCAATTTGGCATCCTTCAAGATTGGCTCCAATTCTTTTTCCTCCAGAGTTTCATGCGCAAGCAATTCTTCTGCTAATTTATCCAAAACCCCTCTATTTGCTTTCAAAACCTCTTCCGCTCGTTTTGTAGCCTCATCAGACAATTTCTTTATCTCTAAATCAATTAATTCCGAAGTCTTTTCTGAATACGGCTTGCCAGCAGTTATTGTATAATAACCAGTTTCTTCACCCGGGAACACCAAATTCCGCGTCGCATCACCCATACCTTCTTCTACAATCATAGATTTAGCAAGCTCTGCCACATTTTTAAGATCTGAAGAAGCACCAGTCGTAATCGCATCCTTCCCAAAAATCAATTTTTCCGCTTCGCGACCACCCATTGCCCGCGCCAAAATATCCTTCAAATCATAAATACTCTTATAGCTTCTGTCTTCCGGTGGCAAGAACCAAGTTACGCCACCAGTAGAGCCACGTGGAATAATCGTTACTTTATGAACTGGGTCGCTATCTGGCAATACATGCCCTACAATCGCATGTCCAGCTTCATGGTAGGCCGTGATTTTACGTTCTTTATCATTCATTACCTTACTCTTGCGTTCTGGTCCAATCGCCACTCGCTCAAAAGCTTCAGTCACATCCGCATTGGAGATCGCCTTATGTCCTTCTCGCGCCGCCGTAATCGCCGCTTCATTTGCTATATTCGCTAGATCCGCGCCAGAAGAACCAGCCGTCTTCTTCGCTAAAGCTTCTAAATCCACATCTGCTTCCACTGGCTTACCCTTGAAATGCACCTTTAGAATCTCCAATCTATCTTTTCGCTCTGGCAAAGTTACATTCACATGCCGATCAAACCGCCCAGGACGAAGTAGCGCTTTATCCAACATGTCCACTCGGTTCGTCGCTGCCATTACGATTACACCAGAATCATTATCAAACCCATCCATTTCTACCAGAATCTGATTCAACGTCTGCTCATCTTCACGCCCAGCACCACCACGTGCATCGCGTTTATGCGCCACCGCATCAATCTCATCAATGAAGATAATTGATGGGGCATTCTTCTTCGCCTTACTAAACAAGTCCCTCACGCGTGAAGCGCCTACACCTACAAACATCTCTGCAAATTCTGAACCAGAAATCGAGAAAAACGGCACACTTGCTTCGCCTGCTACTGCCCTCGCCATCAAAGTCTTACCCGTACCAGGACTACCAGCCAGCAATACACCTCGCGGGATTTTCGCCCCCAATTTCTCGTACTTCTTCGGATTTTTCAAGAAATCCACAATTTCCGTCAAATCCTGCTTCGCCGACTCATTACCCGCTACATCCTTAAATGTTACCTTTTTCTTATCTGGACCATAAAGCCTTGCCTTTGACTTTCCAAATCCCATCGACTGATTATTCGCCGCTGTTGCCTGTCTCATCATCCAAGTAAAGAAAATCACTACTGCGATAATTGGTAGTACCGTCAATGCTACATCCAGCACTATCCCCCAAACATTCACATCTTCTTTGTATTCTATCACCGGATAAGTTTCTTGGCACTTCGTTAACTCATCACCTTCCTTATCTTCACAATAATTCTTTAGCCCTTGATCATACAAAGTCCCCGCTCCATCCTTGCGCGAAGTTTCGGTTGCTTTCGTCTCACCTTTAAGCGTAATGTCTAAAGTATTGCCAGATACTTCAATCTTTGCGATATTGCCATTCGGATCGTTTGCCCGCGCAATCACTTCTGAAATCGCCACTTCCGTCTTTTTCGGTTGGCTATAGTTAAAATTCATTATCAAAAACATCGCCAAGCATATCATCAAGAACATAAACACAAAAGTCCTGATCGCATTTGACTTATTTGAATTATTGGTCAGCCCCGCAGGCTTTTTCGGCGCATTTTCCGGCACAGTTTTATCTCCTTTACTATCTTAATTCTACCATATTTTAATATATTATGATATAATAAAACTACCGTCTGGGTGTAGCACAGTTGGTAGCGCGCGACTTTTGGGAAGTCGAGGTCGCAGGTTCAAGTCCTGTCACCCAGACCATTTTCGCACCGACTGGGATTGGCGCAGTTGGTAGCGCGCACGCATGGGGTGCGTGAGGTCGGCAGTTCAAGTCTGCTATCCCAGACCATTTTGACAGGGTGTGGCGCAGTTGGTAGCGCTTTGGCGTAGGGATGCTAAGGTTGCCAGCTCAAGCCTGATTGTTAACAGTTCAGGGTGTGGCGCAGTTGGTAGCGCGCAGCGTTCGGGACGCTGAGGTCGTCAGTTCAAGTCTGATCACCCTGACCAAAAAGACCCTTTCGGGTCCTTTTTTAATCTTCCTCTGGTATCACAGCCAGATGTGTCTCTTCGAGCTGTACAGCATCTACACTAGACGGCGAGTTCATCATCAAATCTACCCCCGCCCCGTTCTTCGGGAACGCCACAATATCACGAATATTTTCCGTACCAGTCAGCACCATGAATATTCTTTCAATCCCAAACGCACATCCTGCATGCGGTGGCGCACCAAACTTAAACGCGTTCAGCATCCCACCAAATCTCGCCTCTACATATTCATTATTATAACCAAGTATATTAAATACCTTATACATAATTTCCGGATTATAATTTCGTACTGCACCAGAACAGATTTCACAACCATTCATCACCATGTCATACTGATCTGCTACTATTGCAAGCTTCTCCTCGTCAGTTTTCGCGTTCTCCAGCGCCGGGAGCCCACCCTTCGGCATAGAGAATGGGTTATGCCCAAAATCTAGCTTCTTATTCTTCTCGTCCCACTCGTAGAACGGAAAGTCCACAATCCAGCACAGCGCCACTTTCTTCTCATCTTCTAGACCAAAATGTTTCGCAAACGCAATCCTAAGCTGCCCTAACACCTTATTCACGAGCGCACGCTCATCCGCGCCAAAGAACACCGCATCCCCATCTTCCGCGCCAGTCCTCTCGCGCACAGCCTTTATCTCTGCCTCAGACATGAACTTCAAAATCGGCGACTTTGCCTCTCCGTCACTATATAATATATATGCCAGTCCACCCGCTCCAAGCTTGCGCGCCTTTTCCGTAAATTCATCAATCTCGCGTCGTGTGAGCTTAGCTCCGCCTTTCACACAAATCGCCTTCACGCATGGCGCCTTAAAAACCTTAAAATCGGTCTTGCTAAAAGCATCTGTCAATTCCACCAATTTCATATCATAGCGCAAGTCAGGCTTATCTGTACCATAATTTTCCATTGCATCTGTATATGAAATCCGTGGTATTTTTTCAGAAATCAATTTCTTCCCAGCAAAATCTTTCACTAAAGATTTCATCAAAGGTTCCATCTCTTCTCGTACCGTTTCACCATTATCAACAAAAGCCATTTCCAAATCTAGCTGATAAAAATCACCGTACAATCTATCTGCCCTAGGGTCCTCATCGCGGAAACACGGCGCAATCTGATAATACCTAGGTACACCACCCACCATCAATAACTGCTTAAACTGCTGTGGCGCCTGTGGCAAAGCATAAAACTTACCAGTATGAAGTCTAGAAGGAATCAAGAAGTCACGTGCCCCTTCCGGTGAAGAATTCGCCAATATAGGCGTAGTCACTTCTACGAAGTCGTGTTCTTCCATATACGCACGCATAAATCCATAAAATCGCGCCCGCTCTCTCAATAGTTTTTGCATTGAAGGACGACGCAAATCCAAATAACGATATTTTAAACGCATCTCCTCAGAAGATTTTTCACCATCATCATGCGTATTTACCGGCAAAGGCTCGCTCTTATTTAGTAGAGTTAATTCTGATACCACTAGTTCAATTTTGCCCGTTGGAATATTTGGGTTTACTAAGTCAGGTTCACGTTCGCGCATCTTACCCATAGCTTTTAGTACATATTCATCTCTCACGCTCTCCGCCAACTCAAACGCCACCTTATTCTCAGGTGTCACCACCAACTGAATAATTCCTTTATGGTCTCTAAGATCAATAAAAATCAAACCACCATGATCGCGACGGGAATTCACCCATCCTTCTACCATAACCTCTTTGCCCAAAAAATCTTCTAGTTTATCAGTTAAAATTCTCATAAATTATATTATATCATATTCCCAGTAAATAATCGAGAAGCGTCTGTACCGTAAAAAATCCCGCCAAAGCCTCCTTCTCATCCAAAACCAAATAATAATATCCATTCGTTCGTTCAATCTCTTCCACCACAAATGCCAGAGTATCTTTTTCATGTAAATACGCTACTTCTTTGTCCATATATTTCGCCGCCCGATCAGTCTTTTTAATTTCTAATGCGTTCAAAGCCTCAGTGTGAATTATTCCCTTCACATGATGATTATTATCCACCACCGGGAAATTCGTAAACCCAGATTTATAAAGTTTGTCTAACATCAGCGGACCCAAAAAATCCTTCTCATTCACAAACACCATTTCACTTTTCTTCGTCATGATATCCGCCACCACTCTATCATCAAAACTCATCACTGCTGCTATTCGTGCACGCTCCACTTCACCAAGCACCGCCTTAGGAGTTCTTCTAATTACGCCCACAAAATCTTCCATAGTCTTAGGTACGTACTTTGGTGGTTCAACTTTTTTCGGCTGTTCCCGTTTCACTCTGTATTTATCCAATTTCGGGTCTAACCACCTCACTATTCTAGACATTAGCTCATGCCACATGATATAATCATTATATCATAAAGGAGTAATATGAAAAAATATACTGGTTTTTCAACAGTCGCTGCCGTCATTATTGGCATCACAGTCGCCATAGCCATCAGTGTCGCAGCCTGGCTTGTTATAGATGGCAACAACAAAGCTACTAATTTCGAAGAATACGATTTCTATTCAATCATTGAAGCCGACGAGCATAACGGCAATATCGGCGATCACGTCAAAGGAGATAAAAACGCTCCCGTCATCATATTCGAATATGCTGATTTTCAATGTCCTGGCTGCGCAAGCATCAATCCTCGCGTCAACCAGGCCGTAGAAGAAGCCGATGGCAAGCTCGCCGTAGTTTATCGTAATCATTTACTCAGCTATCATCAAAATGCCACCGCTGCCGCTTCCGCTGCTGAAGCCGCCGGCCTTCAAGGCTACTGGAAAGAATACGCCGATGAGCTCTTTTCTAATCAATCCGAATGGGAATATGCTTCCAGCTCCGAACGCGCCACACTCTTCAGTAAATATTTCGAAGAAGTCACCGATGGCAAAGGCGATCTCGAAAAGTTCAAGCAAGACATCAGCTCCGCCCAAGTCTCCAAAAAAATCAGCTTCGACATGGGCATCGGCAAACGCATCAATATCCCAGCCACCCCAGCTTTCTACGTTAACGGTCAATACATAGACTGGAGCAACCAAGAAGGCAGCGCCGTCGTTGTCAACGGTAAAACCATCAGTTGGGACCACGCTTTGAACGGCGCCGAGTTCATCGACATCCTTAAACAAATTGCCAACACCACGAAATAAAATAAATCCCCGAAAGGGGATTTATTTTAGATTTCTAGATATTCCTGCCACTCGGCTGGAGCTATCTTTACCTTCCGTTCGTGCGAACGTCTGGCTAGTTTGATACGCATTGTATCCAATGTTCTCCTTAATTTTATCGTTCCACGACCTTTATCTTTTATTGAGCCCACCTCGCGAAAGACTTAGCCACCAGTCTAATTGGGAATTTTTAAGAACGACAATTACCATTCTACCAAACATTTTTCACAATTTCAAGCTTTAACAATAAAGCTAGCCATCGTTTTTTTGTAAAATGATGAGGAATTGTTGTATAATGGAAGATATGAGTGAAAAAGTTGTTTCTGACTATAACGGTTATGATTATAAAAAAATCTTCTGGGAAGATGCAGATCGTGAATATGAAGACCAAGCCGATAGAATGGCAATTCGTAAGTTATTGCCAAAAAGAATGGAAAAATTTGCGGATATTGGCGGAGGCTATGGGCGTTTAGCAAATGAATATTTGAAGCGAGCGCACAAAGTCTATATCTTTGACTATTCTAAGACCGAACTTGAACAAGCCAAAGAAATTTACGGCAACAAAATTGAGACAAAAGCCGGAGATATTTATAAATTGCCGTTTAAAGACAACGAGCTAGACGGACTGATGATGATACGGGTAACGCATCATTTGAAGAATATGGATAAAGCAATAGGCGAACTATATCGCGTGCTAAAACCAGGCGGTGTAGCAGTGATAGAAGTTGCAAACAAGCGTACAATTCCAAAAATGGTAAGATTTGTAACAAAACGTTCCAAAGTTAATCCGTTTGATAAGAAAGTCGCAAATTACAAAGAGATTTCGGCAGACGGGTTTTATAATTATCACCCAAAATACGTGGAAGAGATTTTTGAGAAAACAGGCTTTAAAACAGAGCGAATACTGTCCGTGTCTAATTTCCGCAGCAAATCATTAAAAAAAGTATTTGGAACGAATAATTTAGTGAAAATGGAAAACTCTGCGCAACAGATTCTAGCACCAATCCGTTTTGCACCTTCCATCTACTACAAGTTGCGCAAACCCGAAAAATAAGATATAATATCTTTGTTGACGGGGCCATCGTTCAACGGATAGGACATATCCCCTCTAAGGATACAATGCAAGTTCGATTCTTGCTGGCCTCGCCATTTTTTTGTGCAATACTGGTTTCGTCTAAATCACCCTCGCCACTTCCGCAAGCGTCGTTTCCCCACGGAGTGCCGCCAGCACTCCCTTCTGTTCCAGAGTCAGCATTCCATTCTTTTTCGCCGTAGCTTCAATCGCCTTCGTATTAATATCTTCCACGTCTCCACGAATATACGCCTGAATATCATCAGACACCACCAGTTGTTCCATTATTACCATTCGCCCACTATACCCAAATGGGTCTTCTTCCGTAATCACCGGATCATAAAGCGTAATATCTTCCAAATCCACCCCTGTCAATTTTTCCTGTGAAGCGCCCGCCAAGACTTCACGAATATACTTTATCTCCGCCTCTGTCGCTGGCCGTGCCTTCTTTGATGGTGATAATTTTCTCACCAACCTCTGCGCCACAATCAACCTAATCGACGAAGCAAAAATCGGATTTACCCCAATCAGATCAATCATACGCGAAAACGCCGCCGAAGTGGAATTAGCATGGAACGATGACAGCACCAAATGTCCCGTAATTGAAGCCTGAATCGCCGTCTTCGCCGTATCTGCATCACGAATCTCGCCTACCATCACCACATCTGGATCTAGACGTAACACCGATCTTAGCCCTTCTGCAAATGAGCCCCCATCGTTTGTATTGATCGGAATCTGTGAAATCCCAGTGATTCCATACTCAATCGGGTCCTCCAAAGTAATAATCTTCCGGTCTGTCGTATTTAGCGCATTCAACATAGAGTACAGAGTCGTAGATTTACCAGAACCCGTCGGACCCACCATTAATACTAGCCCTCGCGGATGCGAAATCACTTCATCAATCTCTGCCCGTTCTTCGTCTGATAGTCCCAACAAATCCAAATTCAGCAAGCTCTCATCAAAGTTAAATAGACGCAGCACCGCATCCTGCCCATACATCGTCGGAATCGTCTCTACGCGAATATTCAAAATATGCGAAACCCCATCCCGCGAAATCTCCTTCTGCATATGTCCGGATTGTGGCTTATTCGTTGCCATCGACACATTCGCCCGCGACGACAATTCCCCCATAAAAATCCGATATCTATCCCTATCAATCACTGCCACCGGATGCAACAATCCATCCACACGCATCCGGATCCTAATCTCGCCCCGCAAGTTTTCAATATGAATATCCGAAGCTCCCAGCTTATCCGCTTGATCAATCAGAAAGTCAAACACCCGCTCAGTAGAAACTTCATTCAAAGTTTTAGACACACTCGCAATCGTCTCCGAATCACCTTCGCCCGCAATCTTAATATCGTCATAAATAATTTCACGCGGCGGGTCATACCTAAGCATAAATGTTTTATAGGCTGAATTAGAAATCAGGAAAAAATCTGCCCGTTCACCATTATCAATATATTCTTGCCGCATCTTTTCTATCAAAGATCGCGGCGTCTGACTCGTCACCATAAATTGGAAGTGTTTTTCCCCACCACCTAGCGCTAAAGGTAAGATGAAATCTTTATGCATCTCCTCCACCGGTAACAAATCTTTAATCAACGGGATAGTATCCTCAAAACTTCTCGTATCCAAATATGGCAGCTGCAAAATCCGCGCACGCTCACTCGCCGCACGTTCCTCATTTTCTCGTCTCCTCAGCTGAATTTCTTGCTCATCCATATATTTATTATAACATAAGAATTTTCATTCTATTACCAAACGTGCTATAATAAACACATGGCAAGAAAATTCAAAATGAAAATCGTTGCGAAGCAAAATCGCAACAATAACCACAAGCACAGCGACAAGCGCAAACATCCGCGCCTCAAGAACGGTCGCTAATAAGTCCGCACCGCCGGGCTTATTTTTCATAATTAATGGAAAGGAATAAATGAACAATACAGAAATTTACAAAAAAACTCTTGGCTTCTCCCTCAGAAGACTAATGTGGGACTTTATCGCCTTCATCGTTTTTGCTGCTCTCACGATAGGCGGTTTTCTCATCGCCGAAACCACCGCGGATAGCGGTCTTATCGGCCTAGGCATCGGCGCCATCATCGGTGGCATCGTAATGTATTTAATTCTACATTACATCGCTTTCAGCTACAAAGCTGGCCAAATCGCCATGATGACCGAAGGTGTCGTCAAAGGCAAACTCCCAGAAAACGTCATAGAAAAAGGCAAAAAAGTCGTTAAAGAACGCTTTGCCACCGTCGTTGCATATTATGCTGTTACTGGAGCCATCAAAGGCATCTTCCAACAAATCGGCAACGGCATTACTGCAGTTGGTCAAGCTGTAGGCGGCGATACTGGTAGCACCATCGGTTCTACTATTTCCAGCGTTATCCAGACCATCGTAGCTTATCTCTGCGACTGTTGTCTTGGTTGGGTTTTTTACCGTAAAGACGAAAAAGCCACCAAAGCTACTCTTGAAGGCGCAGTATTATTCTTCAAACACGGCAAAACCCTTGCCAAAAACCTCGGTCGCGTTTTCGGCATCAGCATCCTATCTTTCTTAGCAATCGGCGGCGTCTTTGGCGGTATCGCCTATCTAATTCTTTCCGGGTTCCCAGAAGCTTTCGCTAATTTCTCTAGCGAAGTAGTTTCTAAAATCAGCGACGCTCCAGAATGGCTTTCGGATCCTAACGTCGTCACTATCATTTGCGCCATCATCATCGGTACAATGTTCTGGTCATTCCTTCATTCCACCTTCGTCCGCCCATTCATCTTGGTAGGCGTCCTCCGCAATTACATCAACTCCGGTATTAACGATATTCCAAGCGAAAAAGATTTTAACGCCTTAGACTCCAAATCTTCCAAATTCAAAAAGCTTCACGAAGAAGTCAAAGCCGAATAGGCATTGTTATTTCTTAAATAAATAAAACATACTTGAAAAAAGCACAACTTTTTGGTATAACATATAAAGTAATCTTTCGAGGTTGCCGTTCATTTAAAAGCTGATTTCTCTACGCCGTCATTCGTTTGTATTCTGATGGAAGGGGAGGTGACAACATGAAGACAGGATTTCCATCAATAGACAAAACACATCTTCAGGGAACTCCTGAAGGCAAGCTTCACCCGAAAATTTTCACTCATATCCCGATGCTTCAGACCTTTTTAACAGTCAATAACGAGCATCTAGACGAAATCAACGAAATCTTAGAACTAAAACCAGAAGAAGATCAAATCTGGATCAAACCCACCATTAAAAAAGATGGTTTTCACATTTCACGTATTGCCATACTAAAAATAGCAAAGGCAAAGAAATTGGCAAATTATTGTTCGGCAAAAGCATCTCAGAGAGAAGACTATCCAAAAAAGACCTCGTAAAACTCGAGGCCGTCATCAACATGGTTTCTGTCATAGCCGAAGATGCTAAAATAGCTAAATAAAATTGGCGGAAAGGACAGGATTCGAACCTGCGGATGTTTCCATCTCTGGTTTTCAAGACCAGTGCCTTCAACCACTCGGCCACCTTTCCACCAACAATTATAACAGATTATTCCGCGTTTGTATAGACATTCGTTACGTCATCAAGGTCGTCAATTGCGGACAACAGCTTTTCGAGCTTCTCTGCATTTTCACCTTCTATCGGCACATACGAGGTTGGCACATATTGCTGCTCTGCCGAAGTTACTGTCGTCCCCGCCTCTACCAACGCATTTCGCACTTTCATCAAATCCGAGGCCTCAGTATATATTACAGTACCGTCATCTTCATCAGAAACATCCTCAGCACCCGCATCAAGTGCCGCCATCATTGCTTCGTCACCTTTCTCAGAAATTTCAATCACACCTTTACGCTTAAATTGAAACATCACACTGCCCGGCTCCGCCATTCGGCCGCCGTTCTTATCCAAAGTATGTCTCACCTCCGGCATCGTCCGGTTTTTATTATCCGTCGCCACCTCAATTACAATCCCTACCCCACCAGGGCCATACGCTTCATACACCTCTTCAATCAACGCCGCCGCAGACTTATCCGCCACCCGCGCAATCGCTCGCTCGATATTTGCCTTCGGCATATTCGCTAGCCTTGCTTTTTCTAGCACCATTGCGAGTGATGGGTTCATCGCCGGATCCGTACCAGCCCTTGCTGCAATCGCAATTTGATTTCCTATTTTTGTAAAAAGCGCTCCTCTTTTAGCGTCCACTACAGCCTTCTGCCGCTTTGTCGTCGCCCATTTACTATGCCCCGACATATCAACTCCTTCAAAAATTAACTAATATCTATCTTTCCCTAATTTTACCATTTTCCCGCCAAAATGTCTATTGAGCTATTTTTCCTTCGCATCCGGATAAATCGAATCCGGCACCGATTTAGGCTCGTGCCCCACTATTTGAGTTTCACCCGCACTTACACCTTGTACACCACTCGCACTTTGCACATCACCCACCACTTGATCGTAATTTTCCAACCTTTCACTCTCTCTAGCTCTCTCTTCCTTCAATCTCTCCTGAACTTCCTTTTCAACCAACTCCTGAATTGTCGCCTGCATCCCCTCTTTATTTACACCATCAACTTCTTTATCTTTTTTCTTTTTCCCGTTTTTTGATACAATTACCGCAGCAATAACCATCACGACAAAAGCAAATCCTGCCAACGCCGCCAAGCCATACCATCTTCCATCCGTCACCGCCTGGACATCCCCAATTGTTACTATCACAGAATAAATACCACAATAAAATGCACAAATAAGCGCAGTTATCTTAAGCGGCCTTACTGGCTTCAGAGTTTCTTCAATAGCCCATGTATTAGAAACACAAAACGACATCACAGCGATATCAACTGCAACCGAAAATAATTTCGCCATCGCAGTCATTCTATAAGAATACGACCACACGCCAGAAGATTCTATAAACGGAACTATATTCCAAATAAATAGGAACGCCAAAAACAACCAAATTAAATTACAAATAAAACCCACCAACGCAAAACTCTGTACTATCCTATCATTCTT
Source organism: Candidatus Saccharimonadota bacterium (assembly GCA_017512925.1). GTDB lineage: Bacteria > Patescibacteriota > Saccharimonadia > Saccharimonadales > Saccharimonadaceae > Nanosyncoccus. The sequence goes on along the minus strand of JAFWEN010000002.1, from coordinate 211,723 downwards.
TTCCATCCTTGAAAAATTATTCACTCCAAGGAACAACATAATAGCACACGCCGCAAAAGTTCCCATCAACCTCCCAATCGTCTCATTGAAGCTTTGCGCCAAAATTAATATTGCACCAACAACCACTTCACCTATCAATATGCAAACAGCTGCCCACAAAAAACTTTTCTTTACTTTTCTAATTTTTCCTATCATTGATTCGCTAAATAAACTATTCATGTTTTTTATTATACCATAACTTCTTCCACAAATAATCAACCGCCAGCCACAATATAATCAACCCATATATCCCAAACACCCAGCCTTGGTATGGTTCTATCTCTACCACGAAACTCTTCATCTCGCCAAAAAACTCCACCACACCAATATGAAATTCCAACAGCCGCGTCGCACACCACGCTACGACAGTTTCAACAAACGGCACTCCACATACCACACCAGTCAAAAATACCAACCCCATCGCGTACGGTAATGTTGGCAAGATCAACAAGTTCGCCACCACAGACACCAACGAAATCGTTCCATAATAATACAAGACTATCGGTAAAGTCATTAACGTTGCTGCCACAGTCGTGATAATCATCTCCGCCACAAAACTCGGTTTCTTCCCGCCATAAAAAAATTTCGTAAATTTAGGCCCCAAAATCATAATTCCACCAAAAGAGGCAAATGACAAAAGCCATCCTAAGTTAATCAAGAACATCGGCTCCACCATTAGTGTCCCCGCCATCACCAATAAAATTATCCGCCATGGTTCAAATTTCCTCCCCACATACCACGCTGCAATCGTAAGCAGTGTCATTATTCCTGCTCTTAATATTGACGGCGTCCACCCTACCATCGCCATAAAAATCACCACAAACATCCCAGAAAATAGCACTCCCGCAAACCGCGAAAATCTCCCAAATATTTTCTTTGCCACCTCCACCAAAATCGCTAAATGCGTCCCACTCGCCACCACTATATGCACTAACCCCACCATCCTAAGATTATCTTCTAAATCATCTGGCAACCCAGTTTTCATCCCCATCAAATACGACATCCCCAAATTCACTTGTGGCTCTGGAATCAATTTCCGCACTCGCTCCGCAAACCAATCTCGTATTTTTAGCACCCAGTCTCCCGGCTCCGGTTTTAACACTTTCACTACTTTCGGCTGATACATATACCCCACATAAGTTCCAAATCCACTCTCCATTTCCCCCTCCAGAACCACCGTATCACTCCTACGTATTTCTTCATTTTTCCTTAACATCACATAAATATTTCCCCTTATGCCATACTCCCCTTCCCCAAACTTCAAATCATATAGTTTTAGTTTCGTCCCTTTTTCATCCGTCTCTGGATCGCCACTAATCTTTCCTGTCACCATCACCGTCTGCCCATAGAATTGCCGTATATAGTCCTCGCCAGCCAGCTCGTTCGCCACTCGAAAGAAAGCTAACACCATCCCCGCGAGTATCGCCACTCCCACAAACATATATTTCGGCCAAATATACAGCAAAACCAACGTCAGTATTGCAAACCCTATCCATACTGGCGACGCAAAATAATTAATTCTGAACACTAATCCCAAAATCATACCCGCGACTATTCCTACGCATAGGAAAACCACGAACCATGATTGGTGAATATTCCTCATTCCAAGCCCAAGCAAGCGCCGAGCATTTTCCCGCATTTTTTTCATGCCAGATTATAGCCACAAATCTACCAAAATTGCAACCCCCCACCCTTTGTGCTATAATTAACAGATAAGCGCCCATAGCTCAACTGGATAGAGCGTCAGCTTCCGGAGCTGAAGGCTAGAGGTTCAAATCCTCCTGGGCGTACCATTTAGCACCCGTAGCTCAGTGGATTAGAGCACTTGTCTTCGGAACAAGGGGTCGTGGGTTCAAATCCCTCCGGGTGTACCAAATATAAAGCGAGATCATATGCCTAAAAAACCAAATTTTGACAATGCCATCAAAAAAGCAGAAAACATCTCGAACAAAATAGATATTATCATGCGAAATAGATTGATTATCGCATTTTTTCTTATCGTAGATGGCATTACATTCCTTCTTAACCCAGACACTACTCTAGCCGGAATGGCCCAAAACATCATATTGATTATAATATTTGCTTCTTTTTCAGTCCTAATCGCAAATCTAGCCTCTAAGACCAAAGATATCAAAACAATCCTCATTTCAATCACTATCATCATAGTCAGTATAATTTTTTATATTTACCCAGACATTATCGCCGCCTATATGCAACTACTTCTGTCATTATTCATTATCTATGACAGCGTATCCAATATTGCAAGCACCTTACATCTACAAGGCAAGCTAGTCAAATACACTAACTTTGTCACTCAAAAATATAATAAATGGGTTCATCGCAAGGCCGCCAGTAAAGAAAAGGCATCTCGCAGAGAAAAGTTCAAGGAAGTTGATGATAATATTAATGCCGGCCTAGAAGAACAGGCAAACAAACTAATTACTCCTCTCAAAAATCTAGAAAAAAAATCCAGCAAATCTTCCACTCTATATATTATAGTCAATATTACGTCAATCATCCTCGGTCTAGTACTTCTCTTCTACCCAGGCGCTTCAATGATGGTATGGGGCATCATATTCTTATACGCCGGGTTTTCTAATTCCATCATCAGTATCAGAACCATGAATTTGTCAAAGAAAATTAAAGAAAAGAAATTTAAAGAAATATTATACGACACCGAAAAAGACAACAAAAAATAAGACCCTCCAAAGGTCTTGGTGGTACCGGGTGGAATTGAACCACCGACCTCGGGCTTATGAGTCCCACGCTCTAACCAGCTGAGCTACGGTACCAACAAATGTAATTATATCACAAATTGTGTTATAATAAAAGCATGAGAAAAGGCTTTACTGTTATCGAACTCGTCATTGTCGCAGTTTTTGCTTCCCTACTTTTTATTCTTTTCTTCATCCAAAAATCTAACATGGACGCCATGGAACGTGACAGCAGCCGCAAAACCGCCATTAACGCCATGTACTACGCCCTAGAAGAAAGCTTTTATAAAGACCACAAATATTATCCTCAAACTATTTCCGAAGAGAACATCACAGTTATCGACCCGGCTCTCTGGACCGACCCAGACGGCTTCAACCTCGGCAATCCTCTCAGTTCCTATTCATATGAACCTGCCAACTGCAACACCGAAGGTAAATGCAAAGAATACGTCTTAAAGTCCACCCTAGAAAAAGAAGACACTTACGTCAAATCAAGCCGCAACAGATAGCGCCTGCCCGCGCCAATCCACATCGCCTCCTACGTTTCCCCGTTTTTGTTAGTGCGATATTTTTTCTTCGCTTCGGTAATCAAATCCGATACCTCTTTCAACTCACTTGGCGAAATATCTGCATAAGGGAACGTATAAGTTGTTTCATCACCTACAGTAGATAGTCTAAAAGTGCCATAATGGAACATAGTCTGTATTAAACCATTCCTACTAAAGCTCGCATCCTCGATAGAAGATAAGTCAATCATATTTACAGACCCAGACATCGGTGAAGTTTTAACCAGCTGTATAGCATGTTTATTCGTGATGAAAAGCCGATTTCCATTGTAAATTTTTATTGCAAACACCCCAGCGAAAAACACTGCCGCCACCAAAGTCGCTAATATTATATACAAAAAATGCCGCCCCATGTCATCTAGCACATCCTGCCCCATGATCACCAGCAAAAACGCCAATAGCACTATCACCAGCCCAAATGCCAAACCACCCAGTACCAACATCAAGTGACTTTTCGCTCGCTTGAAAGCAAATTCCACATACTCATCATCTTCCAATTTCAAAAAAGGGAAATCTTTCCTACTTCTCGCATTTCGGATTTTAACCAAACCTTCGTCCATTAAGTCTCCTTTAATATATTATAACTTATTTTGCTGTTTTTGTAAATGACGCTTCCCTTTTTCAGTAATCATCCTACCCCTTGGCGTACGCGCCAAGAGCCCAAGTTGCAACAGATATGGCTCATAATAATCTTCTATTGTACTCGGTTCATCCCCCGTCAGCGCCGCAATCGTCGTTAGCCCCACCGGACGGTCACCGTAATTCTCTTCCATTAGCCGAAGCATATTTCTATCCGCCGGATCCAGCCCCAACTCGTCAATTTCCATCAGTTGCAGCGACTTTTCCGTAATCACTCTATCCACAATCCCATCCCCATTCACGTCCGCATAGTCCCTGACTCGCTTGAAAATCCGGTTTGCAATTCTTGGCGTCAAGCGCGAGCGCGTAGCAAGCAACGCCGTCGCATCTGGCTCTACTTTCGTATTCAAAATCCCCGCTGTCCTAGTAATTATCCGCTCAATTTCCGGCTCCTTATAATATTCTAGCCGGTGTATTATCCCAAACCTATCCCGGAGTGGCCCCGCTAGCGAACCAGTTCGCGTCGTCGCCCCTATCACCGTAAAATGCGGCAAATCCAGTCGCACGCTCCGCGCCGCCGGTCCTTTACCTATCACGATATCTAGCTTATAATCTTCCATTGCGGAATATAGAATCTCTTCCACTGTTCGCCTCAATCGGTGAATCTCATCAATAAATAACACATCACCATCTTTCAAATTCGTTAGAATCGATGCCAAATCCCCCGCCCGCTCAATTGCCGGTCCCGAAGTCACTCTCAGAGATGCACCTAGTTCATGTGCAATCACTCCCGCCATTGTCGTCTTGCCAAGTCCCGGCGGGCCATATAATAATACATGATCTAGAGTTGTACCGTCATTACGTTTCTTCACCGCATCTATCGCTAGCTTAATATTTTTCTTCAGATGTTCCTGCCCAATGTATTCAACAAAAGTAGTCGGCCGAAGCGAAATCTCGATCTTCTCTTCCTCAGTATTTTCCTCAGCCAACGTCGGCTCAACTAACCTCTCTATTGCCATACCCATATTATACACTATAAACTAAAATTCAACTAATTTTTTCATCACCTCTGTTTTAGCACTATTGACAAACGAGTGCCAATGCTATACAATAGAATTATCAATTAGCACTCTTACCTAACGAGTGCTAGAAAAGGAGATAAAATATGAGTAAAATAATCGGTATTGACCTTGGCACCACCAACAGCGCCTTCGCCTATATGGTTGCCGGCAAACCAGAAGTTATCACTAATAGCGAGGGCGATCGCACCACTCCATCAGTAGTCGCCGTCACCAAGAAAGGCGAGCGCCTAGTTGGTAAAGTCGCTCAGCGTCAGCGCGTCACCAATCCAAAAAATACCATTTACGGCATCAAGCGTCTAATCGGTCGCAAATTTGAGGACAACGAAGTCCAGCGCGACGTAGAAATCTGCCCCTACAAAATCGTCAAGAAGGGCAACGGCGTAGCCGTCGAAATGGATGGTAAGGAATACACTCCAGAGGAAATCAGCGCTATGATTCTCTCTAAAATCAAGGCCGACGCGGAAGCCTTCCTCGGTGAGAAAGTCACCGAAGCTATTATCACGGTTCCGGCTTACTTTGACGATTCTCAGCGCCAAGCTACCAAGGATGCTGGTAAAATCGCCGGCCTAGAAGTCAAGCGTATTATTAATGAGCCTACCGCCGCAGCTCTCGCTTATGGTCTAGAAGGCAAGAAAGATGAGAAAATCGCTGTCTTCGACCTCGGTGGTGGTACTTTTGACGTCAGCATCATGGATATCGGCGACGGTGTGTTTGAAGTTCTCTCCACCAACGGTGACACTCACCTCGGTGGTGAAGATTTCGACAACATCCTTGTCAACTTCCTCGTAGATGAATTCAAGAAGGAATCCGGCATTGATATTAAGAAAGATGCCGCCGCTATGCAACGCGTCAAAGATGAAGCCGAGAAAGCCAAGAAGGAACTCTCCAGCTCCACCTCTACTGATATTAATCTCCCATTCTTATCTGCTGATGCCGACGGCCCGAAGCACTTTGAATACACTTTGACTCGTGCCAAGCTCGAAGAACTCGTCCAGCCACTTTTGGATCGCCTCGCTACCCCAGTAGAAAAAGCCCTCAAAGACGCTAAACTAGAAACCAAAGACATCAAAGAAATCGTCATGGTCGGTGGTATGACTCGTATGCCAGCCGTAGTCGAGAAAGTCAAGAAAATCTTCGGAAAAGACCCAATGCAAGGCGTAAACCCAGACGAAGTCGTTGCCGTCGGTGCAGCCATCCAAGGCGGTGTTCTTCAGGGCGACGTCAAGGACGTTCTACTTCTCGACGTCACTCCACTCACTCTCGGCATTGAGACCATGGGCGGCGTCCGCACTCCGTTGATTGACCGTAACACTACCATTCCTACCAGCAAATCTCAGGTCTTCTCTACCGCTTCTGACAATCAGCCACAGGTAGAAATTCACGTTCTTCAAGGCGAGCGCGAATTTGCCAAGGACAACAAGTCTCTCGGCCGCTTCATCCTAGATGGCATCGCTCCAGCTCCGCGTGGCATCCCTCAGATTGAAGTTACCTTCAGTCTTGACGCAAACGGCATCCTAAATGTCACCGCCAAAGATAAGGGAACTGGCAAAGAGCAATCCATCACTATCCAGAACTCCGGCAACATGAGCAAAGAGGATATCGAGAAGGCTCAGAAAGAAGCCGAAATGCATGCCGAAGAAGACAAGAAAAAGAAAGACGCCGTCGACGCCAAGAATCAGCTAGAGAATGCTATCTACCAAGCTGAAAAAATGCCAGACGAGTATAAGGACAAAATCAGCGACAACGACAAGGAAACTATCAAAAAAGCCGTCGAAGAAGCTAAGAAAGTTTTGAACGACGAGAAAGCCGACAAAGATACTCTCGAACAAGCCGTCAAGGACTTGAATGACAAAATCATGCCAATCGGCGCGAAGATGTATCAAGAAGCCTCCAAGGACAGTTCCCAATCAGAAGACGATAAAAAGTCCGACGACAAAGACGAACCTGTCGAAGGTGAAGTCGTAGACAAATAACATCAAAATGCAATTTTCGAGACATTTTGATGTTATAATTACCTTATGAAAATCATATTTCCAGAGCTAGAAAACTCGGTAGCGGCGGAAGCAACCAAACACTTCCCCGATATCGAGTTTTTTCCTGCACCAAACCTAGAAACAGCCGTAAAAACGCTCACAAATGGAAAGGTGGATTCCATGATTTCCGGCCTCGACTATTCTTCAAGAGATGTACTCATCGCTTACAAAGACCGCATCCCGCTTAAATCTAAATTCTTCTCCAGTTGCTTCATCTGTGAACGTATTAATCCGGTTACCAGCAACGAAGAGCACTTCGCCCTCGCCGACGGTGGCGTTAATAAACTCCCAGATGCTAATAAATTTTACTGCATAGTAGAAGACACCGCCATTACATTTGAGACTTACTACGACGAACAGCCCCGTATCGCGATGCTTTCCTATTCTACTTACGGCTCCGGTGGCAAAAACCCAGATCTAGAAAAAATCCACTTCGTTATCACTAAAATCCGCGAGCAACATCCAAACTGGCTAATTGACGGAGAAATGCAGCTTGATGCCGCCATTAATCCGACTGTTGCCGCCAAGAAAACTCCAAACAGTCCACTTGAAGGCCGCGCCAACATCCTCATCGTTCCAGATCTCAATTCTGGCAATATTCTATATAAAGCGTTAGAGCGTTTTGGCGGTTTCACCATTGCTGGCCCAATCGTCCAAGGTTTCAACCGTCCCCTCGCCGATCTTTCTCGCGGCAGCACCGTAGATGATACCATACTGACCATTAAAGTTATCCAAAAATTACACGAAAGGAAATCACTATGAAATACTTCGGTACCGATGGCATTCGTAGCAAAGCAGAAATGTTTACTCCCGAATTCCTCGCTAAAATTATCAAAGGTCTTATTAATTACGCTGGCGATGGAATCAAAGTTCTCATTGGCGGCGACACTCGCGAATCCACCGAATGGATTTTACAAGACCTTTCCAAAGCTCTTGAAACTTTCGGCATAGAGTATGACAATGTCGGCGTTCTCCCCACTCCAGCCATTAATTATTGTTTTTACCAAATGGGTTACGATTTTGCCATCGACGTCACTGCTTCACATAATCCTTACACTGATAACGGTATCAAAATTTTTGAACGTAGTGCCAATTCCGGCCAAAAACTTTCCGAACACGCTTGCGAAATTATTGAGCAAGCCATAGACGAAGCCCAAATCCCCGAGCTTATCTCGCTCACCATCCACGACGATTTGCATAAAGATGCTATTGATCTCTATAAAGAACACCTTCTAACCTACCTCGGCTCCACCAACCTCACGAAACTACATCTTGGCATGGACTGCGCTAATGGCGCCACCAGTGTCATCAATAAAATTATCTTTGAACAGCTCGGCGCCAAGGTTGAACTCATCAATACTGACGCTAATTATGGCCAAAGCATCAATAAAGATTGCGGTTCCACTCATCTAGAGCAACTTGCCGAACTCGTAAAATCTGAAAACCTAAATTTTGGCATTGCCTACGATGGCGATGGCGATCGTTGCCTTATGATTGATAACGAGGGTCAGGAAATTGACGGCGACCAGATTATCGCTATTCTCGCCAATTACTTACAGCTTGACGCCATTGCAATTACCGTCATGGCAAACCAAGGTCTCTTAAACTGGGCCAAAGATAATTCAGTCCACGCAGAAATCACCGCCGTCGGTGATTCCAACGTCGCTGAAGCTATGCGCACTCATGCCATCAAAATCGGCGGGGAACAATCCGGCCATATCATTCTTCCAGGCGAACCTACTGGAGACGGCATTCTCACTTCCCTCATGGTCGCCAAAATCGCATCCGCCACTGGCAAATCTCTTCACGAACTCGCCTCCGTCATGGCTAAATTTCCGCAAGTCATAGTTAATCTAGACGCCGCCCCAGAACAAAAGCAAGCTCTTAAGGAAGATCCAGAAGCAAAGAAGCTTCTCCTAGATTACGACGAGAAGCTCAAATCCGTAGATGGTCGCCTGCTTGTCCGTCCTTCTGGCACCGAGCCACTTATCCGCATCACCATGTGGGGGAATAACAAATCTGAAATCGCCAAACTCGCTAACGAACTAAAAGCTAAATTAGGAGAAATTTTATGAATATTAAATGTCTAGACCAATACACCCCAGAAATTGCCACCCGTATCAGGGAATTATTGATTCAATTATCTCGCTCTGGCAAGGATAAAGGCGAAATCCCCGAAGAATGGTTTAATGACCTCATCAATTCCCCTTTCCACGACATGTTAATTGCTTATGACGACAATGGCAAAATTATCGGCATCGCCACATTATCTGTAACCATGGGTCCCGGCATCCGCAAAAACGCCTACCTAGAAGATTTCGTCACCGACCAGTCAGTTCGCGGTCAAGGTGTCGGCTCCGCCATGTGGGACGCCATGCTAGATTGGACCGCCGCCCACGGCTGCAAAAACTTAGAGTTCACCTGTGGCCAAGGTCGCGAAGCTTCTCAAGAATTCTACAAGCACCACGGCGCCGAAGTTTACGACACCAACTTCTTCCGCAAAGTCATTGACTAATCCCCTTATGCTTGCAAAAATAAGCTAATTATATTATCATTATAGCAAATCCTTTTTGAGGATTATCGTACCTAGCTTCGAACAGGGGAGGTGATATAATGTCATTTGAAGCTAAATTATCAGATAATGGAGCTGAAGTTTTACTTTTTCACGAAGGCGACGACGAACCTGAAACCATGCCGGTCGAAGAGTTCGTTGAAATCTACGGCACTAGCATCATCGACAACTACGTCTCGGCCATTGAAATGGAAATATTCCTTATCACAAAGCCAGACCAGTTCAGCATATCACAATACTATGACGCGCTAATCAATACCACCTACAAGCATGGCAATCTAGCCAAGATTATTGGCATGCGCGCCGGGACCGTAGATGGTAGTGAAAACGCCCGAAAAGCCGCCAAGGCATACTTTAATGGCGACGACAGAAAAATCGTAACCGAAATTTACGTTCGCCGAAAAGATTTTCACACATCCTTAAACGTCCTGAATTACTGGTCTGCCAGACTCGGTCTCGGGATAATCCCATCGGCCAAAGATGGCCCCGTCCCCAAAGGCAAAATCTCAATAGAAGAATTTTCTAATTTAATGTGGAGCAAAAAACATTTCCGCAGCAAACTCCGCCACTTGGCCGAAAAGTACTGCAAAAAAGGCGTCCTGCTATCTCTCGACGAAATTATCGCCAAAGCCCTCGCCTCTTATCGCAAGTAAAACGCTCCGCCCTCGTCTACGCGAGGGCTTTTTTATCCTTACCACATACCAAACAGAGAACTATCGGCAACAGATAAATATGCAACGCGTTCGGTAGTCCAGAGAAAAAGCAAAGGGAAACACCATACGCCACCACCAGCGGTATAACCATAGAAAATCCAGATAATCTCCACATCCATCTCAAAACGCCAACCAATGTTATAATTACAAGCATAATTCCTACCGCCCCTACCTCTAATAGTAGGCTTGTGTATTCATTTTGCACGATTTCTTTCGGGGAATCAATCAACCCTGCTTCATATAGCGCCTGTCCCGCACCTCCAATTCCTACGCCAAACAACATTACACGCACATCACTTCGCCACAACTCCAACGCCACAGAGGTTAGCTTCAATCTTACATCTGTAGATTCTGGCACATATCCATCAAACACTGCCTCCTCTGAAAAGTTTTCCACAGAATTTTCCACAACTTCATCACTTTCATTTATCTTTATATTAATAGCTCCAAGCGACAATTGACTAACCACCCGCGAAATACCATCAACATAACCCTCATCCGTAGAGCTAATCTCGGCCATAACCCCTTGCAAATTGAGCGTAAATAAAAAAGAAAAAACCACGACAAACCACGCCATTCCCACCCGTTTTGCCACTACCATACGTTTATTCGCTTTGGTAATTAAGTAGCAGCTCATAAATATCAATCCCACTCCAAACGCATAAATCGCCCCACGCGAAAACGTCAGGAAAAGCGTCGCAGTAAAGATGAAAGTCAATAAAACCAAACTTTTCGAAGAGTATAAGCGTAGTGCAACCGGAGCGCGAAGCGCCCCGCGCGAAACGCTCGAGAAAAGTTTGGTTTTATTGACTAACAACCATACACATATTATCGTCGGCGCCAGCAACAAATTTCCCATAAACTGCGGCTCTATCGCAAACCCATTCGGATGCGGAAACCCAAACGACCGATACGTGCACCCCAGACACATCAAACTATATTCTCGCGTTACCCCCGCAAGATCCAAAATACACTGCGCAAAGCACCAAACGCACGCCACCAAAGCCGCCCCAAAAAACCACTTCCAGAACTTTCTTTTAAACTCTCCATCAAGTATCTCTTTCCTAAAAATTACAAACGCCACTACCGCTACAATCACCGCCCACATCACGCCAAGCGTCAGCACCCCCCTCACCACATTGGACGACCAGAACACCGACAAAGTCACAAAAAACGGAAACAAATAATAATACCATTTCCCAGCAATCATTCTAGTTTTCTTCAGCCTAAAAACTCCAATCACCGCCACCACATCAAAAACTATTAACCATAACAAAGGTACCGATAGCTCGAAATTCATCGTCTCGCCCACACCCAGTGAAATCACAGGGAAATACGACAAAAACAGCGCCGCCGGCAATATATAAACCAAAAACTGCATTATTTTAACTATTGCCAACTTTTTCATTTATAAATTCCTTTATCTCATTATCAAATCTTTTTTTCGCAAATTTTTCCGCACTCTTTGATACCTTTTTCCTATCAAATTTCATCTTCTCAAATCTATCCAGCACCCCGACAAGGGAATTAATCGTTTGTTTTTCAAACAATACCCCATTTTCCCCATCTTTCACATAATCCAGCGCTCCGCCTTCACCAAAAGCAATCACCGGACACCCCGCCGCTAGCGCCTCCACCGGCGCAATTCCAAACGGTTCCATACTCGGAAAAATCATTCCCTTAGCTCCCGCCAATAATTCCGCCAATGCTTCCCTCCCCTGCAACGGCAAAAATTTGACATTTTTACATTTTTCTGTCATTTTAACAAGTTTCGCATGTTCCGGCCCCTCCCCCACCACTAACAATTCCCTCCCCGTCCTCGCGCACGCCTTCACCGCCAGGTCAATTCTCTTCCAATTCACCTGTCGAGAAGTAACAATATAATAATTTTTTATTGTATTATTTTCGTATTTAAAACTACCAGTATCTACCGGCGGATAAATTACCACCGCATCTCGCTTGTAGTATTTCGCAATTAACTCTTTCGCGTACTCACTAATCGTCAAAAAATCATCCACCCGCTGCGCCGCCTCGTAATCTCGCTTTCTTAATGGTTTTACCAGCGCCTTAAAGCACACTCGCACCAACGGATTCAGAATTCCAAACCCCGGGTTCTCTACATATTCATCATACATCTGCCAATAATACTGCGTCGGCACATGACAATAAGAGATGTGAAGCCCATTCGGGCACTTCACACCTGGCACTCCATTCTCGTGAAGCCACTTTCCAGACTTCACAGCTTTCGCTTCCGCCCCTGTTACCGAAATAATCAAATCATACTCCGACAAATCTAGTCGCGAAAAATACCGAAATCGGAGCGGTCCCAAAAACCGCCGCATCACAGATGGGAACACCTGCAGCCATCCAGTTCTCACATCAGCATCACAAAACCAATCAATCTTCCGCGGATTATATTGCGAGGTATAAATCGGCGCCTTCGGGTACAGATGATGTAGTTCCAGCAACACCTTTTCCGCCCCACCCACATTTGTCAACCAATCGCAGACCAACGCGACTTTCATTTCGCCCCTTCGCCCCTAAGCACCGCCGCAATCGTCTTAAAGAATATCCCGAGGTCCATCATCAGCGACCAATTCTTTACATAATAAATATCCAGCGCTCTTCTCTCCTCAAATGAAATATTCCGCCTTCCAGACACCTGCGCTAATCCAGTCAACCCAGATTTCACCGTTAGTATCAATGATCTATCACCATAGTCTCTTAACTCCCCTGGTAGTAGCGCTCTCGGTCCAATCAACGAAATATCGCCCTTCAGAATATTAAATAGCTGTGGCAATTCGTCTATCGAAGTCACCCGAATAAACTTCCCAAACTTCGTAATCCTCGGGTCATTTTTTAGATAATCCCCGCCCTTGCGATAACGCGGAATTAGCTCTGGCTTCCCCATCTTAGTAAACGCCTCTTCCGCCGTCATCCCGCTATACTCCGGTTTCATCGAACGAAACTTATAACACATAAACTTTCGATTATATTGCGTCAATCGTTCACTCTTATAAACCGCCGGAGCCTTGATATCCGACAGTTTCAAAATCACCCACACAATCAACATCGGCAAAGCCGTCACGATAATTGTTAGCAGTGAGAACACAATATCAAAAGCCCGCTTCACCGCCGCCGCCAGCCCAGTCAGTGGCGTTAGCTTTACTAATACCGCCGGCATATCACCAATCAATTCTATCTCGCCAAAATGCGCACTTAGTGCCGTCTCACTTGGTACAAAATAATATAGCAAATGCCTATCTATCGCCTGTCTATATACATATTCCGTAGACTTCTCATCCGTCTGAAAAATCACATCTACCTGATGATGTTTTAATGCATCCTTCAAAGAAGAGCACTGATATTTTCTCAAATCTTTCGGAATAAACTTCTTCCCTGCCACAATCCCCACCAAACGATATCCCAACTCTGGCTTCGACGTGATATTCTCCGCAACATACTCTGTATTCTTGCTATTTCCCACTATCACTACTCGCTTCGCACCATAATCACTCTTAAATACCTGCCGTATTATAAACCTTACCAATATCCTCTCCGCCAGCAAGAAAATCACCGCAAACGCCATCGCCATCACCGCCATTATTCTCACCGGAAAAACATTATCGCCCTTAAAGAAATCATACACAATTAACGCTGCCACCGACAGCACGCCAGCAAGCAACAATCTAGCTCGTTCTGGTAACCTAGAAGCTCCCAAGAAAATTGACTTCTTGTACAGCCCCAATGCCGCCAAAATTATAATCATTATCGGCACCAGCAATGCCACCGTCACCGTAAAGTCAAACAGTTGCGACTCAAACTCATACGGTCTCGGGTCCACATGTACCCGCACAAAATACGCAAACGCAAACGACAAAATCAGCGCTATCGCATCACCAATAATCAAACATAGTCTCAGAATAAAATCGGATTTTTTCCGCATAAGTATATTATATCACAGATACTACTTACTCAACAGTGACAGACTTCGCCAAGTTTCTCGGCTGGTCCACATTATTTCCTCTTGCCACTGTCACATAATACGCGAAAAGTTGCATCGCTAGATTCATTAGTAACGGCGCAAAAATCCTCATATCCGTATTAATCGTTATTACATTTTCTACCGGCAAATTAAACTCGCGATTATTTGTTATCGCAATCACATGCCCACCTCGCGCCAGCACCTCTTGAATATTAGAAATCACTTTATCGTATAATTCCCCCTCTGGTACCAAAGCTATTTCGAAGAACCTATCATCCACCAATGCTAGTGGCCCATGTTTCAATTCACCAAACGCATACGCATTCGCATCCACATATGATACTTCTTTTAGTTTCAAAGCCCCTTCCATCGCTGTCGGATAAGCCGTATCTCTACCCAAGTATATTCCATGTTCATAATCTTTATATTTCACCGCAATTTCTTGTACCGGCTCGTGAATTTCATCCAACACTGTTTTTATCGCTTCTGGCATTTTAGCAATTTCATTTACATATGGTCTTAATGCACTAGACTTTACTCCCTTTGCCTGCGCAATTGTCAACCCAAACATCACCATTGCAATCACCTGCGAAGTAAACGCCTTTGTAGAGGCCACCGAAATCTCCGGCCCCACGTGCACGTAAGTTCCCCCATCCACTTCACGCGCAATTGTCGAACCAATCGCATTCACAATCCCAATTGTTGGCACACCCTGTTTTTTAATTTCACGTAGACACGCCAGCGTATCCGCTGTTTCGCCCGATTGCGACACAATCAGCGCCACTGAATCTTCCGGAATATACGCATTCCGATAGCGATATTCTGACGCAATCACCGTCTCAATCGTAATCTCTGGCGTAAATTGCTCAATGTAATACCCTGCCAGCAATCCTGCATGGTATGCCGTACCGCACCCCACAATTATTAAATGCTTAATTTTACGCAACTTCGTTTCCGAAAGCCCCGGCCCACCCAGGTGCACAGTACCATTCGCCACATTCACCCGCCCACGCAAAGTTTCCCTCACTGAATTCGGCTGATCCATTATCTCTTTCAGCAAAAAATGTTCATATCCGCCCTTTTGAATTGCCGCCAAATCCGTTTCAATCTTCTCGACCTTCGCCGACACTGGCTCCGCGTTTAAAGTTTTTATTTCAATACTGTTCTTACCTACCGTCGCTACTTCCCCGTCATTCAAATAAATCGCCCGCTTGGTATGCCCCACTAGCGCCGAAGCATCCGAAGCTATCAAAGTTTCATTATGCCCCACGCCAATCACTAGCGGCGATCCACTCCGCGCTACCACGATTTCGGAAGGGTTCAACACCGAAATCACCGCAATTCCATAAGTCCCCTTCACCAACTTCAACGCCTGTACTACCGCATTAGATAGCGGATACTTTCCGTCCGCGTAGAACGAATTTATTAACGCCGCCAGCACCTCCGTATCTGTCTCCGAGACAAATTCATGCTCCTTTAACTGCGCCTTCAATTCACGATAATTCTCAATAATTCCATTATGTACTAGATATATCGGCCCCGCCTGATGCGGATGCGCATTTACTTCCGAAGGCTCGCCATGCGTCGCCCACCTCGTATGTCCAATTCCGATTTTATCATCTCTCCTGTTGCTCGCTAATTTCTCTTCTAAATTAGCAATTTTACCTTTCGCCTTCAGTAAAGTTGCTGCGCCATCATCATTCAAAGTTACAATTCCAGCCGAATCATACCCGCGATACTCCAATCGCTTCAACCCAGAAACTAAAAAACTCTGAGCATTCTTCTCGCCCACATAACCAACTATTCCGCACATAAAATATTCTCCGTTATTATAATCACATTATATCACGTCTGAATAAATTCCCAGCCCAAGTTATGATAAAAATCTTGCGCCGTCGGCAAATTCATGTTTTTCAAAGCCAAATTCACCACATCATCCACCATCACCACCACGAATAATGTAATCACTAAAGTCAAAAACGCCCGCTTACTCATCTTCATAGCTAGTTCAATACAAGCCGGCAACATCGTATAGATTAAAGCTAACGCCGCCAACCCAAACGCCACACTACTTGCCGGACAGACGAACCCATTAATGTTTCCTACCCCGAACCACACATTAGAATAATCCCAATATCTCGTGCCATTTCCCACGGTATAAACTACCCAACCCGCAAACCATTCCAGCAATCCACATAGTACCGCTGACAATAAAAACACCGCCCAGGGATACCGCTTTATTTTATAACTCACCGCCATAATCACAAGTGCTCCATACGCATAAATATTCATCCATGGCAACAAATTCCCGCCCTTAACATAAAGATGCTGGAACCCACCCTCAATTTCCGCTATCAGAAACTCCCACGCCCAGCCGATAAACCCAGCCAGCACCACAATCAAAAGCACCACACCAATCTTCTGATAAACTTTCAAGTTCAGTTTATTGTCTAAATAATTCTGATAAAATTTCGTTTGCTTTCTCACCACCATAGAATTACTCGATACTTTCATTATATCATTTTTTCTTCCGCACGATAAATCTGTCCATCGTCGCAAGTAGCGCCGGCAAAAGTAGCAGAATAATCAAAGTTGCCACCAGCGTCCCGCCCGAAATAGATTGGCAAATCTTCGCCGCAATCGCCGAAGCCATATTCCCCACAATTGCCGTCACCAAAATCAATATACTTGCCGAAGTCAGAATTGAATGGATTGAGTTCTCATACGCTTTAATCAATGCCTGCCGTACGCTCACCCCTCGCTCTTTCCTCTGCTCCAAATAATACGACGTATACAAAATCGCATAATCGATCGTTGCTCCCATCAAAATCGCCTGCACAATAATCAGCGCAATGAAATAAATGCTCTGCCCAGTCAGTGACAAATATGCCATATTAATATACACTGCTGACTGTATTACTAGCACCAATACTAACGGAATCAATATAGACTTAAACGTAAACATTACCACCACGAAAATTGCCACCATAGTCAAAATTGTGATAAAATCCATCTCACTACCAAAGCTCTGTGACATTTCATACGCCATTGCCGAATCTCCCACCAAGAAATATTGCGTCTTATTTCCTTCCCCAATTTCATCCTTCACACTTTGCAAGAAATTAAATGTTTCATCACCCTCCGCCGGCAATTCCGTTTCAACCAACGCTCGCGAATGTTTTTCTGCCACCAACATTTTCTTTGCATCATCCACTTTCACCTTCGCCTCCGCAATCGTCGTACGCTTTTCTTCATTAATCCTCGCATCGAATCTCGCATCCGTCACCACCTTTTCGTTCAAGAAATTCACAAACTTTTCCAGACTCAAAGTCCAATTCTCATCATAATCATACAACGACCCATGATATAGATACATCAAGAATATTTGATTTACATCAATTCCGTCACTAAGTGGCGTCAGTGCCGAATACAAACTCTCGTAATTATACAAAGTCCCCATCCTAGCATTTCGCATTAAATCATTCACCACATATAATTTGTCTTTTTGTTCCCCATCCAACCTTGACGCATAACGCGAATCCGTAAACACCTCATTCACTAGAAAATCCACCACTCTCTCAAGCGACAGCCACGGGTCACCAGTCACATAGCGGTAATCATACAACCCGTATACTAATTTCAATTGTTCTGCATTTAGTCCAAACGTCTCCGCTAATTCCGCACTGCTATATGTCCGTCCGCGATTATCCACCACATATTCCGCCAGCTTCAATTTTTCAAATTTACCCTCCAAATCAATTTCGTCTATCTTGCTAAAATCAATTTCAATCTCATATTTTTCCGCGATCTCTTCAGCTCGCTTCCTCAACATCTTTAACATCTCCGCCAATTTTTCACCAAATTCAACATATTCACTATAACTATATTCTTTTTCGAGTGGCTCCAATAATTCTCTAAGTTCCGGATATTTCTCTTTATATGGTTCAATTATTTCATGTGCGTCGTTCAAAATCTGAATCGCCTTTTCCGCATCCTCTTCCGACACTCCCATCTCATTCCTCACGATTTTATTCGTCAATGCAAATCTCAGTAAATTCTCTGGCGTCGTCTTATCTGGCAAATCCGGATCGCTAAATGTTAGCAACTTTTCCAAATTCGCCCGATTCTCCGCCGACACCATCCCACCATATTCTGGATGCGTCAAGACATCATTCTTTACGAAATTTCCAAACTGGTTCAGCGTCAACCGCACGTTCGCGCCATGTCGCGATAAATACAGCGTATACAAATCATCTAGCCGCGCAGCTGGCACGCCGAGCAGCTCCGCCACCTCATCCCTGCTCCGTGGCAAAGCCGCCTCTTCTGGAACTATAAATCGCGAAAGCCTCACAATGTTCGCCCGCGTCTCATCACTAATTTCATCCGCAAATTTCGCATCCCTCATCACCTCATCTCGCACGAATCTCACAAACTCCGGCAAGCTAACCACATGTTTATCCTCGCGATAGTAGAAATAATACATCACTTTCATTAGATAATCTTCCACTTCCACCTTTTCACCTTTTCCACCACCTTGTCCAGAAACCTTCAACCCGCTCAGCTCATTCACCTTCGCGATAATTTCATTATATTTTTCTTCCTCACCAATTGTATTGCTATAGCAAATCACCCGTTTTGTATCTTCATTTTCAGCAAACTTATCGCAAAACTCCGCCATTCTCTTTTCTTCAGAGTTCTCATATACCACCGCCGTCTGATTTATCGCCGGGAATACATCCTTAATTTTATTATTCTCCGATGCCGTAAATAATATTGCTGTATCTCCTTTCAAGAAAAACGCCACGATAAATAACGCTGCAAAAATCGGCAACACTAACTTTCTAAACTTATATTCCGTCTTTCCTAGCCATTTCAATTTCAAATGTGGAGTTTTCTTCTTTGTTTTCTCAATCAATTTATCACACATTAAGAGCATCGCCGGCAAAGCTGTGAAAATTGAGACTAGGCTTAATACTACACCCTTCGAAAGCACCAATCCCATATCCCGCCCAATCGTAAAACTCATAAATACCAGCACGATTAGCCCCACCACAGTCGTCACCGAACTAGACACTATCGCACCAAACGAATACCGGAGCGCCCGATCCATTGCATATCTTTTATTTTTATATTTAGCTCTTTCCTGACGATACCGCGATGATAACATAATCGCATAATCCATAGACAGCGCCATTTGCAATACCATAGATATCCCATCTGTAATATGTGATACATTTTCAAACATTATATTCGTACCTTTATTTAGAAGCACTGCAATCAGAATCGCAAAAAGATACAACCACGGCTCAATAAATGATTCGCTCATCACCGTCAGAATAATCATCGCTGTACCCACCGCAAGAGCCGTAATTCCTAGCGAAATCACCGTCGCATTATTATTGTAAACTTCCCCTGCCTCAGAGAATACCTGCTCCTGTTTAAAATGCTCATATATTTCTTTGTAAGCCTTGTTCGCTTCCGGCGTATCCGCCCCCGTATTCAAAGTTATCTCATAAAGCGAATATCTATGACCATCTTTCTCTTGATTGTAATTTTCATCCTTATCATGTACGACAGACTTTACATTCTCCACACTCTCAAGATACTCCTTAATTTCATCTTCCTTTTCGTCTGTCAAATCTTCAAACATCATCTGCCAAGAACTAGTCTCACCATAACCAAACTCATCTTTCATTATCTGAAGCCCTTGCGCAGTTTCAGAACTTTCCGGCATATAAGAATAGATATCGTGATTAACCTTCACCTTCGTAGAGATATAAGCACAAAGTCCAGCAAGCACCAAAATAACCGCAAACACGACATAGCAATACTTCGTAATAAAACTCGCAATCCTCTTGACCATATATACTTGTATTATACCATATTTAGTGTAAAAAGTAAAGTATAACAGAGTATTTCGTGCAAGAAGATTGCGCGTTTCCCAACTATTTTTGACGTCTGCGAACCAGGAGCCAAAGATTTGTCAAAGCTGCGCAATGCCACTCACATCAGAAGACATGTATAGCACCGAAAAAAATGGCACTATCAACACTGATTACTGCAAGTGGTGTTATAAAGACGGTGAATTTGTGGAAAAAACAAGGGCTTTAAGTTCGAATGGTGAGCCGGGTGGGACTCGTTTCGTAGAACGATGTCCCGTTTTTTGGACAATTCCGTCAGGAATTGGTGAGGGGCGACCGTGCTTCGCACTCCATTCGAGCTTAATCCTAAATCCAATTTTTACTTAGCAACGCGACTTTTTCTTAATAACGTAGCGACCAGTAAGAATCGCTAATACTACAAGAAAAACAGTAATATCTAATTGGAAATTCACAGTAACGCTCTGCTCTGCTCTAAACGCCGAACCAGAATTTGGGGCTTTTATATCCTCATCAGATTTTGGAATAAGGCTCTTTAGTATTGGCATAATACTCTCAGGAATGTGGCCTATAACTAAGTTCTCAGCATTATTAATGAGAGTATAAGTATAATAAAGAGAATAGTCTTCACCGAATGTATTTTGAGAATAAATAGCGTCAGCAATCAAAATGGGCGAGAGAGCTTTAACCAATTTTGGCAAGTTTTCTTTAAGAGCTTCAAACTCTGTTTCGCTAATACTTGGAGCTTGACCAAGTTTAGTCTCATAATCACTATATTGCCCCATATAATCGGTAAGAATTCCGATTAGCTCATCGACATCCTCATCAGTTGCAATGCCTTTTAGAACCTTAACCAAATCAAGATAAGCCGGAAAACTGGCCAAATCACCAGCATAATTTGCTAATAAATCATAGAAAGCGTTTCCTGCCACCATACCAGCGAGACCCTTGCTAGTATCGCTAATAAATCCAGTAAAATCGCCTTGTTTATCTAGCGTTCTCATTTGGTATAGTTTCATTATGGCCGACAATGGTTCTTTAATCTCAGCATCAAAGTATTCACGAGTCAACCCATTATTAGTCACAAAATACATCCAATCATCCATAAATTCACGACCATTCATAGTACCAACCTGTTCAGTAAGGCCTTCATTATCTGATAGAATATTAGCAGCAGTGGCAGGATTAGCGAGATCGGCGATGTTGACAACAGAAGTTGCAATTTCCAAATCAGCAGGATGAATTTCTTCATAGATGCCAGTATTATAAAACCCCCACAATTCTGGAAAAACATAGCCGAGAAGCAAATCATTACCATCTTTTACATCATGAATATTAGTATAACCTGGCTCAGTGAGGCTGGCACGAGGTGCGCCAAAAGTATAGACATAAAAATCATCTGCCTTCATATCATAATCTGACAGATTTTCGTTAATCATTTTAGCAGCAAGGTCAACTACTGCACCACCACGAGAATAACCAACCATCCAAATTTTATAATCTGAAAAATGATTGGTATAAATGTACTCATCAAGCCTATCTTTAATATATCCAGCCGATTCATTAAAGCCAGCATGATCACCGCTAGTACCGACATTAAAATTCGAAAGCCATTCAGTCATATAATTATAATTTCTAGGAGCAACAACAATTAGAGTTTGCCCGTTCGAAAGCGTCTTCCGCGCAATGGTTGTCCCCATAGAATGCCCATCTTCATCGGATGCTGTATCCCATTTTTGATAATTACTAAAACCAAGTTGGTCTAGGAAAAGTTGAAGTTTTGGGTTTAGTGTAGAACTATCAGACGGATAGCCATCGACCTCATTTTCAAACCCAGCAAGAGCCAATGCGTATGAAACGGCGCGAAGCTCTGGATGATTACCAGGAGAAGGTGTATCAAAATAACTATCGCTATAATTTATAGTGCCAGTTGAATCTAAGGCATCCCAAACTGCCTCCCATGGATGATCCGGGTTCTCTACGAAGCCATAATATGGATATATAGCCGTGATAGGGTCCAACAATCCAGAGATGTCATCGTGGTCATCCGGACCAATCGCAAACGAAGCTGCCGGAGTAAAACATGATAATATACAGCCCAAAACCAGAAGTATTACTGCAAAGCATCGTCGCCTATTATGCCCTCCTTCTTTTATTCCTAGTTTATTCATGACAATTATTATCTATTACGATTATTCCCGTTCGCTCTTTTCATCAAAACGCCTGTCACTACGACAATTCCGGCAAGCGCAACAGTAGCCATAAAATTGTTTGCAATTTCTGCGCTACCACCTTCACCTATGAACACACCAGTATTAGGGACCGGAATATCTTCTTCTGTAATTACAAAGCGAGCTCTAGCATTTCCAGCTTCAGGTTCCGTAAAATATGCTTCAAAGGAATGTTCGCCTAGCGCGAGAGTGTTTAAGAAACTCGCTGGGAGAATAATAGTCTGGTTGTCTGGATCTACTTCACAATCTGTGCGCATATCTTGATACTCACCATCAATCATGAAAACGCCTGTATCACAGAATGTCGTTACATCGTTATCGATTTTGAAGACTAATGGTTCTTCACTACCGATTATGTGCTCGCCGCCGTCACCTTCTAGTACCGGATAAACCCGGAGAAAGTTTGCGTAAAAGGTTAAAGACTGTGTACCGGGTGTTACTCTGAAAACATTGTCTTGTACCTGATCGGTGACTTCTTGACCATTCAATTCTAGGTATACTAGCTCATTACCAGGTTCTGGTACGATTCCTACTTCTACATCAGTGCCACCAACTACAATATTTGGTACATCGAGGTTTCCGTTGCCCATGATGTATTTATATACGAAAAGATTGTGGCCGGCTCTTACGTAGGCATCCATGGTGATGTCTCGGATTTGTTTGCCAGTTTCAGTGCCTTCGCCGATAATGGCGAGGTCGAGAGTGACTGGCATGTTGCGCTTCATGACTTCGACTCCTGGTTTTACATCATAGGCAACTTCAAAAACAGCATCACCAGCTTGAACATGAATTCCCTCACTACTTACAGATGGGTCCATATATTCTTCAGCACTCCAATAAAACCAGCCGTCACTTAGAGAACAGCTATTTCCGCCCATACCTGGAAAAACCGCACTAATATCGCCAAAACCATACTCTAGCTCCTCGTCATCCTCAACAGGGGTAAAATACCCTTCTAAATAGTGTATTGTCATCTCACGCGCCGCTTTTAATTTTACCCAGATTGTTCGATGGTCTGGGTCGGTGTTGTCAAGTTCGAGCGTACCGCCTTCTGCGGTGAAATAGCTTTCGGTGGCGGATGCCTTAGGAATATAAACATTTGATAATGCTAAAATTGCCACTGCAAAACACACCAGCATTCTTAAGAATATATTCTTTTGCTTAACTTGATTCATAGAACTCCTTAAATAATATTTGGCCTACATTATTTTGATTATAGCACAAAATGGTTATGGTTTGTAAATATTGTAGCTATTAATTATTTATCGTTCAAGTATGAGTTTTTTATTAAACCATAAATACTATGTTATAATTAAGCATAAGTAGTCATACATTTTTAACTAGGAGGCCAAATGTATAATATTAAACAATGGAAAATCGCAGCGCTAATGTTATTTTCTTTAGCACTAGTTATTTTTTTTACAACGTCAAACACATTTGCGGAAGATTCTGCAGGCGGGGACATACTCCACGCAGTAACAATGACCTACGATCAAGACGTAGTAGATATTTATAACAACGTTTATGTTGTTTCCATCGACGATCAAAAAGATATAACGCTCGATTTTGATGTAGAAGAAGGATTCTATGGCGTAAAGACAATTTTACTTCGCGACATCACCGAAGACGGTGAAGCTAAGAACATCTGCCAAACCGGCACCAAACAATGTAGTTTCAATGCCACCAAACTCATCGCAAACTCCGGTCTCGAAATCATCCTCTATGACTGGGACGACAACGTCGTTCGCCAAACCATGCTCGGCCTCATTATCAAACAAAACGCTACCAAGGAAGATTTTGAAATACCAGTCACTATCGGTCCAATGAAAGACATCAAGATCGACATGGGCACAATCACCACAGGTATGAACTTCTCCCTTAGCCCTATACCAATTCCAATCAAATATGAGCACTATCCAGATGGCCGTTCAGTACTTGGCATCGGTACTAATTCCACCGACAAAGAATTCTGGGAAGACGCAGAAAAAGATAACTTCAAGGATCGCATTTCCAAATCCAACATGTATCAAAAATGGAAAGACACTCAGGAGCATCAACAAGATAAAGGCGGCATCGGACTAGTTTGGTCGTTTGCTGGTTACGCTACTTCCTATGATAATCATCCTGAAAAAATGACAGGCACTCTCCAATTCTATGTTGGTACCGGATATAAAGTTACTGGCCAATACGCTATCTTCACTTATTCGTTAACGGTAACTATTGGCGCCGATGGAGAATTCACCTTCCTGATTTTCCCGAAAAGCGATCTACCATTTAACGGAACTCTCGACCTTGGCGCATCTGCTGGATTAGAACTCTACGGCGGCATCGGTTCTGGCTGGCTCGCATCAATTGGCATTTATGGTGCAGCCAATCTCAGCCTCAAGTCACACTTCTTGCCAGTATTCGACCTTTACAGTCTCAATGTTTCTGGCGAAGTCGGTTTGAGAGCAAAAGTCCTCGGACGCACAGTGGCAACATTTACTTTCGTGAAAGGCTCCTACGATTTCCTTGATCATATGACCGAAACAGACGACCAAATCACTTATACGACAGATCTAAATTTGCAAGAAACCATCAAAGAAAAACAAGAAGAACTGGTCGCTAACGACTACGGCAGCAAGCCAGCTGGCACCATAAAAATGCCAGAAGGCGAAACCACTTGGAATCTCGAAAATCTTGACAAACCAACCAAGAATACTAACTCCATACCCCTAGAGCCTACGGGCTTTGGTGGCGGACCATCCTTGACTGTTCCTTCGGATAGTACCGAAGCTCAAATTGCAAATAGTTACGATTATGCTCATCGTATTGCCGAAAATGTCTATCCGCATAGTGGCATCCAAGCCATCAAGCATCCTACTAACGAATTAAACGCTGTCACAGTTTTTGCAAATAATAATGGCGAGCTCGACTATTCAATCTATGATGGCTCTGCCCAGCAGATGAGTCAGCCTCAACCTGTCGCTGATAATGATGGTCAAGACTTTGACGCTAAGTTCACGCATAGTTCCGACCCGGATGAGTCTTATCTCGTATGGCGTCGCCTCACAAACGACGGCAGTAACGGTGCTACCTTAACTGAAGTTGCAAAGAGTGGTGAAATCATGATTGCTAAGTTCGACCCTGATACCAACACCTTTGAGGGCCAAGAACAAGTCACATCAGATTCATATTATATTTACGGTGGCGTTGGCGTAACCAGCAGTGGAAGCGAAGATGATCATGAACCATATATCTTCGCTTACACTAATGCCGAATACGATCCAGAAGGTCTGATTGACGGCGATCGCAGCATCGTACTTTTCCGCAAAAATGGCAATCAGTGGGATAGAAATGTAATCTTGAATCTATGGGGTACGATTGCTTCGTTCGATGTCGGAATCTATGATGGCAAACCTAGCGCTGTAGTTACTCTCTGGAATGATTACGCCAACAAAGTTGACACTTATGTCGTTAGTGCCGATCATGAAGTATTGGCCACTTTTAGCAATGCGTGGGGCGCCCAATTCGTAACCAAAAATGGCGAGCCGACCTTGGTATTCATGCGAGACGGCAAACTCTACAGTTCTACGAATCTCGAACAAAAGGAGGTCGAATTTGGAGACGACACTCATACCCTCCCATACGCACCATTCGAAATCATTGGCGATTTGAATGAAACATTCATGGTTTCCTACCTTTCCAATGTGGACTCACGTCAAAACCTAGTTGGCTACGTCAAAGCTAATGGCGAGTGCAACTATGACCCTGTATTAGTCACGAACGTAGACGAAAATTCCAACGTAACTTACTATGCTGGTCTCTTTGTCGGCAACAATGCTATTTCTGGTAGTACCGCCGTTCCGTTTATTATCTACACAGCACAAAACTATGAGTATGTTGATCCAGATTGGGTGGAAAGGCAAGCCGACATGTACGCAATGTCGGGCGCAGCCACCAATCACATTTCAATCCTCGCCGCCGATATCACTAATTCTAGAAATCTAGGTGTGGACACTAATGTAGCAAAGGTAGATGCACTTCTGAAAAATACTGGTTTGTTCCACGTTGACAAGTTCTCCTTATATCTAAAGAACGAAGGCGAATTCAGTGATAGATACGTCAAGTTAGCAGATTACGAAATCCCGACGCTCAGCCCAGGTGATACTTATCAGCTCGAGTTAGAACTCCCAGAAGCCGACTATAATAATCCACACACCTATATACTAGGCGCCACCAGTCGCGATGACGATTATGCCGACATCGGTGTACAGTCAGAATATGTAGTCGATGCTAGCGAAGGCCAAGTCCAAATTACTAACTTGAAATACGATTTTCACGATCGTGGCGACCACGATGCCTACACGGTAACAGCCAAATCACTAGGCCCAGGTCACAAGAGTGGAAAGCTAGTATATTATAATACGGTCAACAAAACAGTCTACAAAGAAGTCCCATTCAGCGACCTAGCCCCAGGCGAAGAAATTACGGATACTATCGTGAACCCTGACGATATGTTAAGCGCTAACCACGAATACTTAGCTGTCCGCGTCGCAAGTGCCGGTGACGAAGCAGGTAACGGCGATACCTGGCCAACCGAAAAATTCCGCAACATGGAGCTTCTGCCTGCCTGGTTCAAAGGTTACATTAACCAAGTTGGTGGCAGGAACGCAGACGAAATCGACCCCGCAACACCAGATACCGGCGCCTTCACAAGAGTTGCCACCGTGGCACTTAGCAGCATATCATTTACTGCCCTAGGCGCCATAGCGAGCACGCTTTGGTTCATACGCAGAAGAAAATAATCCGACTATTCGAAAAACAGAAGCCGTCTAGCGATGCACGAAAAACACCGCATAAGCAGCTTCTGATTCAAATGTTGGTGATATATATACAGGCAAAGAGATAGGGATGTCGCTTCGCTCCATGGGGATGTCGTGCTTCGCACTACATTCGAACTTTTAAGAAAATACAGCTCAATTGGAGCCGCAGAGGCTTGAAACAATGACAATGGAGAAAATAAAAGAAATACAATGTCAATGGTATAATTATAGTAAGTAAACAAAGGATCTTTTATGGAACAAACTATTTGCCAAAGCTGTGCAATGCCGCTAACTTCAAAGGATATGTATTCTACTGAAAAAGACGGCAGTATCAATAAAGACTACTGTAAGTGGTGTTATAAAGATGGTGAATTCGTAGATAAGGTTTCCATGGAAGAGTATATTGAAATGTGCTCGAAGTTTGGCGAACAGGCCGGTATGACGAACGAGCAAATGAAAGAGTATTGCACTAAGGTTTTTCCAACTCTCAAAAGATGGAAGAAAATATAGTATGGTTAGCACTAAAATAGATAAAGACCTCAAGATTTCCATACCCATACTTATTGTTGTAACAGTCTCAGTAATTGTTACGACAATCCTGATGAATAATAAAAGTCCAAATATAAATACTGAATTAAATCAAGAGACTTCAATCACCAACAACAATGAAAAGGAGAATAAAATGGCCAAAATCTACGCAAGCCTTAATAACGAAAAACTCGAGATAAACTTAGAGGAAAACTCAACTACTTCCGCCTTAGTTAAACTATTGCCTCTAGATATCACGATGAACGATCTGAATAAAAATGAGAAGTACGCGTATTTAGATGAATCTCTACCAACAAATACTTATAGCCCGAAGCATATCGAAGCCGGTGACGTGATGCTATTTGGAGATAACTGTCTCGTAATCTTCTACGAGTCATTCGACACAAGTTATAGCTACTCAAAAATTGGGCATATTAACAATTTGCCAAGCCTAGATGATGGAAATATCTCAATAAGTATTGACGTGAAATAAAAATGAGCGAGAAAAGACAAGCGAATATAGTAGTGAAACATATTAAATCTGAATATGAAGCGAATCCAGAATTCTTATGGCCAGATCGCTATCCAGGTTACGCAGTTTTCCGCCATGGCAATAACAAGAAATGGTTTGCATTAGTAGCAACTATATCCAGCAAGAGTCTGGGGATAAAAGAAGATAAAGCAATCGACGTTATTAATCTCAAGTTCGATAAAAATCAGACTTATGACTTCGCCGAAACGAGTGACCATATCTTCCCGGCTTATCACATGAATAAGAACAACTGGATCACTATTTGGCTTGACGGGACTTTACCGAACGGACTAATATTTGAACTCATTAAGAAAAGCTACTTACTCTCAGACAAATAAAAACACCGCCTTTCGACGGGTTCAGTTATATCTTCGTTTGGTGAGCGAAGTCCAAACCTTTACGAACCTCTCTGTGGCGCCATTAATTACATAATTGAAAACCCAAACTGGCGACCGACCTATATTCTTGTCCAAAGCAATATCATCAATAAACCCAGCGACTTCACATACTAAACCAAAGACAACCAACACAATTACGAACCAGTAGTAGCATCTAATAGATAAATTATAACGAATGTGCCGTCTGTCGATATACAAGTTAAGGCGTGGTATAATTAATATTATGAATGGCCACGGCGAAACTACGAAAATATATATAGAAAAATATCTAAAAGATTTTGGTAAACAATCAACTGTTTATAATGCCGTAGTCGAAGCTATCACTAACTCTATAGACGCTATCGAGGCACGTCGAAAGAATGACAACCGATTCGACGGAGAAATACATATCTATATAACGAGGAATAACCAGCTGAATCTTGGAGACGGCACGTGCCCAGATATAGACAAAATTGAAATCAGCGACAATGGGATAGGCTTTACTGAAGAGAATAGAAACTCTTTCAATACATTATATAGCCCACAAAAACAAAACAATGGCGGAAAAGGACTTGGAAGAATGTTTTATATAAAATATTTCCGAGAAGTAACAGTAGAAAGCACCTTTAGCGATAAAGGTAGCTTAAAGAGTCGCTTTTTTAGATTCGGAAGGAAATATGATATCGTGGAAGATGAACGAATAGAAATATCAGACGGCAACATGCCAGTGGGATCAAAAATCACACTATTGGGATATTGCGGGCCAATAAAACACTTCAATGATTCTACGGAATCCTTTGCGCACAGAATACTCGAAAAGATTTTGAACTACTTCGTGGTAGATAATTTCGTCTGCCCACGCATCGTGGTTCACGATGACGAACATGAAATCGTGCTAAACGACCAAATAGGCGATGGCGCAGAATCCAAAATCAGTTTAGTGGATACAGGATTCGTCAACGTTCAAAATACCAAGGATAAAGAAAATTTTGGTTTTAAGGCCTTTAAACTCAGAAAAGTTTATAGTCAAGTTAGCAGGATTATGCTTACGGCAAATAATAAAGTTGTTACGGAAGCAAAGTTGGAAGATTATATCCCAGAATTTGCGGAAGATTTTGAGGAAGAAATAGACGGTAAACAGCAAAAATATGTTTTAAGATATTACGTATATGGCGAATATTTGGACAAAAACGTTAATAATGAGCGAACGGATTTTTATTTCGACAATTCCCCAAACTTAGAATTCCCTATTGGCAAAAAAGACATCGAAGAGTCTATAGCCTTAGAGGCCAAAAAGAAAATGCAAAACACAATTGTAACGAGATTTCAAAATAAGAAAAAGGCTTTTAAAGACTATGCTGAACGCAATATCTGGTATAGAAACTACCTAGATAAAGTCAATTTTGAATCGATAAAAATCAATCCATCAGAAGAAGAGATTGAGGCGGAATTGCATAAGGTCAAATACGAAGTGGACTCAAATAGGCGTGACCAAGCTGAGAATATCTTGAACAAATTAGACATAAAAGGAGAAAATCTTGTTCAAAAAATGTCTGACTTATCAAAAGAATTAAACGAAACAGATGAAAGTAATTTAATTCAGTACATGATTTTTAGAAAAGCCGCCCTAAAACTTTTTGAAAAAGCAATGCAATGGAATGATTTGGAAAAATATGAGAAAGAAAAATTACTGCATGATATAATTTTCCCAACCAGGAAAGACTCTGAAGAAATCCCCAATGAACAGCACAATCTTT
This sequence comes from Candidatus Saccharimonadota bacterium, assembly GCA_017512925.1. Classification (GTDB taxonomy): domain Bacteria; phylum Patescibacteriota; class Saccharimonadia; order Saccharimonadales; family Saccharimonadaceae; genus Nanosyncoccus. Next base: position 181,331 of record JAFWEN010000002.1, on the reverse strand, counting down.
GGCTAATAGATGAGTCGCTGAATTTTACACAATATTTGAGTTCGGACAAAAAAAGATTTACTGAAAGCGACGATCGTCCCGATATAGCCGCCTTCCATTATCCAGTCTCATATAGAGACGGAGAGTCCTCGAGTTGTCCAATAACTATTTTCGAGTTTAAAAGACCTGGTAGAACTGACTTTATCGGCCAATCCGATGAGGAAGATCCCGTAGAGCAAATTGTAAGATATGTTTTGCAATTTAAAGATGGCAAGCTTAAGCAGCCTAACGGTTTTGACATCAATGTATCGCAAACAACGCCATTTTACGGATATATTATAGCAAGTGCCAACAATGACGTAAAAAAGTGGTTAGTTTATGAAAAAAATATGACGGTAATGCCAGATGGAGAAGGATGGTTTCTAGATAGGGACAAAATTAATTTAAGAATAGAATTCGTTACATGGGAGAAATTATTGAAAGACGCCAAGATAAGACATAAAGTATTCTTCGACAAGCTTGGGTTGAAAGTATAAGATTTTGCTGACTTTACGAAATGATTAAACCCCCAAGATTTTCTTCGGTCAATGAGTGCGATATAATATAAGCATACCGTCTATATAACGCAACCTCAAAGAAACGAGGTAAAATATGGCAAAACGCCGCATATACAAAAAGCCAAAAAATGGCGAACCTATCAAAGTGACCGCCAGGCAGCTTCATCAACTCTACATTAAACACGAAGGCATTCTATCATCGCGCGAATATGGTGATCTAAAGAATATGAAGTTAGTAGATTCAAATATCAGAGACGCCAAATGGGCGCTCAGAGAATTTGATGACGAGACGTTACTTGGAACTTGGGATAAAGAGATGCGCTTTGGCTACGGAAAGCGTGTCTATATTCATTACGATGGCGAGGATAAGGATAAATACTTCTTCTCTCTCGCCTACATTCCGCGCGCCTTAAATGACCGCGACGTAAATAATGCGATTTTGCGCATGTATTTTGTGCGACGCTGGACCGTAACGAAGCTCTGGTTATGGGCTGAGCCAATAGATATAACGCCAAGTTACGGCCACGAATTTTAGGAAATAAAACAGCAAAAAGTCAATAGAATGCATCCACTTGATCGCAAACGGTGTTTCGGTCTGTTTTGTGCAAGGAACAGATGTAAAGATTTTTCTTGACATAAAACGATAGAATATTTCAAAACATAGCCATTTTTCATATCGTTTGGCACGCGTTAAAATTATACTAAGGATATTTATTAATTTTAAAAAGGAGCGTAATACATGAAATTGCAAGAAGCGTGTGAGAGACTAAATAAACTCGTCGGGATAAAATTTAAAGATTTATTTTCGCCCGAAGATATGGAAGATATTATCATAGCAAAAGGCAAAACGGGCCAATTACTTGAGCTTGCCCTCGGTATGAATTTATCAAGTTCGGACTTAGATTTTGAAGATGGCGAATTGAAAACGAATAAGTGTAATGCAAACGGCAATCCTAGAGAAACAGTTTTTATTACCCAGATTAGTGCGATGATTGACGAACTATTATCCCAGAAAAAGTTCGAGGATACAAAATTATATAAAAAGATTAATAATATTTTGTATGTTCCGGTCTGTAAAGACGGCTCTCCGGAAAATTGGATATTCTTACCAAGCATCCATGTAGACTTATCAGATCCAAAATACGCTAGCTTAGTCGATATCTGGAGAGCTGATTATTACGCTATATGCGAGCAACTAAAGAGCCACATCGAAACAAGCCCAGACGGCTTTATTCATACTTCAAATGGCGAGCATATTCAAGTTCGTAGTAAAGACGCAAAAGATGGAAGTGGAAAATATCACCCGATTTATTCCGATACTTACGGACGTTACGTATCGAATAAGAATCACGCTTTTTATTTCAAGAAGAAGTTTGTAGAAGATATCCGCAAGATAGCCGGAATAAAATAATTCATTTTAGATCTAGCATTATTCTAGATTTAGAATATAATAATAATTAGAATAAAGCGAGGTAAAATGAATTATATTTCAGCAAAAGAAACAGCAACAAAGTGGGATATCTCCCAAAGGAGAGTAGCGACTTTATGCTCCGAAGGTCGCATCATGGGCGCCATGTTTGTCGGAAATGCATGGATAATTCCATATGACGCCGTCAAGCCAGCTGATGCAAGAATAAAAAATGCGTCGACAATCTGCGACGAAGCTAAGCCATTCTTGAAATGGGCCGGCGGAAAAGGCCAGTTACTAAAAGAAATTGAACAATATTATCCATTCGCCAAAGACACTAGAATAACAAAATATGCAGAACCTTTTGTTGGTGGTGGCGCTGTGCTTTTCGATATTTTGAATAAATACGAGTTACAGGAAGTATACATTAGCGACATAAATGCCGAGTTGATAAACGTATACTCAATTATTCGCGACGATATTAACGCGTTATTGGACGTTTTGAGGCGATTTGAGAGCGATTACCTAGCATTAGACGATAATAATCGCAAAGAAGCATATCTTGCGAAACGTGCGCGATTTAACGAGCTCAAAAGCAAACAAGAATCTGGCGTAGAACTTGCCGCATTAATGATTTTTCTCAACAAAACATGCTTTAACGGCCTTTATCGAGTAAACCGCAAGGGAGAATATAATGTCCCGATGGGTGCTTACAAGAATCCGCTCATTTGCAACGAGAACAATCTGAAAGCTGTTTCTAAAAAACTTCAAAACGTAAAAATAGTATGCAGAGATTATAAGGAATCTGGGGATTTCATCGACGACAAAACTTTCGTATATTTCGATCCACCATATCGCCCCCTAACCCCAACCGCTAACTTTACGTCGTACACAGAAGGAATGTTTAGTGATAAAAATCAACTTGAACTTGCGAAATTCGTTCAGGAGTTAGACAAAAAAGGCGCAAAGATAGTTGCTAGCAACTCCGATCCTAAAAATGCGAACAAAGACGATAACTTTTTTGACGATGCATATGCAAAACAAAACATAAAACGAGTTTCAGCAACGCGCATGATAAATAGAAATAGTAGCGCACGCGGAAGAATTAACGAATTATTAATATCAAATTTCTAAAGAGAGGTAAAATATGAAAATTCAAAGAGGTTCACAAACAATCGACAAGGGGGCTAAGCAGGCCATCATCGAGTTTATTTTTGATGACTACATTATTTATGTTTTTCAGGGTACATTATCGAAATATGACATTATCATTAAATATCGCAAAGATGGGACACGAATCAGAACCCCAAAGCACATCCATTGGGCCGTAGATATTTTGATGAAAATGCAAGGCAACGAAGATTTAACGAGGAAATATCTTGAGGCAATTCAGAACTGCTGGAATTCATGCAGACCATTACAAGACAATAGCTATGAAACTTTGGAAAAACTAATCTTGGATGGCGAAAAGAGCATCGATATCTCGCAATATGAATCACTAAACAATTACGGCGAATACGATGTAGAATTCCTTTATGTGTTAATGGAACTTCTCGCCGTACAAGAAAAAACAAATCGTTCGGATGCGTATATGTTTGGCAATATTATATCGGAATTGCTAGAAGTGGATAGAGATATCTTTAAGATAATGTCAACCGCCGGTTTCGGTGGTAGAAGATAGGAGCCAGAGGCCTAATGAATACTCAAGACATTAAAAAATGGGCGCCAGACGATTTCGAGTTAGAAATGACCAGCGTTTGGAGTTTTCCGAATCGTGGCAACTGGGCTACCCACGATGCGAAATGGCGCGGAAATTGGTCGCCATATATTCCACGCAACATTCTTCTCCGTTATTCAAACGAGGGCGACATGGTATTAGACCAATTTGCCGGCGGTGGAACTACACTGGTAGAGGCAAAGCTATTAAATAGAAATATCTTAGGTCTAGACGTTAATGACGAGGCCTTAAACCGATGCCGAGAAAAGGTTAAGTTCAAACATGACGGCGCAAATGGTAAAGTTTATGTTCGTAAGGGAGATGCGCGAAAACTAAAAGGAATACCGGATGGAAGCATAGATTTAATTTGCACGCATCCGCCTTACGCAAATATTATTCATTATAGCGAGGGTCAAGATATACCGGCTGACCTTTCAAATTTCAAAGTAGATGAGTTCTTAGAGCAAATGAAAGCTGTCGCAAGCGAAAGCTACCGAGTGTTAAAGAAAGGTAAGTTCTGCGCGATTCTAATGGGCGATACGCGTTCGAAAGGTCACGTTATTCCCTTAAGCTTTAAAACGATGCAAGTATTCGAGGATACCGGCTTTAAGCTAAAAGAAATCATAATGAAAGAACAGCATAATTGCCGAGCGACCGGATATTGGAAAACGAATAGCATCAAGTATAATTTTCTATTGCTAGCGCACGAATACTTATTTATATTCAAGAAGCCCTTTTAGCTATCTCGTCAGCGATAATCTTAAAGATTAAAGATTTATCCCAGACTATGCCAAGAGACGATTCACCCTTCATGTCGCCATCAATTCGGCCAGAATATATTCCTAAAAATTTGTAGTATGTAGAACCGTCTATACATATCACTTTGTCGCTTATGTAACCATTGTGACTAACCGCTATCACGGGCGAACCAGACATTCCGGGTCGGGTTATACTGTCTATCAAAAAACTCTTTCTGCCCGGAAAATACGATAATGCTGGCTCCGAAGCAATAGAACCGCTCTTGTAAATTGGCATAGCATTGTATTCCATTGAAGCTCGCTTTCCGTACGGATATCCTACTATAAACACGCTATCTGTAACTTCTAATAACAAGTCTTCCTGTGACGGAATTTCGTTTATAGCATGCCAACCAAGTTTCCTAATAGCGTTCGCATTATTGGGAGATAACTCCATTACAGCTATATCCACAGCTGATTCTTTATCGTGAGACCACAATGGAGTGTTGCTGGTGTCACTAAGCAACAAAGATACGCGTTGCTCTTTCACTAAACCATGCAAAGTAATTCTTTCGGGCAAGGCGCCATGCGGCTCTTTAACAAGATCCGTGTATGCGTTATTAAATTCATGGCCACTAAAAACGTGCCAGTTGCTCACTAGGAAAAGTTTTCCCTCAACATCAACTAAGAAGCCGGTCGCAGAGGCAATATAAAGATACTCCTCGGAATCGGACATTTTATTTCTCACCTCTATATCTATCGGGATCGAGCAAATAGAAAATGGACTAATTGTTTTACCATCTAAATATGTCTGCATATTTATCCTTCTCTTAAATTATATCACGTAAAAGCGAACCATTCATGGTATAATAGAACTAACTTCGAGTTAGATGTGCTCTCGAAGCCCGAGCAATGCGGCAATAAAATGTTCGCATTTTTTGTTTATACACGCATTTATCAAATTGCGGGATAAGTTGCGTCACTAAGGCCCGAGAGGGCTACGCAAGGAGTTCTTTATGGACGAGAACAAAGAAGCATCCACAGCTATCGCCAGTTTATTTAACGTTCTAAAAGATATCAAAGTTACGCCAGAACGCATAACACAAAATCAATGGAAATCGGTGGGCAAAAATGGCGAGGTCGAATTCTATTACTAAAATAAACTAATCTCCGGCTAGATTACGAATCGCGACCGGAGATTTTTGTATACGAACAAAGCCAAGTGCCATAGGTATAGCGTTTTTACCTCTGTTATGATATAATAATTTCTATGAAAAGCAAGTCAATTGCGGAGCTGGCCAAAGAGAACGGCGGAAAGCCCTTGCTTAGATATGTCTTATACGCTCGTAAATCTTCTGAGGATGTTGGAGCGCAAGCTAAATCACTTCCAGACCAAATTAAGGACTGCATCGGCTTTGCCGAAAGCCACGGCTTGGTAGTCGTGGATATTTTAAAAGAATCGCACTCTGCCAAAATCTCGGGCAAGCGTCCGATTTTCTCGAAAATGCTAAAAGATATTGAAGCTGGCAAATACGATGGAATTTTGACATGGCATCCAGACCGCCTAGCCAGAAACTCGCTCGAAGCCGGAATGATTGTAGATATGGTCGATAACGGGATTATTAAAGACCTTAAATTCCCAATGTTCAACTTTAGCAATGATTCAAACACGAAGCTACTTCTCAATATCGTTTTCGCAATGTCTAAGCAGTATTCAGAACATCTTTCCGAAAGCGTTCAGCGCGGTGTTGACTCTAACCTTGCTCAAGGCAAATCTAGCGGCATGCCAAAGTGGGGCTATAATCGCGATGAGGTGACTGGCTTTTACAAACCAGATGATAACTTCGCATTTATTAGGCGCGGCTTCGATATGTATTTGGAAGGCTACAGCCAACGCGATATCGTTGCCTTTTGGCGCCAAAACGATGTTCACCGTATGACAAAACTCACGCACAAGAATAAAAACGTTCGGCGCATTAATGTCTACGATAGCGAATCGCCAATCGGCACAATTCTAAGCGATCCGTTCTATTATGGTGTTCTCGTTCAAGGCGGACAGAGAGTAGATTTACGAGAAATCCTACCAGATTTCCAGCCAATGATAACTGAAGAAGAATTTGGTTTAGTGCAAGCGCGCCGCCGCAAAATTAAGAAAATCCCTACCGCTTCCGTCAAAGCCAAGGACGACAAAGTGTTTATTCCGTTTCGCCAGCTCGTCAAGTGTAGCGTCTGTGGCAATTTTATGCACGTAGCGCGCTCGACCGTCAGAAGTGGCAAGAAATTCCTCTACTTCCGTTGCGGTAATCCAGAATGCGAGCGTAAACAAAAGAATATCCGTGCGCAATATATCCTAAATGACATTTATGAAACACTCGAAGCGTTACATTTTACGAAAAAGGATGTCGAGAAAATCCAAAATCACTTAACCGATTATATCAATCACCGCCATAACAAGTTGATAGAAGAAAAGCTGCGCGTTAACGCCGCAATTAAAGCCAAGAAGCGCCGCCAAGACGAGCTTTCGCAGGCTTTCATCGATTTAGGAAGCAATGCACCAGCCGAAGCGAAAAAGATGGTAAAAGAACAACTGGAAGAATGCCGCGAGGACATTTCCGCCTTGCAAGTAGAACGTGGCGAAATCGAAACTAAAATCTTCGATCCGGACCAAGTCCAAGAAATTTTGGAAGAACTTACGAACCAGCTAGATTCTCTGGTAGATAAGATGAAAAGTGGCGATTCTTGGCAAAAGGACCAATTGGCCCGAAATCTATTTACGAACCTAGAAATAAGCAACAAAAATGAGGTCTCTTACAGATGGAAGAAACCTCTTGAACCACTAGTTCTTGGGCGTTTGACCGAGAAATCTCGGTCTGGTGAGCCGGGTGGGACTTGAACCCACGACACCAAGCTTAAGAGGCTCGTGCTCTAACCAGCTGAGCTACCGGCCCGCTCACTCCAATTATTATACCACACTTCGCGAATTTTGAAAAGTCACATCTTAGACCAAAACTCCAACGTTTCAAACTTTTCATCATCAAACCACACACATACTACCCCAGTATACTGCAACGCACCTCTACTAATCCCCCAAATACTTCAGCCCCGCCGCCCGATAAATTTCCATCGCATCCGGCCAGCCAAACACTTTTGATGCTAACAAATTATAAATCTCATCCACCATCACAATCGCGAATAACGAAATCGCCAGCGCCAGAAACGCCCGTCGCCCCATTTTCCGTGACAACTTTATAAGCCACGGCATTATTACATACATCAAGAACAACGCCGACACGCCAAACACTAATACTGAGCGTAGACACACAAATCCCTCAATATTTCCAAAGTTTAATATTTCCACGTTATAATCCCAATACCTCGTTCCATTCCCTATTGTATACACCAGCCACCCAGCCACAAATTCTAATACACCAGTCACTACCATAGACAACAAAAACACCGCCCACGGCCACTTTCTCAATTTCCAACACGAAACCACAATCAGTACTGCACCAATCGCATAAATATTAATCCACGGCAAAAAATTCCCTCCCTGCATATAAAATTCACCCTTTCCGCCGTCAAAATAATAGAAGATAAATTCATACAACCAACCAAAAAATCCAGCGAACACAACCAGTAGCATCATTATCCCCGCCCATTGCCATTTCTCTAACTTCAGACTATTTTTTAGATATTTCTTATACCAATCTTTCATGAAGTACCCGTATCCAGTATAACTCCATTTCATATAAAACGTCAAATTGCATCACCTTCTTTTTATCTCCTTTACTTTTTTCTCATTCTTCTTACTACTTCCTTCATTTCAGAATCCACCCTATACGAATCACAGATCTTAGAAATCATTTTATTGTAAGTCCACTTTGGTAGCCGCGACACTCGCATGAATCCCAAAGTTTCCTCAGGAAATTTAATAAAACACTCTGCCATCAACCATGCTATCGCCATTCTAATATAATATTCTTCCCTCAATGCCAATTTATCCGTCTTATCAAAAATCACTTGAAGATGACCAAAATCCACATATGCACATTTCAATAAAACCAATCCAGCTCTCACCGCATATTCATGCGAATCGTCAAGTAACCTCTCGACCTTTAGCTCCAAGAATTCATCCAAGTGCGCATGTATTAATTTTCTTAATGCCGAACAAAACGTATCACAACTCGCCCAATCATCAATGTACGAAACCTGCGAATCAAACCATAGAAGCATTTCATCATATGATAGCTTACAAATCAAAAAGCCCCTTGCTAGCACCTCTTCAAACGCCACCGGCTCCACCTTCAAGAACTCTTCATAATATTCAGGCGCGATACAATTCACTATTTCTCTCACCACCGGAATTCTCACGCCCACAAACGGTCTATCACTCGGTATCCCCTTCATCGAAAACTCTCGGTAATCATCGTCCGCATATTTAGCGAGCTCTTTTCTAAACCCATCATAATCCCGAATTGCACTTTTCATATCTCCATCTTATCACAAATATGCTATAATCGCCTCATGAGTCAATTCGTAGATAACAACACTTGCGACATCTGTGGCGCCCCCTTAAACCCCGAAGACACTTCAATCCACCTTTGCAAAATCTGCCAATAAATCCAATTCGAAGAATGGCAAAATAGCTAAACCACAATTCTATGTTACAATAAAAATAACATAACTAATATAGGAATATTTGTGATGTCAAAAACTTCAAAAAAATCCTCAAAAGTTTCAAAACAAACCAAAAAATCCACCATTTGGGGCAAAATCTGGTGTATCGCTCTAAGTATTGCCGTCCCACTCGGTGGTGGAATTATTATTTCCCTATTCACTCGTGACGCCATGACTAAATTCAACACCTTTAACCAACCACCTCTCGCACCACCCGCTTGGTTATTTCCAGTCGCCTGGACAATTCTTTATACCCTAATGGGTTTATCTAGTTATTTTATTTGGACAAAAGGCTATCTTTCCAATAAAAAGGAGACTAAGAAAACTGCCAAAATCGCTCTCATTTTGTATGGCGTCCAACTTTTATTCAATTTCGCTTGGACTCCACTCTTCTTCACCCTTGATTGGTTCTGGGTTGCCTTCGTTTGGCTCCTTATCATGTGGGCTATCATCATCGCATTGATGGTTGAAACCTACAAAATCTCCAAACCAGCTTTTTGGATGCTTCTCCCATATCTTCTTTGGTGCACTTTCGCAGCCTACCTAAACTGCGGCATTGCCATCCTAAACTAATCAAAAAAATATCCAAGCAAACACTCGGATATTTTTCATATCACAAATCTTTACTTTGCGTACTCTACTGCTCTCGTCTCCCGTATCACATTCACTTTGATCACACCAGGATAACTCATCGTTGCTTCAATCTTATTCGCAATATCACGCGCTAGCTTGAGTGCAGACAAATCGTCAATCTGCTTCGGCTCCACAATCACTCGGATTTCACGACCAGCTGAAATTGCATAAGCCTTATCAATCCCTGGGAACGAAGTAGCAATATTTTCTAAATCACGCATTCTCTCTGCAAAATTCTCCGCAGAAATATTGCGAGCACCTGGACGTGCTGCACTCATCGCATCACAAATCTTCACGATAATCGCTTCTGGCGTAGTCGGCTCAATGTCGTCATGGTGCGCCGCCATTGCGTGCACTACCGGCTCCGGCATGCCATATTTCTTCGCAAGTTCCGCACCAATTTCAGCGTGCTTACCCTCAATCTTATGTGTCACCGCTTTGCCTACATCATGAAGCAGTGCCGCAGTCTTTGCTACTCGCTTATCTGCACCAATCTCCTCTGCAATCATTCCTGCTACATGCGCCATTTCCACCGAGTGCAACAACACATTCTGTCCATACGAAGTCCTGAACTTCAGTTCACCAAGTAGATGCACTAATTCGCGCGGAATCCCCACTAGACCAACTTCACGCACTGCATCTTCGCCAGCTCGTACCACTTCCTTCTCAATTTCGCGTTCACCCTTCGCTACCGCATCTTCAATCGACGACGGATTAATCCTACCGTCTTTCATCAAGCGCTCCAAAGCATATCTCGCCACCTGACGACGAATCGGATCAAACGAAGATAACACCACCATACCAGGCGTATCATCCACTAAAATATCTACACCAGTCGCCCGTTGCAAAGCTTGAATATTACGCCCTTCCTTACCAATAATACGCCCCTTCATATCATCATCCGGAAGTTTCAAAGCCGTTACCGTTCTATCTGCAGTTACTTCCGAAGACATCCTCTCCATCGCTGTGAGAAGCATCGCCTGCGCAGTCTCATCAATGTCATGCTTTATCTCTTTTTGTTGTTTCGCAACCAAACCAACTAAATCCTGCTTAATATCATTCTCGGTCATTTTCATTAACTTATCGCGAGCCTCGGTCTTAGACAGCCCCGCAATCTTTTCCAGCTTATCATGCTGCTTGTCACGAATTTCTCGCACTTCGCTTTTGAGCTCCTCTAATTCTTTTTCTTCACGCACTAACTTGTCAGACTTCTTCTCTAGCTGATCCAACTTCGCATCCAGCGTCGTCTCGCGCTCCGCCAAACGATTCTCCGTGCGCTTCCACTCTTTGCGCCGCTCATTTTCTTCATTCTGACTTTTTTCTGCAATATCTGCCGCCTCGCGTTTCGCGCTAGACACAATATCCTGCGCCTCACGCTTCGCTTTACGCACCAAATCATCAGCCTTATCTTTACCCCCGTTTTCTTTTCGCTTGTTATAAGCAAAAATTCCTCCCGCGCCAGCAACTACGCCCACTACCGCGGCAATAATCGGAATTACTATTTCCATATTCCCTTTCTAATTGTTTTTGCTGGTATTTTTCTCTATACCAGCGGGTTAACAAATAACATCAAATTTAAATTTCCATCTCTATTATACCACAAAAACAGTGACAAAACTACCGCCAAAAACCTTTTTTCTTCGATTTTTTAAATTCTTCCAAAAGTTCTTTTTGCTTTCTAGACAAATTCTTCGGCGTCTCCACCAAAATCGTCACGATATGTGGACCCCTATCACCATCTGCCCTAAATGGTACACCATGCCCAGACAACTTAAACGGCGTTCCACTCTGCGTCCCCGCCGGCACCTTCATACGTATAGGACCATCCACGGTTTCAACCTCCACCTCGCAACCTAGCGCTGCATCTACCATATCAATTCTCTCTTCTGATAGAATCAGCGCTCCTTCACGCGTCAAATGTTTGTGTGGTTTCACTCTCACGCGTACATATAAATCACCCGGTTCCGCCCCACCTTCTGGCGCTGGACCGCCCTTACCACGTAACCGAACAGACATCCCATCATCAATACCAGCTGGTATCTTTACTTTAAGTTCTTTTCCCTCACCACTCACCTTTACCGTAGTTCCGAAAATTGCATCCTCAAAACTAATCGTCACCGAAGTCTGATAATCCGCCCCTCGGCGTGGCCGCCTAGCCGCCCCCCCAAATCCAAACATACTCCCAAGTATATCGTCAAATATGCTACCACTAGCCCCACCAAAATCAAAGTTAAACGTCTGCCCGTTATAATTAAATCCACCAGCTCCGCCCCCAAACGGATTTCCATCAAATCCAGCCGCCCCACCATTTACGCCAGCATGACCGAATTGATCATAGCGCGCCCGCTTCTGCTTATCAGATAAGACTTCATGCGCTTCATTAATCTCCTTAAACTTCGCCTCTGCTTCTTTATCACCAGGATTTCTATCTGGATGATACTTCACCGCCAGCTTACGATAAGCCTTCTTTATTTCATCATCAGAGGCATTCTTCCCTACCCCAAGAACCTCATAATAATCACGTTTCGCTGCCATAATACTCCCATTATAAACCACTAGCACTCAAAAAGCAAGAGTGCTAATTAACTGTCCTCTGTCGGAATAAAAGTTATATCTAGTTCCTGCAACCCGGACTGATCAATAATCCAATCCGTCAACTCATTCTTCATTTTATCATCAGTATTCCATAGATAACCAGTTTTTTTACCATCCATATCCACATACATCGCTATATACTCTTTACCATATAATAAATCCATTCTCACAATTACAGACATCGTATACTTGCCATCAATATCCACTTTAAAACGATATTGATTATCTGGCGTGTTCAATATCTTCTCCATGCTCGTTTCATCAACTATCGCTACATTATACTCCGCTTTCGTTTCAAGCACAGACTTATTCAAAATTTGACGTATTCTATAAGACGTATTCGTACCAAAAGTATAGTCCAGTTGATATTCATTACCCCATGACACATTATCTGTAAACATATCTCTGCAATTATAAAAATCATATATTTGCAAAGATCCCGGAACACACGTAATATTAACTTGATAGCTCACATCTTTAGCTGGACTTCTGTCAGACGGATTAATAAAAGATACCTTGTAAGACTCCTTTAAAGTTGCAATATCAACAACAAATTCACCCCTATATAAATCATTATCCTTTTCATAATTATAAGTAGCAGTTCCATCTCTCACCATCGCCCCAGATTTTGGTACGCCATCAGCGCTTGCTCCGTTCCAAATCACAAGTTCGTACAAATTATGCTCAATTTGGTCTCTTCTGTCCTGCGATACCCCACCAAAATAATAAGAAAAATTATCAATTTTTATTGACTCGCCATATGGATTAGTATGAAAAATATTAACAACGGAAATAACTATCAATATTACTATGATAACAGCCAAAATAATTCCACCAATTACAAACGGATTTATTTGTTTATATTTCTTTTCTTCCATTTATCTCCCAACCACGCTATTTAACGCATCCCTATCAATTACGCTATTAATATTTACAAACAATGTTCCACTAGGAAATTCGCTTGCCTTAACATGCCTAACTCCACCAACACCACCTTTATATCCAGCCTCCATCACAATAATATCATCCCCATTGACTGCTGCCACTATACCAGTATGCCCGCAACCAACATTACCACACATCACATAATTACTATCATACGAAAAAACAGAAATCGCAACAGGCGTTGAGCTGGTGGGCAAACCCGTAGCCGCCGCCAAAGCTCTTGCGGTATCTCTCCCATTTCCTGGATATGTAACCGACGCCCCAAGTGTCGTAAATTTTCTTAGAAATACATGCACAAATGTCACACAGCTATTTTTTCCTAATAATCCACGCATGTACGGATCGGATTCTGAGCTGTTATAAAATCTCACAACAGCCTCAGCCAAATCCTCAGACATATTTTCACCAATCATACCATCAGCAGTGTTGCAAACCGGATAGGAACCAGACGCTGCAGCAAAAGAGCCACCATTTGCTAACAAACTCGCAAATAGTTCTCTACCAGCCTCATTCGGATGGATACCATCAGCCGCGAGATACTGACTCTCTTTTGATAATATTGCCCCCTTCCAATCAGCCAAACTAACATTTGAATAACTACTAGCCATCTTTGAGAACACATTATTATTAGATGTATAATCCGCCTTAAGCGTATGGTTAGTTACAAAGATAACTTTCCTATCTTTCCCAACAATATTCACTACCTCTTCCGCCATAGAACTAGTAACACCACCAGCATCATTTGTACCTAACGCAAAAATCACAACATCACTAAGCGAACCGCTACTCGCCGCCTGTTTCAGAATAGAAAGACCTTCACTAAAATGCCTTCCAACCTTTGAGTCTATCTTTGCTCCAGGTATTTTTGCGGCAATCTGGCTCTTACTACCTTCAGTAATCGAATCACCTATAATCATTACGCTTCCACTTGATTGAGACGTATTCCCTCCACTACCAGAATATGATTCCCCGCCACTAGTAATTTTACCATACCATTCTCTCGCCATTGAAGCTCTCCTATTAACAGCCCCTTCTTTATCGGCAGGTCTCTCCATAATCCAAACAAATATTCTCGCAGCATCTTCAGGCGATTGTGCCGCCGCCATTGCTTGATGGACATTCATACTATCGGAAATATACGGCAATCCCATTTCTCCACCCATATGTCTATAGCTGCCAATCCTAGTATTCTCAAACTCGCTACTAGGACCAAAGAAATAATCGAGCTGAACAAGAAGCCAAGAGTTCAAAACCTCTTCTGGAACTGTTTTGTTAGGATAGCCAGTCTCGCCATTAGTCGATGAATAGCTCACGTCAAAATATTGGTTAAAATAGCCCGAGGTACGCGAATCACTCTGCAGCCTCTCTGTAATCTTAGTTGCCGGAGTAAACTGTGCGATACCATAGCCCTTGGTTAAAGTATAGGCATCCCCTTCAAACCTAAATGGGTTAAAAGCAGACTCTCCCTGAAAATTCGCCAAAATACCAGCTATCGCATTCGCCGGCAAAGTAAAACCTGATGGATTATTCCCATTTAAATAATTCACGACTTTTGCGGGTACAGTATCCCCATCAAGATGAGCCATACCTCCTCCAAACGCACTCCCGGAAAAACACCCTCCCGGATCATAAAACAAAATATTATTCTGCGCATAAAAATTCAACTGCGACTCAGTCAAAGCCGCAAACGCCGTGTTTACTGGTGCTAGAGTCATCAAAAAACCCACCACCATCAAACCAACCTTGCGCAAAAACTTCATACTACAATTATATCACATTATTGCTGCGCCGCTGGATTCGTCGTGATTAAGCCTTCTTCAGTCTCGCTTGCAATGACCTGAATATGCACGTGATTTTGCCCTGCGAAGAACAATCCTTGTCCCACCGGGAAATTCGCCAATCTGCGTTTTTCCTCTTCAGTCAACTTAAACACATCAGACAATACATCCACCGCTGAAGCAGATTGCTTCAGTAATAACTGCATCGACGAGTTCGCCACAATTGCACGTCCCATCTTTGAGCTCATAAAATCTTCCACATCCTGCGTAATCGTCGTCAGACCCAGATAATACTTCCTAGCCCGCTTCGCTAG
This sequence comes from Candidatus Saccharimonadota bacterium, assembly GCA_017512925.1. Lineage (GTDB taxonomy): Bacteria > Patescibacteriota > Saccharimonadia > Saccharimonadales > Saccharimonadaceae > Nanosyncoccus. Next base: position 165,991 of record JAFWEN010000002.1, on the reverse strand, counting down.
CGAGAACAAGAAATTCGCCGAATCCTCAAATTGCATTAACTGCCACGCCTCATCTACAATCAAGAGGCGCTTCTTCTGCTGTGCTCTCACCACATTCCAAATATGCGACAACACAATATACATCGCCACTGGCCGAAGCTCATCCTCAAGATCACGAATATTAAACACCACCATCTGGTTATTAATATCTACGTTGGACTGTTGTGAGAAAATCCCCGCAAACGTACCCGTCGTATATTTACGTAGCCTCTGTGCTAGTGACGGCCCTGACCCACCCATATGTAGTAGCGTATCATACAAATGCATAATTGTCGGCGGCGTAGATTGATGCGTCAACGGATCGGATGTAATTCCAGCCCGCGCATACGTATCAATGAGCGCCTGATCCAAATCCGCCTCTTCGTTTGCCGTTAACGCCGGCACCACTTGTCCGCCAGCCGTCGCCTGATTTCCCCCTAGCATCAGCCTAAACAACCCATGCAAAGTCACCAAATTCGCGCGCAAAGCATCATTTGCATCCTCCGCATCCACCACCTTCGGCAAATCAAACGGATTAATTCTCACATCCGAATTTAGCGACAATCTCACATAAGATCCGCCCACCGCATCGCACAATTTCTGATACTCATTTTCTGGGTCGATAATTACAATTTCACTCCCCACCATCATCGACCTTAAAGCTTCCAGTTTCACCGCAAACGACTTACCAGCACCAGACTTCGCAAATACCACCATGTTCGCATTTTCCAAACTAAACCGGTCAAATATCACCAAGCCATTGTTATGCATATTGATGCCATACAAAATCCCTTTATCCTGCGTCAAATCCGCCGACGTAAACGGGAATGACGTCGAAATCGCCCCAGTATTCATGTTACGCCTAATCTGCAATTGATCCGTACATTGTGGCATCGCCGAGTTTAACCCTTGCTCTTGTTGCGAATTTGCCACCTTTGAGAAAATCATCTGCTGCCCAAAAATCGTCTCAATCTTCTGTTGCACAAATTTCAACTCATCCAAAGAATCTGCCCATAATGTCACATATAGCCCAAACCGGAAAAACCTCTCCGCCCCCACCTGCAACTGATCACGCAATTCTTCCGCATCGCTAATCGCCGCCTCTAGTTCTGGGTCACGAATTTTACCTTTTTCAGCATTCAAATTCATCGACGCTTCAAGCTGTGTCACTTTCGTCCGCAGGTTCTTCATCACTACCGCCGACTCTACCGGATAGATAAACATCGACACATCAATCACTTCATCCATATTAATAATCGGTGAAATCCAGCCCGTAAACAAAGTTCTCGGATATCCATACACGTACAACGTCCGACCATACTTATTCCCTAGCCTAAAATAATCCGAATGAATCTCAATCGCCGCCGGCGAAATCAAATCGCGCAAGGTATTCGTACCCTGCTCAAACGCTCTTTGAATTTCTGCCTGCTCCATCGCCTCCGCTTGCGCGGCAATTTCAGCTGGACTTAATTGTTTTTTCTTTCTACCCATTACATTTGCCCTCCATTATTAGCATCTGGTTCACCTTTCTTTACATACATCGTCGCAAGTTTGCTAAAATCCACCAACGGTTCCCTCACCGCTGTATCTGGATTGTTGAAATTATAATACAACTCAGCCAATTCCTTAGTATTGAGCCTCACCGAATGAATACCAATCTGAAACAGCCCAGAAATCACCGAGTCAATTCGGTTATTTATTTCCGTCATCGCCTTATCATAGGTATTGCGATCAATTTTCGTCACCACCGGCCCCTTAGATTTAGAAAACGACTTAAAGAAATTCTTTGTCTGCTCCAAACCTTTCTCCGCCTCCGGCGAAGTATAATATGGTATCACCACAAAGAACGATTTATCCATAATATTCGCTTCTTGTGCCAAAATATCAATGAAATTAATATAATTATCCATCAGCACACCCAGCAACATATTGTCGTTATTACGCCTAATCTCAGAAAGTCTTTCAATGTATGGTCCAATATCTACTCTCTGCGAACGTATCAAGATTTGCGTAGTAAATTTCAGTGAATTCAAAAAATTCTGATACGAATATTCCACCGCTTCTCGTTCTACTTCGCTCATGAGATCAAAGTTAATCGACTTACAAGCCACTACCGCCCTAAAAGAGCCGTCTTTCATAATCACTACATTATCCCTCAACTCAGAGATTAACAAAGTAGATTGTGTCGAAGTGGGCGATTCCTTGTTCGGCGAAATTGGCGCTACCGCCTGTGCGGTCATCGCTGCCGCCCCAATATTCTGCGCATTCGCATTCCCTTGTCCCATAACATTTTGTTGTTGTGGCAAAATCTGCTGCGGTTGCATCGGCTGTTGCATGGGTTGTTGTGGTAATATTTGTTGTGGTTCCATATCTTAATGTAGCGAAATAAACACTTCGCCATCTTCCTTTCTTTTTATACGATTAGCTTGTTTCGCGATAGTCGCAACTGAAAAATCAGCATTGTTTGCCAGTTCCACCATCCTCGGCTGAGCCTTTGGCACTTCAGACTTTTTCTGCACCGGTTTATTAGACATCTGTTCCGTCACCAAATCCGGCTTCACAATCGTTTCACTCATTATTCCAGACAAACTCACTGGCGTTGGCGCTGGCGTTTTTGGCTCTGACACCGGTTCCGCTGATTTCGGTTCTGCTGGTTTAGGTTCTGCTGGTCTAGGTTCTACCGACTTCGGTTCCACCGGCCTCTCTATCACCGTTCCACTCGCTCCCACTATTGCCGCATTGCCACCAATCTGTTCGCTCCTATTTATCGCCTCTCGCATTTCACGCACTGCATCATTATGTCGCTCTATTTTATCTTCATTTATCACCCTATTTAAATTCGAATTATACGCATCAAACATATCCGTCGTCGCATTCGCCTCCGCAATCAAATCTTCTCGCATCGAATTCTTCCCAGCCCCCTTAATCGCATATCCTTCCGTATCCACGATATCCGCCAGGAACGAAAGCCGGTGCGTCGCTTCCTCTTGCGACAAATCACGCGCTCGCTTCTCTTCCACTTTTTTCGGCGCCGTAATCAAAATCGTAGCCTCTCTTTGCCCCGGCTCCCAAATTCGCTTTCGCGGTTTCAAATAAAATGATACCAACGCTGCCAAATATGTTTCCATCGGCTGGTCTTTCTTCAAAGGTAAAGCCAATGCTAGCAGCAACAAAATAAACGGCACCGGTATTATCGCAAGCAACGGAAATAGCTGAAACAAAGCCACCGCCAACGCAATCAACCCACCAGCAATCAAAAGATAAACAAATTGCCGAAAACTAAACGGCCCGATTAACTTATCATCCGCCTCAACGTCTTGAGGTACCTTATATTGCGCCATATAATATATATTATATCATAAACGCAATCGCATTCGATGATTATTAACTATTTAAAATCCCCATCAAGTCGTTATAAAGTTTCGTGTTCTTTGCATTATAAAACATCCGGTGATCTCTCGGCAATTTTTCCTCATTAGCGAGATCGTCTTGAAATTTCTTTTCTCCAAATATCTTCTCATACTTTTTCAAAATCAAAGCATCATCGCCAAAATAGCTCTTTAACAAATCATGCGTATAAGCATAGTATGTGCTGGTCGTATCTTCCACAATTCTATTCTTAGTTTTCTCTAGTTCACTCTTCGTTAGTTGCGTTCTCAGTCCATCTTCGTCGTCCAACCCAACCATCTTACGCAACCAGTCTTTTGCATTCACCGCAGTACCACTCGTACGCGTTTGGTAAATCTGTTTCAACTTGCCAGTATCGTCCAAAATCTTCCTTAACTGACGACCAGAAAACTCCCTCTTCAACTTCACTATATCCTTCTCTCTCTTTTCCTTTGCTTCATCTGGTGGCAAATTAGCATACCTAGTTTGTATATCACTATATTTCGCATTATATTCTTGCAAGCGATTAGCGTTTGGCTCTTCAGCCGAATCACCTTCCAGGTATTCATTCAACAAATGCTCCACCAACGGATCACGGAAATCAGTTCTCATCCCAAGAATCTGACCAGTAGTCTGATCTTTACAGAATGCCATCGCTCTATCTTGATAGTACTTCTTCACTTCATCTTCGTGTCCCGCATAATCTTTACTCTCCCACACCGGCTTCATCTCATAAATTGGATTACCGTCTTTATCCGTCACAACCTGTTTTACATTCTTACCATTAATATTTACCATTTTTGTCTTCTGTTTCGTCTCATAACCCATCCAGAATTTCACACCACTATTGATTTGTTCGCTTCCAGACATCCATCTCATACCAGCCGAAAGAAATGCCGGCTCAAACGCAGTCTGAATTTCTTCACGTTTCTTCAAATATTTTTTCACATCCCATGGCGTCTGTGGCTTATTAGGATCATCGCTAGGCACAAAACCATACGCCCGTTTCAAGCTCTCATCCAAATTGCCTAGCGCCGTACGTTCAATATTTTCAAGTGACGTACCCTCTAGCAACTCTTTCATGCCCTTTTTCGCATACATTACCGAACCATCCGGTTCAACATGGTAACCCTTCACATACTCATCATAAGTCACAGTCATATCTTTGCGCTTATTATCATTATAAACCGCAGCCGTCTCAAGGTTAATGTATTTACCAAATCTCCGGAGGAACGGGTCATTATCTTTCACTTCAAACATCAAGAAGCTAGCCAGCGCCTGCGAAGCATGCGTACCAAGCTCCAAACCACCATATTTCTTATCCATCAAATCATACATAATATCTTGCACGATATCCGTATCACCACGCTGATTAATCACCCGCAAACCCGCAATGATCGCATCGATATTTTGAGTTGCATTGACTTTTCCATTACTGCTCCATCCAAGCAAAGAAAACTCTTTCATCCGATAAGCCAAATCCTTCGTCGGCGGCAACATATCAAAGTATTTATTAAACTTTGCCGATATAATCTTTGCCTGAGTGTCGTAACCCTGTGCAGCGGTAGCCCCCACATATTGCGTATCCAGCACCTCGCCTTCCATCACGTCCTTAAACATATCATAACGATTCAGCTGTGCTTCAATTGCGCCACGGCTCTTTGGATCAATATGAAACTTATAATCAGTCCGCGCAATCTTATTGCCATTCTGATCGGTTATATATCCATTTTCTTCATCCATATGAACATTTATGGCATTTTCCATACGATTATAGAACCCCATCGCATTCCTATAGTCAATCAATTCACCACGCGCTATCTCCGCTTTTAGCAAGTCACTCTGCTTTGCTGTTTCTTTATCAAGCGCACTAAGTCTGGCCTTCTGAGTAGCAGTACCATACTTCTTTACCGCCTCTAGCTGACCTAGTCCCTTATTCATATTATTCTTGTCACGCGTTATAATATCCGTATACCTCAAATTCCTACTAATACGCTCATATGCCTCTTCGCCTTCTTTAGTCGGCAAACCCTTCTCATCAAAATTCCTCTTAGCCCCATAAGCCAAACCACGGTTCACAACCGTATTCATCATTTCCTTCGTCTCATTCTCACGATTTATCTTTCTGTCAGATACAAATTGTTTTAATCTAGTCGGCAAAGCATACGGATCTCTCTTTTCTAGCTGTTTCGCATTTGCCCAGTTCTTGTACGACTCCGCCAAACCACGGCTCGCCGAAAGTGGCTTGTCCGCCAAACCCCGCAATTTGGAATTGATCGTTCCAAGAATAGTTCCAGACATTTCCATCATCTTCCACGAGAAAAACAATGGGAATATCTGCACTGCAATACCCAGTAATAGTCCAAATCCATCTTTTGCGCTCGCAATAATCGCAAAACCAGCTAAATGTGATGCTCCAAACAACACCGAGAACATCGGATAAAACACTAGCATCTTTATTAGCAAGCTCTTCCATTTTTTAAACAACGGCTCCGTATTCGGCAAAATATTCGCCACCATTGCTAGCGGTGCCACCATAATGAGCAGCACCACCACCGCTTGCCTCAATGCAATTGTAATTAAACCCGATATCACCGCCACGATTGCCCCTAACGCCACCGGTATCAACATAAAAATCGAACCCGGATTAAATGCAATCGCTATTCCACCAATCGCAATCCCGCCAGCCAGTGCATCATACATCTCGGCCATTTGCAAACCATAGGCAGATCTATCCCAATTCATCGTCGCAATCGATGTCGCTTCCACATTCTCGAACACGCTTCTAAGACTATTGCCGACGATATTCGATACATCCACCGCTATCGAACAAATCGCAAAACTCAGGTTCACCAAAATCGCCATCACAATTAGCTTCGGCAAAGCCCTCTTTATACCATAGTTATTAATACCAAGCCCAGTAATCTGAGAATAAATCACAATTAGCAGGAATATAATAAACACCACATTCGTGATAGCCCTAAAATATTTCCACATTTCATAGACTGGCTGCCCATCTTTCATCTCTACCGGATTAATTATCAGAATATCTCTAATCAAATTGTACATCGTGTCCACAGCTTTTGATATTACACCAGTCACCGGACACACCAACCAACCCACCGAACCAAGACTATCTTTACAGCTAGCACCGTTAGTTGTAGTTTTTCCTTCCGCCGAGCTTTTCTCTGTTACTTGCTCTGTTTCTTCAGCAGTCTCCTCCACAACCGGTTCTATTTCATCAGTCGTCTCTTCAATTATCTCTTCTACTGGTTCTGCATATACGGGAGCGCTCACTACATTTGACAAAGTCGTTGAAAAGATGCTCATAAATACCAAAAAGACAGCAAAAACTGCCTTTACCAGCCTATTTTTCGGGTATTTTTCTCTTAACATAGTAAAAACGCCTCCCATTTCAGGCGTACGATAATTATAGCACGCATAAGCGTTTTTGTCAAGTATAATCACATCTTTTTTCCTTTGCTGTTCCGACCATAATATGATAAAATAAAACTAAAATTAATCATGGACCATCCAATGAAAACAAAATTTATCAAATTTCTCACTGTGACTCTCTTTACAGTTCTCTCATTTTCGCTATTTACTTCCGCATCTACATATGCCGAAGTAAAGCTACTCAACGAAGAAAAGCCAAATGATACTAGCCAGACTACTGACCAATCATCCGAAAGCTACGGATCAAATAACAATTGTTCAGACATTCTCCTCGGCCTTAAACCATGGAACTGCGGTACCACCGAGATTGATAGCGAAGACGCCCTCAAAAGCAACGCCATCATCATTGCAACCAACATCCTTGCTGATCTTACCATCATCGCCGCCTATCTAGTCCTCGGCTTCGTCATCTATGGCGGCTACCAATATATGTTCTCCGAAGGCGATCCGGGCAAAGCCGCCGCTGGCAAGAGAACTCTTATCCACGCTTTCATCGGTCTAGCCATCGTTCTATCAGCCAACATCATCCTAAGCTCCATCCGCATTGCCTTCCTCGGCCAAAATGGCTCGCTCACTCCAAACGCCGATATCGATGCTAATACCCTCGTTACCAATCTTATCCAGTGGGTAGTCGGCATTTCCGGTCTAGTCGCCGCAGTATTCTTAGTCATCGGCGGCATTAGCTACATCACTTCCACCGGCGACGCTAATAAGCTTCAAAAAGCCAAAACTACCATTCTTTATGCCCTCATCGGTCTCGTTATCGTGGCTCTCGCCGAAATCGCTACCGCTTTCGTCTCCAACCTCATTCGCGAATCACAAAAACCGCAGTCGACTGCACAAATAATTATTAGAAAGGAAATAGAATCATGAACAAACTAGCAAAAATTTTTCTGGCTATTCTCGCCAGCTTTAGCCTAATCACCCTTTGTACCGCACCCACTTACGCCGCCGACGACGCTTGTAATCCAGAAGTCCCAGAAGCAATCCGTCAAGCCGCCGGCTGTGACGGCGCCTCTCCAGCCACTTCTGTTCAAGACGTCATTACCAACATCATCCGTGGCGTAATTGCCGTACTTGGGTTAGTGGCAGTGATTTTCATCGTTAAAGGTGGCATCGATTACATAACTTCCAATGGCGAAGCCGCTAAAATCCAAAAAGCCAAATCAACCATTCTTTACGCCGCAATCGGTCTTGTTGTCAGCGCACTAGCATTTGTCATCGTCAACTTTGCTATCGGCATCATCAATGGCAACGGCTCTGGCAACAATAGCACAAACAACGGTACTAATAATGGCACCAATAACGGCTCCCAGCAACAGTCAATCTAAAAAAATTATTGATTTTTAATTAAAAACGTTATAGAATATAATCAAGTAAGATAAAGGATAATAAATGAAAGATATTATATTTGCAGCCGCATCAGACGTAAACACTGTAGGCGATAACGATGGCGATTTAGTAACCATTATTACCGGCATCATCAATGCCATCATCGCCGTACTTGGTATCGTCGCTGTGGTTGTTATCATTCTAGGTGGCGTCAGCTATATGACCTCATCTGGTGATGCTGCCAAAGTTAAGAAAGCAAAAGACACCATTCTTTACGGCGTTATCGGACTTGTCGTTTGCGTACTTGCATTCGCCATCGTCAACTTCGTTATTCTTAATATCATTAAGAATAACGGTTAAAAAATCAGCCCTTCGGGGCTGTTTTTTGTTATGTTCAAACCGAGCAAACAAAGCTGTCCAAAGACAGCTCCGTTTACTATGACCCGAAAAAACCTTTATTTATTGAATTTCTATTTTCTTTGGCGCTTCAACCTTTTCTTTCTCAAAAGAAATCGTTAGTACGCCATCTTTGAGCTCGGCTTTCACGCTGTTCTCATCTTCACGCACCTGCACTGGCAAAGCAATTGTTCGTGAAAATTCACCCCAATAACATTCCTGAATATGCCAACGCGTCGTTTGCTCGTCTTCACCACCAGACAAGACGCCAGAAATGGTTAAGATATTGTCAGAAATGCTAACATCAAGATCGGACTTAGAAATGCCAGCAGTCCTCGCCTTAACCACTAATTTATCGGCTGTTTCGTAGACATCTACAGCGAGCTGTCCCGGAAAGTCGTCAGTATTTTCCCACTCATCTTCGGTCGATCCGCCGTCTTCGACCGGCATCTCATCACCACCTTCTTCCTCTTTCGGAGCATCCAATACATCATCTGTATCCGTCCCCAAGAAAGCAGCGGCGAGATCGTCCTCCATCAGCAAATCGTCACTGTTTGTACGAGCCATATTTCCTCCACTTATATTGTTATGCTTGTATTTTACATCACATTTGATGTAAAATCAAGAGGAATATGGCCTTTATTGTAAATAATACAACATTTCCCAACCCCCTCGACCTATTCGCTCCCCACTCTTGTAGAGGTTGTGGGCGAATAGGTAACGTCCTATGTAGACGTTGTAAAAAATACATCATCGACCACCACAAAAATTTCTGTCCAAAATGTAAAGATCCCACTCCAAACAGCAAATGCGAAAAATGCAAAATCCCTACCACCTACATTTTAGGCGAACGTGCCGGTCTCCTAGACTTATTAATTCAAGATTACAAATATAATTCCGTCCGTTCTCTCGGCCCTGTCCTCGCCGAATTGCTAGATGAAATTATCCCCACCTTACCAAGAGATAGCATTCTAGTTCCCCTCCCCACTTCTTTTAAGCACATCCGCAAGCGTGCTTTGGATCATACCTTTCTTATCGCCAAACATTTCGCCAAGAAACGCCATCTCAAAGTCGAACGTCTTTTGCTTCGCGCCAAAGATACCGTTCAGGTTGGCTCAGACCGTAGCACCAGGCTAAAACAAGCCGAAGAAGCCTACGCCATTAATCCTCAATTCACTATCGACCCATCCAAAACCTATATTCTTTTCGATGATATCTGGACTACCGGCGCTAGCATGAACTTTTGCATCAAAAAGCTCCACCAAAGCGGAGCTAACAAAATCATCGTCATTTTGCTCGCAGTCAGCAAAAACTAGTTCGGATTTGTCGAAGATGGCAAAGCCGAAAGTACAAAGTTCACAATCGCAAACGCTATAAACGCTATCACAAGACCGATAATTGCATAAAGCACTGTATTCTTCGCGTCCGTCACCTTCTTCGCATCACCACCAGAAACTACGTACTTAATACCGCCAATTATCAACATAATCACCGCAATAATACCCACAATATACAAGATTGTATTCGTAATATGCTTGAACACGCCATTATCACCAAACAAATCCGCCGGACAACCGTCACATCTCGCTGCCTCCGCGCCCTCGCGCAAAGTCATCGCCTGCGTCGGCAAAGCAGCAAAAAGACCAGAAATCATCACCACTCCGCATATTATCATTGGTAACATCAATTTGATAATCTTCTTCATGAAAATAATTATACCACAACCTAATAATACTGTAAACAAAAAAGCGCTCCTCAGAGCGTGGCGGAGGGTGGGAGATTCGAACTCCCGCTCCAGATTACTCCAGACTAACGATTTAGCAAACCGTCCCCTTCAGCCACTTGGGTAACCCTCCATTTGTATTATTCTACCACCTTAACATTTTTTATTCAAGTATGATATAATTACCTTATGGTAAAAAAATTAAACACCGTTGAATGGGACGCCGAAGAATATATTGTTCGTTCTCACAACGCTTGGTGGTACGTTGGTTTATTCTTAGTTACCGCCGCTCTTAGCGCACTTGCAGTTTGGTTAAAAGGCTGGACTTTTCTCGCCCTAGTCATTCTGAGCGCCATCACAATTTTAGTCTCTAACCTCCGCCCCCCACGTAAAATTCACTATAAATTAGACGATAAAGGTCTCACCGAAGGTAGTAAACTCCACCTATACTCAGATTTTCGCGCTTTCGGCATTCTCAAAGAAGAAAACAATTATTCCGCAATTCTTATTCCTAAAAAACGTTTTGGCCTCCAAGTCAAAGTTTATTTTCCTGGCGGCAGTGGCGAAGCTATTGTCGACGCTCTCGGTGTACGTCTCCCTATGGAACAAGTCAAATTAGATTTTCTCGACAAAATCGTAAACTTCTTGCGTATTTAATTAAACCATGATACAATAAACGTAATCAGTATAATAATTTTATTAAAGGTGGGCAATAATGGACCAAAATTCATCCGTAGATAATGATCTACAAAAAGCAATAGACGACATCACTAACAAAACTAACGTTGATCCTGTTTTTTCAGATCCAGTGGCAGCACCATCCTCCATTCCCGAAAACGACACTGGCGCCATTGAGCCAAACGGTCCATTCCCAGAACCAGCTCCAGAGCCAGAAGTTGCTCCAGAAGCCCCATCCATACCAGAACCTACCGTCGAGTCACCGGTCATGCCTACTGTTCCAGAGCCAGTAATTAATTATTCTCTGCCTGATGAGCCACCAGTCAAAGAAAACAGTGGTCTCACCACATCGGAAGTCAAAAAAGCCGCTCTTCGCGATCTCATTCCATTACTCGACAAAGTTCACATGGACGAAACTCAACGCTTCAATATTTATCGCGATATTTTCGAAGAACTCAAAGATTACACCGTCTTAGACGAGGCTTACCAAGCAGCACGTGAAATTCCAAACGAAGAACGCCGCGCCGAAGCTCTTCTCTACCTCGTAGAAGCCATCGACAAAATGTAATTATACTGCCCACAAAAAATATCTCCTCGTACGAGGAGATATTTTTTTCACTTTAGTATGCTCCGCCCATATCTGGCATTGCCGGTTTTTCCTCTGGTATTTCGCAGATCAACGCGCCCATCGTAATTGCCGTCGCCGCAATCGAAGTAGAGTTCTTCACTGCTTCCTTTGCCACTTTCGCCGGATCAATTACGCCCGCCTTCTTTAGTTCAACCAATCCTTTCTCCGGCGTCATCACATTTACGCCAAATCCCGGCTTAGCCTTTTCTACCTCAGCAAGTAACGCCTGTGCATTTAGCCCTGCGTTTTCCACAATATGCACAAATGGCGCTTTCAAAGCATTCTTCACTATCCTAGCACCCGCATCTTTTTCGTCTAGTTTTGCCGCCAGATTAACCAACGTCACCCCACCACCAGTCACGATGCCTTCCGCTAGCGCCGCCTTGGTTGCTGCCACTGCATCATCCACGCGATATTTCTTTTCTTCAATTTCCGTCTCCGTTGCTCCACCAACTTTAATCACCGCCACTTTACCACAAAGCGCCGCTGCACGCTTTTCAAATTCTTCACGCTCATAATCAGTCTTTGCCAGCGCCGCCTGTGAATGAATTAGTTCAATTCTATCAGCCACCGCCTTCTTGTCGCCCGCACCCTTGATAATAGTAGTTTCGTCCTTCGTAGCGATAATTTTCGCCGCCGAACCTAGCACTTCCAGCCCCACTTCTTCCAGCTTCAGACCTTTGTCTGCCGATACCACCGTCGCATCCGTCAAAATCGCAATATCTTCCATGATTTCCTTGCGTCGCTCACCAAATGACGGAGCTTTCAGGACTAACGAATTAAACACACCCTTCAGCTTGTTTAAGACTAGTAGCGACAGCGCCTCGCCTTCCACCTCTTCAGCAATTATCACCAAATCTTTCTTGCCCGCTTGCGCACATTTCTCCAAAATCGGCAAAATATCCGTACCCGCCGATAGTTTCTTATCAGTCAAAAACACTAGTGGTTTCTCAAACACCGCTTCCTGACGATTTACATCCGTCACAAAGAATGCCGACGCATAGCCCTTATCATAGCTAAAGCCTTCTACAATTTCCTGCTCCATCGTTAATCCCTGCCCAGCTTCCACTGTCACTACACCATCTTTACCAATCTTAGAAATCACCTCGGCAATTAACTTCCCAATTTCCGCATCGCCAGCCGAAATTGTCGCCACTTCCGCTACTCTCTTATTATCACCAGCGATTTTCTCTGACACCTTATCAATTTCCGCTACGATTTCCGCACCAGCCTTTTCAATCCCAGAGCGTAATTCCATCGGATTTATTCCAGCCGCAATCAGCTTATTTGCCTCATTCAAAATATTATAAGTGAGTACCGTCACGGTCGTCGTGCCATCACCTGCCACTTTATTTAACTTCTGCGCCGCTGTCTTAATCAACTTCGCTCCTACCGCTTCACCCAATTTCTCGTCCTTATTTGGTAGCTCTACCGCTTCTGCCACCGTTACGCCATCGTGCGTAATCACCGGTGCGCCATATTCCTTCTCAATTATTACGTTCTGTCCTTTCGGGCCAAAAGTTACCTTCACTGCATCATACAACTGTTTTGCCCCAGACAATACCTTTTCACGTGCCTCTGCTTCATAAAATATCTTCTTTGCCATTTTTTCTCCTTTTTATAATTTTTCCACCACTTTTCCACTAATTATTCACAAATCTTTCCACAAGTTTTCCACAACTTTGCCTCTATAAAGTCGCCAAAATATCTTCTTCCTTCAAGATCACGTATTCCTTATCTTCTACTTTCACTTCGGTCGCAGAATATTCTTTATAAATCACCTTATCCCCCTTCTTGATGTCCTTCACTTCTGGCCCCACTGATTCTACCACCGCATAAGCCGGTTTCTCTTTCGCTTCTCCTAGTAGTATCCCAGATTTAGTTTTTTCAAGTGGCTTTTCCACATATGCCACAACTCTGTCTTTTAACGGTTTTAGTGCCATATTTTCTCCTTTTCTACCCTCATTATAGCACAAAAATTAGCACTTACAAGCCCAGAGTGCCAATATTTTAAGCCATTTTAAGCTTCCAGCCCCTCTAATCTTATTTTTATCGTATCCGTCAAATAAATAATGTTTTCCACAAGCTTTTCAATGTTTTCCTCTTTAACCCCCGCTTTAAACCACTCATAAATCAACTCTGTCACCTCCACTACATAGATACTTAACATTTTTTCATTATTTCTCGAAAGCCTTGCGTATCTCCTTATCTTTGGCTTCACCACCATTACCATATCTATAAAAATACTTCTCCCTCCATTCTTCACCAACACTTCGAAAAACCGTTTTTGCAATAATATAGAGTATATCATCCTCACATATATTACTTTTATGCTAGCACTATTCCTTACTAACCTCCGAATTAATTTTCTATGCCTAAGCAAAATATATCTTCTGTAATCCGGTATAATCATTCTCACAGCCCTATGGTGTCGGTAAAACGTAGATCTTGCCACACCGGCCCGCTTTGCCACTTCTTCTGCACTAGCGTAATTGTCCCCTTCGTAAAAAACCTTCAATATTTTTTCTTCATTCTTCCAGAATTTCCGGTTGGCCATCCGTTTTTCTGTCAATCTGTTTATGTTTTTTCTCATATTCTTTATATTATATATGAAAAACTACAAATATATCAAAATCATACTTTTATATTTTTCCGTCCTTTTCGCCCCATCTAGCCATTCGTCCACCGCCTTTGCTACCCCAGGTAGCTCCGGATTATTATAATCATGTACAATTATCACCCCGCCCCTAGCCATCTTCGACCCCACTAACCTCAAGCTATCCCTTATAGACTCATAGAAATCCCCGTCTAAGAAGGCAAACGCAATCTCTCGCGGCAAATCTTCATCTTCTAAATCAGCAAACCACGCTTTCTTTATCATTGGCACCTTCAACCCAGCTCGGAGAAACCTCTCCTTCACCTCGCGCTTCGTCACATACAATTCCCCACCCTTAAAATTCTCACCCAACGCCGATAGATCTTCTTCTCTCTTTTCCGGCAATCCTTCAAACGAATCATAAATCCATAATCGCTTTTCGGAGTTTTCCACAGGTTTTTCACAATTATACCTCTGATGTTCCTGCAAAATTTCTGCCAAAAGTAGTGAAGTGTCGCCCTTATAACATCCCATCTCCGCAAAATCCCCCGGAACCTCCAGGCAGCTCCGCGCAATCTCAATTATTTTCTCCGTTTCCGATTCAGAAACTTGCTCATTATGCCAAGTCATCTAGTAGCTCGCCAGCCTTCTTTATCATATAGGCTGCTTCATTTGTCGGAATTACATAAATCGGCTTTGAACCATCTTCTGCCATATTCGCATAGCCCTTAGAACGGTCTATTGTTGCGTCATTTTTAATCTTGAAGCCCATAAACTCCAGCTTAGAAATGATAGACTGCCTCACCGGAATTGAACGTTCTCCAATTGTCGCAGTAAAGACAATCGCATCCAGCCCACCCATCTTCGCTGCAAATTCACCAATCATCCCCACCATATTATCAATAAACATATCATACGCAGCCGCCGCATTTTCATTGCCCTCTTCCGCACCAGCAATTATTTCGCGCATATCGTTAGAGCCACCAACTGCAAGCAGCCCAGATTCCTTCATCATAATCTCAATCGCACGTTCCACCCCATATTTATCCGCCAGGAGCGCACCTATCGTCGCATCTATCGTACCAGTTCGCGTAGAGCACATTAGTCCCTCTAGCGGCGTCTCACCCATTGTTGTGTAGACTGGCTCGCCATCTACGAAAGCCGTCATTGAGCATCCCGAGCCCAAATGGCAAATAATCATTTTCTTTTTAAGCAGCCCTAGCTCTTTAATCTTTCCCATCACATAGCCATAAGACGAGCCATGCGCACCCCAGCGTCCAAATTCATATTCTTCCACTATCTCGGCCGGCAAAGCATACCTCGTATCTCGGCGTGACGGTCGCGTCAACGCTTCCGAATCAGACATCGTAATCACCGGCACTCCTGGGAACGCCGCCGCTGCATTCTTTAACCCCCGAATCGTACCAGGCACATGGAGCGGGAAAGTCAGCTTCGCTTTCTCTAGTTCTTCAAATGTTTTTTCATCCACGATATGATGTTTGGTGAAATATTTCCCCGCTGCCACCGCACGCACCAGAATGCCATCTAGTGGATGCGCATCATTAATAAAGCCCTCTTTTTCAAAAATAGCCTTCGCTTCCATAAATGCTGAATCTAGCGAATCCCAAGTCTTGTCAATCTTCTCTTCGCTTCCATCCACCCGTGTTATCGTACAAATATATTTTTTCTTACCATTTATCTCTACACCCTCAAAATACAGCGAGCAAACCTCATCTTCGCCCTCATATAATGAAAATTTCTCCGAGCTCGACCCCGAATTAAGAACCAAGAAAATCTTCGTAGCATTTGTTGTCATTTCACCAACTCCTTTTCCTTAATTATATCACAATTACATTGGCAGGAACTTACTCCCCAAGATATTTCCTCAAATACTCTCCCGTCGGCGTCTTCGCTTCACGTGCCAACTCTTCTGGCGTGCCACAAGCCACCACCTCGCCGCCTTTTAGTCCCCCTTCCGGCCCCATATCTATCACCCAGTCTGCCGACTTTATCACATGTAAATTATGCTCGATAATAATCATCGAATTTCCCCCGTCTACCAACCTATTTAGAATCGCCAGTAGTCGCTTTACATCATCAGTATGCAGTCCAGTCGTCGGCTCATCTAGGATGTAGAGAGTCTTTCCCGTAGATCTTCGCGCCAACTCTGTCGCTAGTTTAATTCTCTGCGCCTCACCACCACTAAACGTCGTCGCCGGCTGCCCTAAGCGAATATATCCTAGCCCCACCTCTTGTATTGTCTTGAGTTTCCCTGCAATTGATGGTATCGAACCAAAGAATTCCACCGCCTCATCAATCGTCATCTCTAGCACCTGCGAAATATCTTTGCCTTTATATTTTACTTCCAGCGCCTCCGCATTATATCGCCTACCATGACAAGCAGGGCACGTCACATACACATCCGGCAAGAAATGCATTTCAATTTTATTCACGCCATCGCCCTGGCAGTGCTCACATCTTCCGCCCTTCACATTAAAACTAAACCTGCCAGCCTTATATCCACGCACCTCTGCCTCTGGTTGCGAAGCAAACAGTTCACGAATCGCATTAAACACTCCAGTATATGTCGCCGGGTTGCTCCGCGGCGTCCTGCCAATCGGCGACTGGTCTATCACGATTGCCTTGTTAATGAGTTCAATTCCCTCAATCTTATCATGTAGTCCCGAAACCGTCTGCGCACGGTGTAATCTCGCCAATAATTCATTTGCCAGAATTGTATTTACTAGAGTAGATTTTCCACTTCCAGATACGCCAGATACTACGGTCATTAGTCCAAGCGGAAAAGCTACATCTATATTTTTCAAATTATTCTCTCGTGCCCCTCGCACCACTAGCTCCCAGCCTTTGCGCGATTTACGACGTTTCTTCGGTACTGGAATCGTTTCCTTGCCAGACAAATATCGCCCAGTAATAGAATCCGGATTCTTAGCCACCTCTTCCGGCGTTCCTGCCGCCACTAGCCTACCACCCTTTGCGCCCGCCCCCGGCCCAATATCTATCAAATAGTCCGAAGCCCACATCGTATCTTCGTCATGCTCCACCACCAGCACCGTATTCTTGAGATCCCGTAAGTGTTTCAAAGTTGCGATTAGCTTATCATTATCGCGCTGGTGAAGTCCAATCGACGGTTCATCTAGCACGTATAGCACTCCCTGTAAACCAGACCCAATCTGCGTCGCGAGGCGTATTCTCTGCGCTTCCCCACCGGAAAGCGTGTTCGCCGCCCGACCCAGCTCTAAATACCCCAGCCCCACATCCTGCATAAATTTCACCCGCTCGCGAATTTCCTTCAGTATCGGCGCCGCGATTAAATTCTCAGCTTCCGTAAAGCCCAAATCCTGCGCTAATACTTCCAGCGTCGCATCCACATCTAGGTTGCAAATATCAATAATATTCAAATCATGTACCGTCACCGCGAGTACCGCTGGCTTCAACCTCGCCCCATGGCAAGTCTGACATTCTCTCACCCGCATAAACCTCTCAATATCATGCTTCGTGAATTCACTGGTTTTCGGGTCATTGTAGCGTCGTTCCAGAGTCGGGATTACGCCCTCATAAGTCGTTTCGTAGATTGTACCATCCGCGAATCTTCCGCTTCCACTAATCCGCATCTCATATTTTTCATCACCCGTTCCGTATAATATCAAATGCTGAATATCTTCTGGTAGCTCACCAATCGGCGTCTTGATGTCAAATCCGTGTTTTAGGCCCACCACTGTCAGCCTTTTCAGCCACCAAGAATCCTGCTGCACCCGATTAAACGGCCGAATTCCACCCTCAGCTATCGTCAAATTCTTATTAAACACCAACTCCGGATCCACTACCATCTTAGAGCCCAGCCCCATACACTCCGGGCAAGCCCCCTCTGGCGCATTGAAAGAAAATAGTCTCGGCGTTAGTTCTGGTATCAATTCCTCCGGATGGTCCGGGCAAGCATATCTCTGCGAATAAGTCAGCACTTCCGTCTTCTCCGCCGCAATCCGCGACTCCCCCACTGCCACCGTATTATCATTAATCTTCAAAATCTTAATAATCCCTTGCCCCAACTCTAAAGCCTGTTCTATCGATCCACTAATCCGTGAGTATAAATCCGGTGACAACACAAATCTATCCACCACAATTTCAATATTATGCCGCTCATTTTTATTCAATTCCGGAAATTCATCCAACGCATAAATAATTCCGTCCACTCTCACCCGCGAAAATCCTTTCGCTGTATATTGTTCTGAAATATGCACAAACTCACCTTTTTTCGCCGACACAATCGGAGCAAGCAACATTAACTTAGAACCAAGTGGCAGCTTCATTACTTCGTTTACAATATCTTCCACCGTTCTTCGCGACACTGGTTTATGACAAATCGGACAATGTGGCACACCTACACGAGCAAATAATAAACGTAAATAATCATATACCTCCGTCACCGTTGCTACCGTAGAACGCGGATTTCGTGAAGTAGATTTTTGATCAATTGAAATCGCTGGCGAAAGTCCAGTAATAGAATCCACGTCCGGTTTGTCCATTATTCCAAGAAACATTCTCGCATACGAAGATAATGATTCTACATATCGCCTCTGCCCTTCTGCGTAAATCGTATCAAAAGCAAGCGATGACTTACCCGACCCAGATAATCCCGTAATAATTACCAGTTTATCGCGTGGTATATCCACATCCAAATCATGCAAATTATTCTGTCTGGCGCCTCGCACCTTTATATAGTTATCATCCATAAACGCGTATATTATAGCAAAAAAGCCAAGATTTGTCCACCCTCTTATCAATACGCTATTATTCTTTATCTAATTCAGCTCTATACTCTTCATACGTTACAAATTCGTAGCCACTAAGTTCACGTATTACTCTATCCAGCCGCCCTACCAACATATCTCCACTGTTTTGTTTAATATATTCTGGCACCACTTTATATTTTTTAAGTTCCGGCGCAAACTCCCACGGATGAAAATACGTCGCAAAATATCCAGTTTTTCTAATAGACATTTTTGCCATTTTCACATATAGTGACACCGGAAATAAATGTAATGTCAACCAAAACAAAGGTACTCGTATAATAGTCGCTACCGATGTTGGAATCTCTAAAATATCTTCTCGCTTAAACGGTGTTCTTGGGGTATTTAGATGATTATATCTCCCAGGGATAAAGGCAGGATTTACCGAAGAGTCATATTTATATCCACACTTCGCTAAATCTTTATAGTCTATCGGAAACATCCTTGGCTGACGATAACCAGTTACATTCACGCCAGCCACTTCCTCTACGATTCTCTTAGATTCTTTTACATCGCTCGACTTCGGATTAAAATGATCCACCCCATGGCACGCAATTTCATGCCCAGCTTCTCGCATTTTTATTACTAATTCAGGACGCTTTTTCGCAAAATTACCAGTAATAAAGAAAGTTGCTTTTATCTCATTTTCTTCCAGTATTTTCAAAATTCGCTCCGCCCCGTCACTAGAAACTTTAATTCCCTCATCTAACGAAATGGCCTCCCCTTTTTCACGTGGCAAATCAAACTCTTCAATATCAAAACTTAAAAGTACTTTACCTCTTTTCATCATCCACTCCTATTGATTTTTCACGATCCACTATGTATAATGGTCTTCCTTTAGATTCCACATGAATTTGTGAAATATAAAGCGCCGTCATTGACTGAGATATAAGTACCAACCCCACCAGGAATGATATAAACACACTCATTGCCACCGCACCGCTCCAATCTAAATGTAACGGATCACCTAAAATATACTGCTGTATTAAAATAAACAACCCCATCAACAATGAAAAAATCGTAATAAACATCCCTATATAACCAAAAATCACCAAGGGAGTACGCGAAGTTGAGGCCAAACTATCTATTGCCACCGTAACTAGTCGCCTCGCCGAATATGTCGGCTTACCGTTAATGCGACTTAGGGTCTTCACTTTTACATAAGTCTGCGGGTAACCCAACCAGTCAATCAACCCCCTCGTCAACCGATTCCTCTCCGAGAACTCATTAAATTTATCCGCCACTTCTCTATCAATCAAACGATAATCCAGCGCCCCCGCCACAATCTGTTTATTTCCCAGCGCGTGCATCATCTTATAATACATCTTCGAAGCAAATTTGTGTTTCGTAGTATTAGAGCCTCGCAAAGCCGTCACCACCTTAGCTCCTTCATGCCACTTGAGAATCATTGTTGGAATTACATCCACCGGATGTTGCCCATCCGCATCTATCATAATTATCGCGTCACCCTTCGCATATTTTATCCCCGCCGACAGCGCGCTTTCCTTCCCAAAGTTCCTCACAAAAGACACTACTCGCACCAGATATTTCTCACCGATCTTTGCATTCTTCACTATTTCCACCGACTTATCCACCGACCCATCATCCACCACTACAATCTCAAAATCTTCCGGCATTTCCTCCAAGACCGGCATTAATCTTTCATCTAAAAACTTCCCCCCTGCCTTTTCCTCATTAAAAACCGGTATTATAATGGAAATCAAACTTCTTTTCATAGCCTCATTATAGCATAACTCCAACACCTTAGAATTTCACATCAAACTTTCTATTATCCTTGAATCGTACCAGAATATACTCATCATTTCCTAAAATATCATAAAAAACCGTCTCTTTCAGAATTGGCAAGTCCATACCCTCAAAATCAACGCTTTCATTAAATAATAAATTTGGCAAGCCAGATTGTTCAGTTATTTTCGTCGCCATCCACGGTATGTATTCACTAAAGCTCGGCATTAAAAGCCTATCCAATATCTTATAATCTTGTGGCATATGCAAAATCACTGGCGAAAAACCCAAATTCCCACTCACTTTAATATATTTAGGTGTCTGATCTAACATAATCGGCATTTCATTCAGATCACTAATTACCATATCCTGTAGCATATTTCTATATTCATCTTGCTCTCTAAGTGCATTCCCAAAAGTCATCGCAAAAACAAGAAAACACCACGACAAAATAACTACTGGTACCCTCATAATTTTAGCAAACAATCTATAATCGTTCACCACGTACACACTAATTACCGCCATTGACACTCCAAATGGATACATCGCCCTTGTTGCATAAAGCGGTTTGTCTAGTAAGGCATAAAATGCAAATGCCATCACAAATACAAGCACCACCATCATTAAAGCAGTCGCACTAGCTAATATTTTATTTCTTTTGGTTCTCATTACAAATATCACTAGAAATCCTACACAAATAACCCCAATTATCACCAACCATAATATCTTAAAATCACTAAAAACCAACTCAAAATACTCACCTAAATGTCCAAAAAACTCTGGCACCAACTTATCAATACTAGGTAAACTATTTGATACATACGCATCTCTCGGTTTCATCAAAATCTTCTGGAAAAATAGCAGCGACACCGCAAATACCACTGCCGAGAGCAACACAAACTTTACGTTCTCCCACTTTTTCCGCGTCTCACCCTCACTCCATTTTTTCACCGCCACCATCACCACCAGCATCGGCATAATCCCCACCGCCGCTTGATACGACGTGCACACTACCGTCACTCCCACAAATATCGCCAACCCGTATACCCACTTCGGACAGTTCCTAAATAGCAGCGGCATCACCGCAAACAATACCGACACCGCCATATACGGCGCATCATACTGATACGCCAGACATTCCAACATATACGGCGACAGCCCCAGCGGCACCACTGCAATTATCCGCAAAATCCACTTCGACGGCTTCTCCTTAAAAACTTCCTTACCAGAAATTATACAAATCAGCATTATACTCGCCACCGCCAAAATTACCACCGCCAAAATCTGCGGTAACGGATAAATATTCGTCAAATACCCATCCGCATGCAGTCCAAACGCCATTATCGTACTAAAATACCTACTAAACCCAGTCCACCCCGAATACCCAAAGTTCGTCCTCGCCACATCATCCGCATAATGTACCCCCGCTAAAATAATCGCCGAAATCCCCACCAGATAGATCACCATCATCACCAAAAACGGCTTCACCAAAAACCGATTTTCTTTCACAAAACTCCCCGCTCTAGCCTTCCAATCTCTCTTTTTCATACCTACATTATATCACGCAAATTCTCATATGATATAATGAAAAAATGGATACCCGTTCAAAGTCAACTAAAACCAAAACCACCATCCGCATCGGCAAATTTGCCATCATCGGCGCGATTCTCGCTCTCTGTAATTTCGCCATCTATACCTTTCTTGCTCGCGTCATTTTCAACAGTAATGAGCTCCTCTGGCTAGATAGCATCATTTCTTACGCTCTCGCCACTATTCTTGCCTACATTCTTCATTCCAAAATCACCTGGAAAGAACGTCCCGTCACCAAGCGCGGCATCATCATGTTCTTTTTCTGGAATGGCGTCACCGCTCTCGCCATCAGCCCATTTTTCACCTGGCTTTTCGGTTTCATCACTCCAGTTTATCAATTCGCTCATCAGATTTGCAATAATCTCCATATCCCATTTGACTACAATTTCGTCGAATCAACTGGTATCTTTTGTTTTACTACTGCCGTCACTATGATCCTAAACTATCTCTTCTACGATAAGCTGGTTTTCGGCAGCTCCGCTCCCGCCAAAGATTACATCTACACTCCCGAGCTCGCCAGCACTAAAGTTTCCATCATCGTCCCAATTTATAATACCGCAAAATACCTCCCCGCCTGCCTCGATTCCATCCTCGCCCAAACCCACGACAGTCTCGAAATCATCCTCGTTGACGACGGTTCCACTGACGATTCTGGCAAAATCGCCGACCATTACGCCAAAAAAGACCAGCGTATTAAAGTTATCCATCAAAAAAATCAAGGTCAATCTGCCGCCCGCAACGCCGGCCTCAAAATCGCCACCGGCAGCCTTGTCAGTTTCATCGATGCTGACGACAAGGTTAAGCCCACTTTCGTCACCGACCTCCTCGCTCCCTACTCAGAAAAATCCACTGGCCTTTCAGTTTGCGGCATCCATTATAAACGTCTCCGCCAACAATCCGCTGCAGATGTCTATATTAATTCTCTCCGCACCCGCAAGGCAAAAGAAAGTTTCAAATCCTACATCCTATATCTTCTCGCCGTTGACGGCCGCATGTATTCTTCCGTCAACAAACTCTACCATACCGAAATCGCCCAAAAACTTACTTTCGATACCAACCTTAATTTCGCCGAAGATACCAAATTCGTCCTGGACTACCTCGCAAAACTCCCCAGCAGCCAAAATCAAATCACCTTCATTTTGAAGCCAAATTACATTTACAATTTTGGCACCGAAACCAGCACCATGCGCTCCGTCTCCACCAACTGGACCAACTGGCAAACTTCCTATCGCAACCTCAAATCCTGGCTCGGCTCCCGCCCCACCATCCAAGAAAAATTCTGGCTCCACCTAGTCCACCTCCGCTGGTACATCTCTTTCATCCGTTCCAAACGTCGCGCAAAAAAGTAATTACGCTCCTAGCTCATCAATTGGAATCAACATTTCGCCTCTAAATATCTCATCAAACAGCTGAAACCTTTCCTCTATCCACCACTTCAAGTAGACTGTTTCCTCATCAAAATCCCCCTTCTTCCACTTCTCATTATCCTCTATCGCTACCTCGCGCATCTTTTTTACCTGCACATTAATATATTCCATCATTTCATCATTCTTCCCAGCCAACATGTTCACATAAATCATTCGCATCTCCTCTTGAAACTCCGGCATATCTACTAAATAATACATTGTCTTCGATAAACTTTGTTCCCCTTCACTCAAAGCCCGCTCCCTCCTAGACATAAAATTTCTTGGTGCATACATACTTGCCGGCACATTCTTCCCCCACCAACTACGGTTCCCAAACGCTCCATCAAAATCCCAAACCGGCCCTGCATAAATCTTCCCGTCACCATCTCTATACATATAAAAACTCGTAAAAAACCCATCCGGATTCATCACAAAAGTATTCAATACTGCATACTCTGCAAAAGATTTCACATCAATTAATTCTTTAATCCGTTCATAATCTTTTGCATTAATTGCCTTCTCTAACTTTTCAAATTGCTTACCAAAATCCAATAATAGTTTCTCTTTTCTATCATCATTAATTACGTCTTTCGCTGCTAAGCAATTGTTTTCTTTCGTCTGGTAATAATAGTCTTCTTGCTCACAATATGCCTTATCAAATTCTACTAAAATCGCATCTTCATCCCTTAAATCTACTAGCTGCTTTCCAATTCTTACCGGCGTAGTTAAATAATACAGACCTTGCCACTCATCGTCTACCGACAGCTCCACAAACTTCCCCTGCATCACATATTTCATCCCAATTTCCCGCGCCAAATAAAAAGACAAATCATTCCTTAATGAACTATCATCTAATTTATTTGCTAGCAAATACCATTTCCGTGACTTACTCATTTCCGCCAGCCCAACCTTTTCTGGCAGTTTTATACTTAGTGGTTTCTTTATTTGATTCCATGTCATATTTCCCCTTCCTTTTATCTCCACGCCCTCAACATCCCAATTTTTTTCACCATCTATTAATAATAATTTATTTCCTTCATATTTTACCTCTTTCCCATTTTCATAAATATCTGTCAACGTCGTTCCGTTCAAATAGAGCTTCATCTCCGGCAAATGTTCTTCCTCCAGATTTGTCATATTTACAATTGCAAAAGTCACCGCAAAAATTATCCCCAAAACCATCATAATCAACAAAAATACACAAACGAGCCTTCTGGTCTTTCTCTGTCTTCCCATAATGTAGTACTATTATATCATTTCTATGGTAAAATAATCTATATGGGTATCCCTCGTGTTTTGAATCGCAAAAATCGCATCCTTCTAGCTGAGCTCACTAAAACAGATTTCAAGCTTCGCTATCAAGGCTCTATTTTGGGCTATCTCTGGGCCCTTCTTCGCCCGCTCATGATGTTTGCCATATTATATATAGTTTTCGCTAAATTGCTCAAGTTCGGCAGCGACATCCCCCATTATCCAGTTTATTTACTCTGCGGCACCTCTATGTGGAGTTTCTTTACCGAATGCACCTCTCAAGGCATCCAGGCCATCGTCTCCCGTGGCGATCTTCTTCGCAAAATCAGCTTTCCTAAATATATCGTCGTTGTCTCGGCCACTCTCACTGCCGTCATCAATATGCTCATCAACCTCGTCGTTATCATTATCTTTGCCCTCATTAACGGCGTCGCACCTTCCTGGAGCTGGCTACTAGTATTTATTCCTATCCTTGGCCTTTATCTCTTATCTCTTGGTATCGCCTTTTTGCTTGGCTCCATCAACGTCAAATATCGCGATATTACCTCCATCTGGGATGTCTGCGTCCAAGCTTTATTCTACGCAGTCCCTATCATCTACCCAATTTCCATGGTCGCCGCCTCTAGCGAACTCGCCGCCAAAGTTATTCTCCTAAATCCCATTTCACAGTGCATCCAAGACATTCGCTTCTTCCTCATCACTCGCGAGACCATCACTACTTGGAATTACGTCAACAATCCCCTTCTAGAAATCATTCCTATTTTGATTATTTTCGTCACCCTCACCGTTGGTGCCATCATTTTCCGTCGCAAATCTAAATTCTTCGCAGAGGAGGTCTAATGAAACGTCAAATTGGTACCCGCACCGAAATCAATGTTCCAGAAAACGATATCGCCATCAGTGTCAAAAATCTCCACAAAAGTTTCAAACTCCCCACCGAACAGTCCTTTGGCTTAAAGCAAGCCATCTTTAACCGCCTCCGTGGCATCAAAGGCTACAAAGAGCAAAAAGTCTTACGTGGTCTTAATTTCGAGATTAAAAAAGGCGAGTTCATCGGCATCGTCGGCCGCAACGGTTCCGGCAAATCCACTCTGCTCAAAATCCTTGCCGGCATCTACTATCCAGAAAAAGGCGAGATCACCATCAACGGCCAACTCATTCCATTCATTGAACTTGGTGTTGGTTTCAACCCAGAGCTCACCGGCCGTGAAAACGTCTATCTTAATGGCGCACTCCTCGGTTTTAGCAATGACGAAATGAATAAAATGTACAACGACATCTGGGAATTTGCCGAACTCAAAGATTTTCAAGATCAAAAACTTAAAAACTACAGTTCCGGTATGCAAGTTCGCCTTGCCTTCTCTATTGCCATCCGCGCTCGTGGCGATATTCTACTTCTAGACGAAGTTCTTGCCGTCGGCGATGCTGCCTTCCAGCAAAAATGCAATGATTATTTTGCCAGCCTTAAAGACAAGAAGCAAACCGTCATCTTAGTTACTCACTCCATGGAGAACGTCCGTAAATTCTGCACTCGTGCAATCCTCATCGAAGATGGCAAAATCACCAAAGACGGCGATCCAGACAAAATCGCCACTGCCTATACCAAACTCTGGTCCTAAAAGCCAATCCTATTCGTGCCGAATTTTCCTAAACACTCTGTATAACCCCCCATTCCCCTTCGTTATCATTTTCACATACATTTTCAGCTTCGCGGTCATAAACTGATTTTTCATTAGCTCATTCTTATTTTTACGCACAAACTTCCAGCATTTTTCAAAATATTTTTCATCAATTTCCTTATTTATCGCGAAATCTACAAATGCCAAATTCGCCGTAAGTAGCGCTATCTCCGCCGCATCTCTTAACTTTGCACGGTCTGCAAAATACCTTACAGCCTCTTGCGCCGCCCTTTCCCGCGCTAACAGCCGTTTTTCTTTTTTATCCTTGCTAGTAATGCTACCAGTTCTTTCCAAATATACATACAAAGTCTTTGGCATATAACTTACCTTTTTCGCTGCCGCCAAAATCTTATAAGTCGTCAACGTGTCCTCGTAATTTTCGCCCTCTGGATACCGGAAATTGTTAATCAATTCCCGTCTATACATCTTGTTCCAAGCCACTATTTCCATATTTTCTTGCTTAACTAGAAGCTTTATCGTGGCTCGCTCCCCCGTAATTGTTACATTCTCCGGAATACTAGAATTATACCCACATACTATAATATCCGCTCCACCCCGTGCCTTTTGGACCATTTCTTTTACAAAATCCTCTTGCACATAATCATCTCCATCCACCAAACACACGAACTCACCCTTTGCAGCCTTTATCCCCGCATTTCTTGCCCCAGATAGTCCCTTATTTTTCTGATGCAATACTCTCACGCGCTTATCAAGCTTAGCCACCTCATCACACATCTCACCAGACTTATCCGTAGACCCATCATCCACTACTATTATCTCAATCTTCTCGTAACTCTGAGTCACTAAAGAATTAAGACACTTAAAAATATATTCTTCTATATTATATACCGGCACGATAATTGATACGAGCGGTTTACCTATCATTTTCACAGTTCTTCAAATAATTAATTGTATCGCGCATCGCGTCTTTTATCGTTAGCTCAGCCTTCCAGCCCATTTCCTTTTCCGCCTTTGTCGGGTCAGCAAATATCTTCGCCAAATCCCCCGGCCTACGCGCCACAATTTTGTAAGGCAATTTCTCCCCACTCTCATCCTCAAACGCCTTTATCATTTCCAGCACAGACGTAGGCTCACCCGTACCGAGATTATAAACCTGCGCGCCTAATTTCAAATTCTTCACGGACGCCACGTGCCCCTTCGCCAAATCCACCACATGGATGAAGTCACGCATTCCCGTGCCATCTGGAGTGTCATAATCGTCACCATACACACATAATTCTTTTATCTCGCCAGTCGCAACTTTCATAATCACCGGCATTAAATTATTCGGTATTCCATTCGGGTCCTCACCCAAGAGCCCAGATTCATGTGCTCCTACCGGGTTGAAGTATCTCAGGATTGTTACCTCCATCTCTGGGTCCGCCGCCGCAACATCCTCCAAAATTTGTTCAATCATAAACTTCGTCTGACCATACGGATTTGTAATACCAACCCCAGTTTGCATTTCCTCGGTTAATTTCACGCCATCTTGATTACCATACACCGTCGCCGACGAAGAGAATATCAATTTCTTCACATGATGACGCTTCATGCATTTCAAAAGATTTATCGTACCCGTAATATTATTCTCATAATATTCCAGCGGCTTTTCTACCGACTCCCCCACTGCCTTTAGCCCGGCAAAGTGAATCACCAAATCATATTTGCCTTTCTCAAAGACCTCATCCATCCCCTTCTCGTCCAGCAAATCAACCTTATAAAACTTTGGTTTCACTCCAGTAATTTTTTCAATTTTGTCTAGCACTGTAATCTTACTATTAAATAGATTATCTAATATCTCAACTTCATATCCCAGCTTAATCAATTCAATTGCTGTATGCGAACCAATATATCCAGTCCCGCCAGTTAATAGTATCTTCATTTCCTCTCCTTAGAAACATTATACAACGGCAACATCTTTTCTTCAAAAATCTTCTCAAAATTAAACTCCCTCTCGTACTTTTTCCTAGCATTTTTCGCCATTGTTTCTGCCTTTTCTTTATTTTCTAACATCCACATCATCGCCTCCGCCAATTTATCGGCATCTTTCGCCGACACCAACAATCCAGTTTCACCATTCACCACCACTTCCGGATTTCCGTCTACGTCTGACGCAATTATTTTCTTTTCCATCATCGCCGCTTCAAGTAGCGACAACGACAGCCCCTCCCGATAGCTTGGCAATATAAAAATCTCATTCTCTGCCATCACTTTCAAAGGCTCATTCGTATGTCCATGATACTTAATGCCAGCACCCTTCAATTTTTCCTTCCATTTAGCCTCTCCATCCCCGTAAATATTTAGCACCACGTCTGGATATTTTTCTCTTATCTTTAAAAACGCCCTCGCCAGCTCATCGATACCCTTCTCTTTCGTTATTCTTCCCACAAAAATAAAACTATCTTTTACTGCTTTTGTACCCTCATATCTAGACTTCTCATCGACTATCCCATTTTCAATTACAACTGCATTGTGTAAAGATGACGGCTTAATCATCTCTTTGGTTTCCTCCGCCACTTTCTTACCCACAAAAATCACTCTGGCAACATCACTTGATAGTTTTATAATCCTTTTACCAATTACATTCTTATATCTCGCATTCACATTCCAAAGCACCCAATTCCGAAAATCTGCATGATCCGTCCATAGCACTCTTATCCCCATTTTCTTCGCCATCTTCGTTCCCGCAATCATATCATCTCGTGACTGAATATTTATCACCACTGGCTCATATTTTTCAATCATTTTCTTATACCATTTGGCAAGTTTCATCTGGAACATCCAGTATAGAGGCAACAAAACATTCCTCCACCCACTCCAATTCTGCCTTTTGCAATATGGCGGCACTAATGCTTTATAATTTTCTTTCTTTGCTTCTCGCAATAATTGCTTAGAATTCGTAATTATTATCGGAACAAACCCATGCTCTTTTAATTCTCTTGCTAATTTCAATTGATAAATCTCGCCCCCACCAAAATTATCCGGCCCCACATTCCTAACTAGAAAAACACTTCTCTCCATCTTTCAAATTTAATTATATCACACACTTTCTCGCTCTAAACAGCCGTAGTAATGGTATAATACTTATAATGAAAAGGAGTACACTACTACTATTTGCCAAATGTTCTGCAGTTTTTTTATGGCTTAGTCTCCTCATCAAAACAGATTCATATTACTCAATTTATCTGTTAGTCGGAATTATATCCGTCGTGACAATATTCAAAAATCAAAACATCAAATCTAACCATGTCCGACTAGACTATATATTCGCCGGCTTCTTTTCCTTAGCTGTTACGTTAGCAAATTATTCATTATTCTCCCAAATTGCCGAGCCGGGAGGAACCTACATCATTGCCGCCATCGTGTTTTTTATTCTCACATTTATCAGTGGAATCATTGTTTTTCAAAACATTCTTAGCGCAACCAAAAGAATCTCCGTTCAGGCCACCAAAAAATTCACTGACTCACCCCGCAAAATATTCCTCACCAGTTTTCTCATTTTCTTCATCATAGACTTGGCAATTTTATTCATATGTTGCTATCCAGGCACATTAACTTCAGACAGTATCGATGAAATTGGTCAGATTTTATCTGGAACATACTCCAATCATCACCCATTCTACTACACAATCCTCATTTATCCCTTCATTCAAATCGGCACCAATCTCTTCCACGATATCAATATCGGAATTGCCATGTTTAATATTTTTCAAATCACAATCATTTCCCTTGCTTTTTCATATTCCATATCTACGCTATATCGTATCGGCATATCTAAAAAAATCCTCTACCCTCTCGCTATTTTTCTGGCCATTCTCCCATATAATATTGTTTACAGCTTCACCATCTGGAAAGATGTTCTTTTCGGTGCTTTCTTCTTAATATTCACGGTCTCACTTTACCGTTATTTCCAAAACTTTTGCTCCGACAAAAAATCAAAAATCATCAACCTTTTAATCATATCCTTCAGCGGTCTTGCGATTTGCTTATTCCGCAGTAATGCTCTACTCGCCATATTTGTATCAGTTTTAGTTTTCTTCATCATCTTCAAGAGAAGGTATCTCAAACTTGGCATCATACTTATCATAATTGTTATCGCTGCCTTTGTTCTAAAACGCCCAGTTCTCCAATCAGCCAATGTCACCCAACCAGATACCATTGAGTCTCTTTCCATCCCCAGCCAACAAATCACGAGAGTCCTCAAATATAATTTAAATCAAATCTCCGAACAAGATATTGAATTAATCAACAATGTTGCCAATGTCAACGATCTAGCAGAAGCCTATTCTCCAGATATCCAAGATCCCATCAAAAATATAATCCGCAAAGGCAACCAGAGCTACATAAAAGAGCATCTGGCAGACTTTATCTCACTGTATATCAGATTAGGCATCCAACACCCAGTGCAATATGCCAAAGCATGGATTGACCAAACTAGAGGCTACTGGAACGGTGGCTATGACTACTGGATTTGGAGAAATAGTATCCAATCTAACGATTACGACATCGAAAGAAGAAGTGACTCTTTGCTTAGCAACATATTTAATCGCTATCTAGAATTTTACCCCAAAATACCTTTCCTACAGCCGCTCGTCAGTATCGGTCTCGTAGTTTGGCTCTTATTTATCTTGCTATATCGGACCATTATCGATAAAAACAAAAACAATCTTTTTCTCCTCGTCCCAATTTTTGCAATCTGGGCGACCTTACTAATCGCCACTCCAGTCTTTTCAGAATTTCGTTATGTCTATTTCATGTTTACCACCACCCCATTTCTAGCACTTGCTATTTTTGCAAAAACTCCCAAACAATCATTATTAGTTAAAAGGAAAAAATATGAAAAAAGATAAAATCGCCGTTCTCATCCCATGCTACAACGAAGCAAAAACCATTAAAAAAGTCGTCACTGATTTCAAAAAATCCCTACCCGAAGCTACAATCTACGTATATGACAATAACTCGACTGACGATTCAGCCGATATCGCCAAAAAAGCCGGTGCTGTTGTCCGCCACGAAACTAGACAAGGCAAAGGTAACGTTATTCGTCGCATGTTTCACGAAATCAACGCCGAATGCTACATCATGGTAGACGGCGATGACACTTACCCAGCCGATTCCGCCCCAGAAATGGCAAAACTCATTTTAAATCAAAAAGCAGATATGGTAGTAGGTGACCGCCTCTCTTCCACCTATTTTAAGGAAAACAAGCGTCCATTTCACAACCTCGGCAACACAATCGTACGCAATTCAATCAACTTTTTCTTCAAGAGTAATATCAAAGATATTATGACTGGCTACCGCGCTTTTTCCTACCAATTCGTTAAAACTTTCCCAGTCCTTTCCGACGGTTTTGAAATCGAAACCGAAATGAGTATTCACGCCATTGATAAAAACATGCCCATCTCTAACGTTATCATTGAATATCGCGATCGCCCATCCGGCAGCGAATCAAAACTCAGTACCTATTCCGACGGCGCTAAAGTCATTTTCACCATCATTCGCCTCTACCGTACCTACAAGCCTATGCGCTTTTTCGGTTTCATTTCATTATTTCTTGCCATTATAGCGATTACTCTCTTTATTCCAGTATTCATTTCCTATCTAAACACTGGCCTTGTCGCCCAATTCCCCACTCTTATTGTCAGCGGATTCATTATGATAGCTGCTATTCAATCGCTATTCTCTGGCCTTATTCTCCAAACCATCCTTCATAAAAATCGCCAAGATTTTGAATTAGAACTTAATAAGTGGTACAATGAATAGGTATATGAGAGGGACATTCAGAAAAACTATTCCTGCCGCAATTATATCATTTGCCATTAGTTTCATGCTCTTTTTTTACGAGCCAATCACTATGTACGCAAACAACATTAACGATTTCTGGTTCGACTTCTACATCTTAATCAAACCGACTCTGCTCTTTTTTGCTGCCTCATTTATCATCATTCTTGTATTTTTCACTATTATTTATTTCATTACCAAACACTTCAAACGTCCCAATATCTATTATTTCACATTATTGTTTTTTACTTTCTGTTTCGTTTGCGCCTACATCCACGGTAATTTTCTCACTAGTTTCCTTCCACCACTAGACGGCACAGCATTCGACTGGAGTAACATCACGGCCAACCTAGTTTCAATCATAGTCTGCGTTGCTGTCGCCGCCCTTATCATTATATTAACCATTAAAACCGGCTTCTCTAAATCCGTAAAATACGCATCTTTCCTAAATATTGCAATCGTTATAATGCTAGCAGTTTCTTTCTTCTCCACAATCGTGACCACCGACATTTTTAAGCCAAAAGACTTCATATTAACATCCACTCGGAAAAACTTAAACAGTGCTTCCAACGACAAAAACTTTATGATTTTATTAGCTGACGCTGTAGACGCTACCCAATTTAACAAAATCGTTTCAGATAATCCAGAATACCAAGATATTCTAAAAGATTTTTCCTATTTTCCAGACACCCTTTCCGGCTACGCATTTACGCGTGATTCCATTCCCTTCATATTCTCCGGCGAGTGGAACGAAAACCAAACATCATTTTCGGAATATTCAACCCGTGCTTTTGATAATTCAGCCTTCTTCGCCAAGCTAGACGAAAAGAATTACAATAAAAACTTTTACGAAGAAGAACTCGTCTGGAATAGCAAAAAAGCCACCGATTTTGATAATGTCCAACCAACCGCCAGAGTTATACTTAAAAAAGCTTTATTAAAACAAGAAATAAAATACCTCTCCTATAAATATTTACCTTTTCCACTCAAGGCTTTCTCAGGAATAGATACACTGAATTTTCTCTCTACTCGACCAGAAAACGACAATTACTATTGGTTTGATGTTGATTTTTATCATAACCTAGATTTCCCAATCGAAAAAATCGATGAAAAATATTTTCAATTCGTCCACATTGAAGGTGGCCATGTTCCATTCGATGTAGACGAAAACGTTAATATTATCCAAGATGACAAAGGCACATATCCACAAAAACTCGAGGCCACGATGAAAATAGTTTCAGCTTACATTAATCGCCTCAAAGAAAACAATGCTTATGACAATTCGGTCATCATCATTATGGCAGACCATGGCTTCCAATATGATGGCAGCAATCGAGCTCACCCGATGCTCTACATCAAGGGTATCAATGAGCATCACCATAAAATGTTAGTATCCGACAAGCAAGTATCCTATGAAGACATTTGCGAAACTTTTGTAGATTTACTCTCAGATAAAAAAAGTACAGAAATATTTACCGAAATACCAAATAGCGGCAGAACGCGTAGATATATATCTAACCCATTCCGTCTAGAGGAACACATGGAAGAATACGAACTTAATGGTAATGCGTGGGATGCAGACGCTTTAAAACCCACCGGAAAGGTATTTGATTTATGATATTCGTAGATTTTCTTGGCTGGATAATGAAGCTTTGTTATCAAATCGTAGGTAACTACGGCGCCGCCATTATTTTATTCACATTATTTAGTAAAATTATTTTACTCCCAATTTCCATCTGGGTGCAAAAGAATTCTATCAAGATGGTCAAGATGCAGCCCGAAATTAATCGCATCAAAGCCAAATACTTCGGTGATAAAGATACCATCGCCGAAGAAGAATCCAAAATCTACAAGAAGCACAAGTATAACCCTCTCGCTTCGCTCGTCCCTCTCATTATTCAAATCATCCTCCTTCTTGGCGTAGTTGAAATCGTCAAAAATCCCGAATTTTACATCGGCGTCGATAATCTCGATTACAACTTCCTCGGCTTCGACCTTCGCTGGATTGCAGCCGAAAACGGCGGCATGGCCATCTGGATACCAATCATTGCTGGCCTCTCCGCTCTCGCTCTCTGCATCGGCCAAAATATCATGAACGTCCTCCAAGCCGAACAATCCAAATGGAATAAATATGGCATGTTAGTTCTATCAGTCGGCCTATCTGTCTACTTAGGCACTTTCGTCACCGCCGGCGTCGCACTTTACTGGACAGCCAGTAACCTCATGGCAATTCTCCAGCAATGGCTCTTAAACCTCGCCATTAATCCTAAGAAATACGTAGATTACAAAGCCTTAGAAACTTCGCGTAAAGAATTAAAAGAGCTACAAGACATCAGTAAATCTCATAAACGCACCAAAGAACAAATCAAAAAAGAAAAAGCCGACTACAAACGATTTTTCTCTGTCGCCAATAAGAAGCTCGTCTTCTATTCTGAGAGCAACGGCTTCTACAAATATTACAAAGGCATCATCGAATATATTTTAGATAACACCAACCTTACAATTCACTATATCACCAGTGATTACGACGACCAGATTTTCGAACTCGCCAAAACTAAAAAACACATCAAGCCATACTACATTGAAGAAAAAAAATTAATCACCTTAATGATGAAGATGGATGCCGATGTTGTCGTGATGACGATGCCAGATATCGATAATTATCACATTAAGCGAAGTTATATCAATAAAGATACCACCTATGTTTTTATCCCACATTGTATTGATTCCCAAAATATGACAATGCGTAAAGGCTCTATGGATAATTACGACGTCGTATTCTGCTGCGGCGAACATCAACGTGCAGAAGTCGAAGCAAACAATAAAGTCGTACAGACCAAAAACAAAAAAATCGTAAGTTGGGGATACACCTTACTCGACGACATGATTGCAGATTATAAAAAGACCAAGAAAACAAATTCAAAAACCAAAACCATCATGATCGCGCCCTCCTGGCAAAAAGACAATATCATCGATCTCTGTCTAGATAAAATCTTAAAAGCCCTAGAGGGCAAAAAATACAACGTCATCGTCCGCCCACATCCGCAACAAGTCCGTCACATGAAAGATGCTTTTGAAAAGATGAAAGCAAAATACGACGGCACCAACATTGAAATCCAAACAGATTTCTCAAAGACTAGTTCCGTATTCGAAGCGGATATTCTAATCGGTGATTGGTCTAGTATTGGTTTCGAATATGCATTCACAACTGAAAAGCCCGTAATCTCAATTGATACACCGATGAAAATTATGAACCCAGATTATAAAAAGATTGACGTCCCACCAATTAATATCTGGGGGCGCGAAGAAATTGGTGAAGTCATTAAGCTAAAAGATGTCAAAAATATCGATAAAGTCGTCGCAAAACTCTTAAAAAATCCCAAAAAATATCGCAATAAAATTGTTGCATTACGAGAAAAATCAATTTATAATCTAGGTAGTAGCGCAGAAGTTGGCGCAAACGAAATTATCACACTTGTTCAAGAGAAAATTAAAGAAAGGAAGAAAAAATGAACAATATCACCATATTCGGCTATATTGACCCGTCAGTCATGACTTATGCCATCCAAGCTGGCGCCGGCATTCTTATTGCCGTTGGAGCTTTCGTCGGTCTTTACTTCAGAAAAGCCAAGAAAAAAGTCAATAAAAAACTCGGCGTCGACGAAAATAAGAATAAAGAAGTTGAATCCGACGAAATCGTTGTCAAGAAGAAAGAAGATAAAAAATCCAAATAATAAAAGACCCCTCTAAGAGGGGTCTAAGTCTTATCTGAAATTTTTCTTTTGTTTTGCATAGAATACTATGCCAATTAAAATCCAAATGATGAGCATGATGTAGCTTTCCTTGCCAAAATGCACTCCAGAGAGTCCCGGAATCGGAATCAGCTGCAAAATCATGAAGATTGCGGAGAAAATCGAACCAAGCACTGCCATAATTCTCAATGATACGGTCCCATCCCTATCTCTTTTCATGGTTTTAAGCGTCGCGATACAAGTTGCTAAGTAGCCAATCGAGGCACCAATCGCAGACATATCAACAAACCATCCAAGAGCTTCGCGCCCAAGAATCGGGCCAGAAAGTGAAACCAGAATACAGAAAATCATCGCATTTTTTGGGGTGTTGTGTTTTTCGTCAACTTCTCCAAACCATTCCGGCAAGAATCCATCCTGGCTCATAGAATACATTAGTCTCGAAGAGGCCAAGTAGAACCCCATGATGCCAGAAAGCACTGCCGAAGAAACTCCAATACCAATTAAAACTTTTCCGAAGTTTCCGAGCAGTTCAGTCGCCGCAATCAGTAACACCCAATCGCCATTCATTACGTGGTCGGGCCAGTTTCCAAGAGCCGCTGCAGCCACCGTATTGTTAGAGACATACACAAAACAACCAAACGCAATCGCTATAGCCATGATACTCATGACTTTTTTATACGAAAACTTGAATTCTTCAGCCGCCTGTGGAATCGTATCAAACCCAACAAAAGCCCACGGCGCAATTGCGAAAGTCGCCAGTATCGCCGACAATATTCCCTGCGTCCCAACATGCGCATATGCCCCAATTTCTGCCGTCGTAACATTTGCTGCCATCGCGGCGGATTTATCAAATCCCCAAATCGGTTGCATATTTATGCCCTTCGCTTTAGCCGAACATATACCCGCAACAAAAAGCGTAAAAGCACAAGTCGCAAGTAGGACAGCCAAAATAGTCTGAACATAGCCCGCCTTTTCAACGCCAAGGATATTCAAAATCCCAAATAGAATCAAGATTCCCCCAGCTAGCAAAATCTCGCCCAAATACACATTAAACCCTGCGATTTCATAATGAAACCCAAATTTCAGAATATCCAGCGAGCCGTCAAGGCCATCAACGATAAGCCCTATTGCTGTAGAATTCATAGGAACATTCGTTAGATAAGCCACCACGAGAAACCATCCGCAAATATAAGCCCAGGTCTTTCCGAAGCAATTCTTAGTGAAAGTAAATTCACCACCAGCTTTCGGAAACTTCGGAACCATATACGCATAGCTTCGCGCGATAATCGCCATAACCAATGCGCCGAGAACCATTGCAATTGCCGTCCCAGCAACACCGGAATTTGGCAAAAATTTCTTGCCAGGATTAATAAAAGAACCCCAGCCGATAATACACCCAAATGCAATTGCCCAAACATGAGTTGGGCTAAGCTGCCTTTTTAGCGCCTGCTTACCATTTTTCATTTTTTACCCCTCCTTAAATGTAAGATGCGTCAATTTGCTTTAGTTCATCAAAAGTGTCAATTTCAATCACATCAGTTTCTTTGCAAGAAATGATTTCAATTTTATACTCACCTCGATGAAGTTGATTTGGTACAGTTTCCCAATAATGATTACGACCATTTGGAACATTCTCGAAAGTATCTTTAAGATCCCTTCTTAAACGTTTCGCGTCTTCCTTGTTCCAATAATAAATCCCAACCATTTGATAACAATCTTTTCCACCGATGATTTCTTCGCTAATAAAACCATCATCATCTGGAACTAAACACCAATCAGTGCTTTCATGCTTCCAAATCCCAAGAACATTCGAATAATAATTATATTTCCGAATAATTCTCGGATTCATTACTAAAAGATCCGCTTCGAAAACATAAGCGTTCTCGAAAAGATGGCTAGAAACTACCGCAGATGAGATGTTGTTTGCTTTGTCATAATCTTGATTGTAAATAAATTTAATCATCGGATATTTAAGCCAGAGAATTCTAAACTCGTCAGCAAGATATCCAGTCACGATAAAAATTTCTTCAATCCCATTTTTAAGACAAGCATCGATGGACGTATCAATAATGCGCGTGCCGTTCACCCGAACAAGAGGTTTCGGCGTGTTAATCGTGATAGGCTTCAAACGCGAACCAAACCCTGCCGCCAAAAACACCGCTCGCTTCGCCCTGTAAGGCTCAAGTTTCGCAAGCGTTTTTTCTTCGGCTCGTCCAGACTCTGCAATTTCAACCAATCGTTCGAATTCTGTTTTGTTCATTATGGGCCCCTCCTTAACAAATCAGACATGTATTTCAAATAAGACTATCAATGTACCACAATCGCCCACCAAAAGTCTAACTTTAATTATAACACAGAAATCGAGAAAAATTCACTAGTCACCATAGTATATTATTCCAGCACTTAGTTCCTGCGTGCTTTTTTTGCTCGTTATAAAATCTTTTAATCTTTTTTTATTAAACATTGCGTTGCGCTCTTCTATATATCTTCTCAGTTCAGTAGACTTCAGACCTTTTAACATCTTCTTATAATACTTATTCTCAAAAACATCACCAATTATCCCATGTATCTTTTTATGAATATATTTTATTTCTTCCTCAAGTTCATCGCCATCTATTTTATATAATGGGTTAATTATATATTCTTCAATTCTCCACGCGTAAGTATAATATTTAAACTCTTCTAAATCTATTGCTTCATTTTCAATTTTCAGTTTTTTATCCAAATAGCTCAACGCATCCACCATCTGCCTAGGATTAATTTTGGAACGCATTAATGAATTATCTCTCAAATAATAATTATAATATGGTTTATGAATATACTTTACCGTTTCTGCTTTTAAGAGTACCAATGGATTGGCCGAAAGGTCTTCATATTTCTGCTCTAAATATTTCACATTATTGTCTAAAAACAAGCTCTTCTTAAAAATCTTATTACAAGTTGATGGCATAATCGTAGTATAAAGCAGGCCCTCCATTTTTTTCCGCTTTTCAAACACCCAATCTAGCGCTGCCGTCTCAAAATTCTTTTCATCGGTAACGCTCATCCAATCGCAAATCACCACATCTACGCCATCTTTCAGATACGGCAAAGCTTCCCTGAAAAACTCATTTTCGATTGTATCGTCCGAATCCACCGACGCCAGATATTTACCTCTCGACTGTTCAATTCCCACATTCCTTACATTTCCCAACCCGCAATTTTTTTGCTTAATATATCTTATCATGTCAGGATATTTGCCTACGTATTCTCTAGCTACCTCATCACTATCATCCGTTGAACCATCATTTATAACTAAAATTTCCATATCTGGTACTTTCGCCGCAATTATAGAATCTAAACAATTTGCCAAATATTTCGCCGTATTATAAACCGGCACCACTACGGTCAATAGTTTCTCGTATTCCACATCTTTCCTAGCTCCAATTTCAAATCCCAAAAAATCCCGAACCGAACTTTTCGCCTTCTTACTATATTCAGACCGAAACTTTTTATATTCCTTCATTATTGCTTTTTTATTCATAGTCGCAGTTTTCACCTTTTCTGCGATTTCATTCACATCATCATCGCTCTCCACCACTAAATGCTTTTTCATTGTTGGATAATCATCGGACAAAAAGCTATTATTTCCAACCACGCACGGAATTCCCTTATCCATACTCTTTATAAAATTTGTCGCAAGCGCGCCAGCAAAATTTACATCTAAATTGCAAATATTTCCGCTCGCAAGCTCCGCAAAACTGTCTACCACATCGCATTGCACGCCATACTCTTCGGCGAAATCTACTACTTCTTTAATCGGGCAACACACCTTAGCCTTATATTTTCCCAATAAACTTAGACTACTCATTTCATTATAAAAACTACAATAGTCCGAACTACTCGCACCTAGTAGCCCAATCGTATCCTCATTTTTTACTCCTTTTTCTGTCATCATTGCCGTATCCAATAACAATAAATTTGCTTTACGCCATTTTATCCACATCACTTTATATAGATACGGATCCAAAAAACCTATTGCCTCCACCTCACCACGATCATACCTTTCACATATTTTTTCAAAATC
Organism: Candidatus Saccharimonadota bacterium; assembly: GCA_017512925.1. Lineage (GTDB taxonomy): Bacteria > Patescibacteriota > Saccharimonadia > Saccharimonadales > Saccharimonadaceae > Nanosyncoccus. The sequence goes on along the minus strand of JAFWEN010000002.1, from coordinate 125,698 downwards.
TCCTAGTATATATTCGTTGCTTAACTCACCTAAGGACTTAGTAAAAATAAACTTTATCTTATGCTCATCTATTAACGTACTAATTACCTCATTATATTCCTCATAGTAATCTACAAAAATCAATTGCCCAATAATATTTTTCTTCAAGAATTCTATCAAAAACTCCGTATCTTCCACACTATTTTCAAATAATAAAGCGTTGCCAAAAGTATAATTAAAATCTTCAAACAGCTCTTTATTTTTTATTGGTACTATAACCAAATAATCCAAATTATAACAAACATCTAGAGTTTTTTCTATCTTCGTGCTAATCATTACCATACTCCAAAAATTCTTTTACGCCATCCAACGACTGCCTTAAATTCTTCTTGCTAAACTCATTAAATAACTTTATAATCTCTGCCCGATTTTTTATTGCATTCAAAATTTTCTTTTTTATTAATTCAATATCGGTCTCTTGATCAACCACCAAATGTTTTTTCAAATCAGATTCCTTAAAATAATGGTGGTTATTACCAGTCAGACAAGGCACCCCCATTTCCATACTTTCCAATGGCAACATCGGTGCGCATTCCGAAAAAGTCACATATAAATTCACATCATTCTTGCCCATTCTTCTTATCAGTTCATCACGTTCAATATTCTCTTTCACCCCATCTAATTTCAATCCTATTTTTTCTGCAAAATCTTCCGCCTGTTTATTCAATGGGACAATATCTAGCACGGCATTTTTAATTAAAGCTACTGCCGCCATTTGACTATACATATTTTTCCGCCAGTTACTCGGGCTAGCTGCATATAGCCCCACTCGCACTTTTCCACGAGAAGAATATTCACTCATTTTTCGTGGCACCTCTACCTTATTCGTGATAAAAAAGGTCTTTATTCCTTGCTTTCTATAAAATTCACACAAACTCCCCTTACAAGTTGCAAAAGCCATTATCGTCCCCTCTTTGCTCAATTTCATTATCTGCTTGTGCATACCCCAACCATATTTGTCTAACACCTGCGACATGCTTCCATGCCAATACACTTTAATAATTATTCCCGGGGCTATTCTATGTATTCTTCGAATAAGCGCTGGACCACCAATAGACATCGCACTAAATATCACTTGCTTTATATCGTTTCTAACTATCGCATTAGCTATCTCGCCAATATCTTTCTTGCGATATAGTTCACCCAAATCTACACAATTATCAAATAGCTCTTTAGTAGCGCTTGTTACGCCGAACCAATCACTATTGTGAAACGCCACGTAGTCGGCCCCGTTATATTTATTTAGCTCAGCAATAGTCTTCCCTATTCGTTCCTCGTATCCCTGTGTTATATTTATTTTCTTTTTTTTGTTATGTATATATAATGTTACAGGAAACAATATCGCCCTCGCCACTTTTCGTACACTTACGTATGTCTTTTGATAGGCTCTTATCATCTTTATCGCTCTTATACGACCAAATTTTCTCACTAAACCATTTTCAATCCTACTTTTAACCGGTAGCCAACTTGCATCATAATAATGAATCATATAAGTATTATCCGTAAATAAATTATTATTACGATTATACGAATACGGATAAAAATATTCCCTAGGAAACACCGTTATATTATGCTCCAGCCTTTGCACTCTACGCTTTTTATAGTCAAAACCGCATTTTTCCAATATCTCCGTCATCAACAATGGTATACTATAATTCATTCTATTTTCATAATCAAAATGTCTAAAACTTTTGTATTTTTTCAACAACTCCCCAGCCAAAAAACTCTTTGCGTTTTTTTCATACCAAACTGCCGAATTTACCTTACCAGTGTCTTCTACTCCTAAAAATGAATTGTTCTCTTTTATCAGACATAGCGGATCTTTAATAATTTCCATATCAGTATCAAAATATATTCCGCCCATCTCATACAACGCCTTTGTTCGTGCATAGTCTGCCACAAAAGCATAAGCACCGCTATCATAAGCCTCTCGTATAAATGCGCAGTCATCTAAGTTCGTGTTTTTTTCGTCCCAACATATCAACTCGTACTCCGGCAAAAACTTTTTCCAACTTTCCAAACATTTCTTCGCCAACTTAGGCAAAGGTTTACCACCGAACCAACAATAATGTATATATTTACCTTCCTTCATATCTGTATTATTCTATCATATTCAACTTAACATCACAACAAACATTATATAAGATCACGTTTCACCGCCTTCTCGAACTTTTCCCAACTATGCTGCATCTGTATCAATTCTTGAGCATTGCTCGTTCGCCTTACCATTTCATCTAATCTTTCTCTAGCATATTCAAGAGCCTTCACAAAACCACTTATATCATCATAACTATTCACTAATATTCCAGTCTTATCATTTATTACCTCTGCAATTCCACCAACATTTGGCGCAATAATTGGCAGTCCAGCAGCTATAGCCTCCAACAAACAATTAGGAACTCCATCTATTGCGGATGTATATAAATACACATCATATTTACCCGTCTCAATAGAGTCAAAACCGTCAAATCCTCCCATATATTTTATAACACCTACTCCATCAAAATAATCCGCACCATAATCTTCCAGCTTACCATAAACATCAATCTCAAATAACTCCGGGTCAAGCTCTTTTGCCACCTTAATCAACATGTCTGGGCATTTCTGATGCGCAATTCTACTAGCCCATAATATTTTCATTTTTCTCCCACCACCAACATTGGCGCTTTTTATTTTCAAACTAATCGGTTGATAATGCACAGCTATTTTCTTTTCATCAAATCCACATTTTTCTATCATCCTCATTTTATTAGCACGATTATCAGTCGTTATCTTTCTTACTGCGCTAATTATATCTATCAAATACGGGTCAGCATAATCAAAAATTGCTTTTCTTTTCTCTCCATCCACATAATCATAACAGAACACCGAAACATTCAATTCGTAATCATTCTTAATAAACTCTATATTATCTGCTATCCAATCATATCCATATCTGCTATTTATCAAATGTAGGCGTTTACTGCCAAGCTGAACCAATAATCTCCCAAATAATATGCTTTTTTCAGAGTCGTTCAAACCATCGCTTTCATTACCAAAGTCAAGCAAATAAGCATTTTTAGGCAGCCTAGATTCCCATATATTATTCTTTTTAAGAGTCGTTATTACTGCAAAAGTCCATTCGGGATGAATATGTGACAAGGCCTCAATGTAATTCAAAAGCACTTTCTCGGCACCACCAGATATTAGCCACGGCACGATAAAAACATAATCTGGTGATTTTATGACCTTGCTTGTTATTTGCTCATAAGCATCGCCCACAATCATATACTTACTCATATTCTCAATTCTTGTCCTAGCCATTCTCCAATCGAACGGATAAAGCGCCGGCTCATACTGGGATATTCTTTCCCACTCATCCACCAATACTTCAGGAAATTCCTTTGAAATATTTTTTGTCAACCACACAGTCACCTTTTTACCGTCATCATCATTACTAACTCCATTAATTTTTCGCACCAGGCTATTTTCCGTCATTTTTTCTTTCAAGGTCATTTCCCAATGTTTTTCAATATTAAAAAAATCATCATAAACCAGAAATGCTTTCTTATCTTCGCAATCATTCGTTCTCGAACGTTCAAAATATGCCGTCCCAGGTACAACAATATTATTTATACCTGCCTTGCCTATATTCAAATCAAAAAGATAAGACCTCTCCCAGCCACCGCTACTCACCATTCGATTATCATATATTTTTTCTAGTGTTTTCCGCGCAAGCACACAAGACAAAGACCAACTATTCATCCCGCACAATCTCTTTCTCTGCCAAAATCTTCCAAACTCACTATACTGCTTTCGCAATTTACATTCATAACGATTGTTAAAACAAATCACCGTCTCTGGCCGCACCACCACATCCTTGCCCAAAGCCTCGCATGTTTTTACCGCTTCTACAAACCACTTTTCAGACACTAAATCTCCAGACACAACTAGTCCCACATATTGACCATTCAACATCTTAAATAAGTTCTTATTATCCACAACCTTAATTCGCCCATCGTCTTTATGTTTTTCACAATATTTCGCCGCTGCAGAATCCTTATCATCAATAACCACAATCAATTCGCTTTTATTTTTTTCCTCGTCCAGCACATCTATCGCATCCATTACACTAAGTAAAGTCTTATGTATACGAATACCGCCATCACTTGGCAAAATTACCACAGATAAATCCATTCTGGCCTTCCTCATAATTAAAATTATATCATAAGGTCATAATTAATAAACTTTGTTATAATTATATGGTAAAATCATTACATAAAGAACTGTATGAAGAAGAACACTCAAAAAACCAAATATGCTGCATTATGTTTTAATACCGAAAACATAGGCGACGAGATACAGTCCCTCGCAGCTCAACGTTTTTTACCACACATAGATTATTATATTGACCGTGACAATTTAGACGATTTCCTAAAACACAATAATGAAAAAATAAAGCTGATACTCAATAGTTGGTTTATTAGTCCATCCGTAAAAGACCACTTAGTTCACTGGCCTCCCAAATCCCCACAGATTGATCCTCTCCTTATTTCCATGCATGTAAGTTTCCTTAATAATTCAACTGCTGTTTTCTCTTCCCCTTCCAGCCGTGATTTTCTTAATAATTTTTCCCCCGTAGGAGCTCGTGACCTAGCAACGCAAAAATTCTTCCAATCAATCAATGTTCCTTCATACTTTTCTGGCTGCCTTACACTAACCTTACTCCCCGACCCATCTATTAAAAAGCAAGATTTTATACTGGCTGTCGATATCAGCGACTCACTGTTTCATGAACTAGCAAAACGCACAAAACGCAAAATAATCCGGCTAAACACAACACATCCAATTGATATCGATACGCAAACACGTTTTAAACTCGCAAAATACTGGTTATACCTATATCAATCCGCGCATTGTGTTGTTTCACCAAGATTACATGCCATGCTACCCTGCCTAAGCTTAGGCACGCCAGTCATTGGCATTTCCGGTCGCGACGCCGAAAGATACTCAGGATTAATTGATCTTGTCAATCACTATAGTGAAAAAGAATTAATGCAAAATAAAAAAATTAGCATTGATAATCCAATTAAAAATCCAAATACTTATAAATCTATACAAAAAAACCTTGTCGCAAAATGCAAAGAATACACTAAATACGATTCGGAGCAATCATTCCTATTAGGTACTAATATATCAGATTTGACCTCCGACATAGATATACTTTCAATCTTCATTAAAACAGTAAGCGATAGTTATTATTACGAATCTGAATTTAAAAAACACTTTTTAATTGAGCAGAATCTAAAACAAAAAAACGAAGAATACGAAAAACTTCTCAAAAACCCCGGCATCAAAACTTCCGCCAAAAACCTCTTTAAAGCCGTCAAAAACCGTTGTAAGAAAGATTAGCTTCTTACAATTCATCCACCGAACTAGCGGGTACAGCAGCACATATTCCATTCAAAGTATTGTGCTCAGTTCGATAAAACCATTGTCCATCTACGAAAATCTTAGTAGTATACTTAATAATTCTGCCTTTTTTCAAAACGTCAATCACCTCGCCAGTAACCGGGTTAACCCTCTCCGTGTCCTCCTTCAAAACCATCTGCCTAGGATACATAAAATCTTCAAAAGAGACTTCCATCAAATTATCTTCTTTTATAGCTGCAAAAATATCATTTCTTGTATTATGTTCTGTCCTATAATATTTCACTCCATCTACAATGATGAATGAAGAAAAAGTATAAATCATATTTTTATGAAGGGTATCATAATATTCGCTATTCAAAGGATTTATCCTATCAGCATTTGTCTTTAGCATCATAGTTTTCGGCACGTCAAGATTAAAGAATATTGGCACTTCGCGTATATAGTCTTCTACGTCGTCTGATAAGAAACCATACTCCGAATTCGTATTATTATAATCATAAGACGTTACATAATAGACCCTCCCATTAAATTCAACTTTCACCATCATTTCTCTCATCATCTCATCATTAAATGTACCAACCACGGTCTCACCCCTTATAAATATCTTTTTTGCACCAGATTTAATAGTTTTTTCACGATTCTCTTCTTTTATAGAGACATAATCTAAATCAACTTCTTTCAAATATTTTATTGGAATACAAACATCCTCATCATGGACAGTTCCAAATTCAGTCCTTAAGCAAGCATCACCATTTTTATAAACAACTTTCGACAAGAACTTCAGCATTCTGCCACTTTCTATCGTGTCTACTTTTTCATTAGTTTTTGGATTTATTCTCGATACTGTCTCTTTTACGATCATATACCTAGGAGTATCCAGCGGAACATATTCTACGCCCTCACTATCAATTCCCCCAAACCAATCCTGAAAATACAAATAAAAGTTCCTATTTCCATACGCTCCGCAATACGCCGTGCCATACCCCGCATCTAGTGCACCTTGATTCGGCTGATATGGTGTATAGCGGTACAGCGCCGAAGTCGCCAGTGACCTAATGTTCACCACCGACCCGCCACAATCTGCATTCGGATTATATTGAATATAGTTATCTCCAAGCGGATAATTCGTCCATCCACCATCAAGCACTGTTCTAAATAATGCCGCCGCCCGTCTCACTTGATTCTTAAACCCATAATATTGCGACGAACATGGTGCCGTATCTGGACAGCCATACCCAGTCGCCTTCCTGTAATCACCGTTATTCGGAATTGGGTCTGTAATTAACCCTGTTTCTTTTTGCAAAAGCACAATCAATGCTTGTGGATTAATTCGGTAATCTTGTGCTGTTTGCCACAAAATATGCGCCGCCGTCTCACCCGAACCAATCGTTTCTCCGTCCCCAAATAATTCTTCCGACAAACACACAAAATGGTCATCCTTCCAATGCCAAGTATATCCAGAGTTTTGTGACAATCGAAGATAATAGTTATAATCTCGATTTTCACACGCATTTTTGGAAGTCAAAAACTTTTGTATCTCCGCCTCGCTCATCGAATTATAATTACTCATCTGCCAGTCTGAAATAATATACCCCGCATCAAACCCATCAAGTGAGGCAGCCTCTACGTCATCGCCAACTTTCGCACCCAACTGAGCCAAAAATACAAATACAAACACCGCCGCAAATATCCCTAAAAATAAAAACCAAACTCTATTATCTCTGCGCCTCACAAATCCACCCTTCCTTGTATTTCGCCCGTCTTTCCATCACCTTCCATATATATTATAATATTCGTCGTCCCATTTCCTAATTCATCCGTAGAGATATCAAATCCTTCGCAAGTAGATGTCGAAGCCCCATCAGTTATCAGCGCCTCCGCACTATATATATTCATCCCTTCACGCCTTAGCCCTAGCGTACAAGTTCCACTCGACACATATTGATCAATATTCACCCGTATCATCAATTTACCATTATTCACACCAGCATAAGTCACCACACCAGTTAGCTCCTTCTTCGTATTCGGATCATCCCCATCATACTGCGGCGCCTTTTCTTTTTCGTCGCCACTATCCGTCTTGACTTCTTCCTTTTTTTCTTCTTTTTTCTCTTCCTTTTTTGTTTTATCATCCACTACCGACGAATCGCCAAAATTACCAGAATCATTCCCAGGCTTTTCATTACTAAAATATGCCTTCCATACCAAAAAGCAAATCACTCCAGCCACTGCAATTAGCGCGACTACCAGAACATTTTTCCACCAATTCTTTCTAGTTCTTGCTGCCATCAGAAAATTCTCCTAATATTATTATATCAGTTGCGTTTATTTTTTCAACTATTCTACATCAATATCTAAAATTTCCGCCGCGGCCATCAAAATCTTCTTTTCTTCTTCACTACAAGACAACATTTTTACTTTAAATAGTTCCACCGTGTCCTCATGTTTATAATCTAAAATTTCAAGCGACCTTGCCGCCCCCGGTACCTTCTTTAAAACACCCTTCGCCACCAAATTATCTATATGCTCCGCCACCGCCGATACCGACGCCAGCCCTAGCCCTGCCTGTATTTCACGATATGATGGCATCGTCCCATTTTCATCTGTATAATCCTGCAAATAATTCAAAACCGCTAATTGTTTTTTTGTAAGTTTAATTGCCATATGCTATAATTATAAACAATGAAACCAAATAAATCAATTGATGGCCTTAGTACTCGTGACGCCAAAAAACCGTCATCCGTTCATGCCACTAAACCAAAAACTACTAGTCAAAATCTAGCTACAAAAACAGTAAAACGCACCACAATAAAATCCACCACCTCTAAAACTTCTAGACCTAAGACTATCGACATCGCCAAGCCTACTACTAATTCCGCAACCAAATCTCCCGTTTCTCGCGAGCAAACCGTAGAAGATTTTCTAAAACCAGTTCAAGCCTTTGATTTTGACGATTCCGGCGAGCTTAAACAAAGTAAAGACACCATAAAAGAAATGAAAGAAACTACCAAATCCAGTAAAAAAGCCAAAAAAGAAAAGAAAAAACCATCCAAAGCCCGTCGTATTATCACTTCCATCGCCCTCTTTCTTGTCATCGCTTTAATTGGTTTCGTCCTATGGGTAGTTTTCTGGGGTAACGACATCATTGCCAAAATCACTGGCGGTCAAGGCAACGTTATCGACCTCCTCGCCTTTGTACAAGAAACCTACGAGCCACTAAAAACCGACGCTAACGGCCGTACCAATATTCTTGCTTTTGGCACTAGTGGTTATAACATGGAAGGCGACGAAGGTGACGGCACTCATGATGGCGCTCAGCTCACCGACTCTATCATGATGATTAGCCTAAATCAAGAAACCGGTGACATCGCCATGCTTTCCCTGCCCCGCGATCTCAAAGCCTCCCCAACTTGTACCGCTACTGGCAAAATTAACGAAGTTTACTGGTGCAATAATATGCATGGCGACAATGAAGAAGCTGGTGCTGCTGCACTTATGGCAGAAGTTGGCGACATCCTTGGCGTAGATTTTCAATACTATGCTCACCTTAACTGGGGTTCACTTATTCAAATTGTAGACACTCTCGGTGGCATTAAAATTACTCTTGATGAAGACATTAACGACGGATGGTGGACCGGTGCTGTTTATGAAGCCGGGGTAGAATACGCCATAAACGGCGAAGAAGCCCTTGGCCTTGCTCGTGCTCGCCATGGTACTGCTGGCGGCGACTTTTCACGCGGCGCCAGTCAACAAAAAATTCTCATCGGTATCAAAGACGCTGTTTTCGAAAAACATCTTTCACTCGCTGATATTATTAGCCTCGCTTCCACACTTGGTGATAATCTCCGCAGCAATTTTAGTGTCAGCGATTTCAAAACCCTTGCTCATCTTTCCTTTGAATTTGATCTAGATAGCATGCGTCAAATTTCACTCTGGCCAGATTTCATGACCACCGGCAGCATTGATGGTATCTCATATGTTTTACCACGCGCTGGTGCCGGTAATTACGGAGATGTTCAAACATACGTTGCTAAAATGACTTCGAACAATCCTTATGATTACGAAGAACCATCCATCATTATCTTAAATGCTTCCGAAACTGCCGGTCTTGCTAGCCAAGAAGCCGCCAAACTAGAAAAAGAAGGCTTCCCGTACGTCTTTACCGACAACGCTCCAGAAGCTCCCGAAGATCATTCTTATGAAGAAGGCTATACTCTCTACATGCTCCACGCAAAACCTGGCACCCGTAACATCCTTGAAAATAAATACAACACTGTCACTATGCCGAGCGATGAACTCCCAGCAGGCATCACCACCGAATACGATTTCGTTCTTATCCTCAACCCCCCAGCCGAAACAACAGAACAATAACATCTAAAAAATAGCTTTTGTTTACAAAAGCTATTTTTTAATTAGACTTTATTTTTTACTAATAATTAGTTTTCTATCTCTACCTTCCCCCTCCGAATGTGTCTCAATATCCGAATAATCCTGCGCTAGCTTATGCACTACCCTTCTATCCGCTGCATTTAAGTTTATCGTCATTGATTCACCAGTCTCACGTACTTTGCATATCCATCCTTCTGCTTTCTCTGCAATTCTATCTGCTCTCTGTCTTTTATAGCTAGCCACATCTACATTCACACGGTGCACTTCAGCATCCTTTGCCACCAAAGCCATCGATACTATATGCTGTAAAGCTCGTAGATTGTCCGCATTCTTACCAATCAAAAGCGAATTTAGCGATGTAGATGGTACAGACAGCTGTATCACCTCATCATCCATCGTCGAATAGACCGCTACGTTTATCCCAAAGAAACTTAGTAGATCTTCCAGGTATTTCGCTGCAAACCTAATAGATTCATCTGTATTCATTATTATCTCCTTTTCTTTTTATTATCCTTTGCGGAGATACGTGTTATTTTTGTTCCTGTTTTTTTATTTTCTATTATTTCTGCTTCTTGAATCTTTTTTAGCTTGCGCGTCATCGCCGCATCTGTTGCATCATCCATTTCTTCGCCGATATGCGCATAAATCAATTTCTGTTGAATTATCGTAAATATATTGCTAAGGAAATAATAAAACGCCAACGCTCCGTGCAAATTAATCATAATTATGAACATCATCAGCGGCATCATCTTTGTCATTTGACCAGATGTCATACTGCTAATCTCTGCATCATCAATCTCTTTACCTTCCTTCGCTTCCTTTAATAATTCACGGAATTTCTTACTCTTCTTTGACTTGTCCGAAGGCATTTGCTGTTTTGTTGCATAATACTGCGCCAAACTCGCCGCTATTGAAATTACTAGCATAAATACCGCACTCCACGAAAACTTCGCTGGATTTATTACATCACTCGCCTTGGCTGTCAAATCAATCACACCAAATAGCGACGGATGGAAATCATAGCTTCTCTTCTCCTCAGCTGGAATATCATCATTTATTAAATCTTCTAAGTAAGCTTGCTGCTTTTCTTCAAGATCACGTATTTCACTACCTTCATAGGCTACAATCTCATATGCCCTATTCGTTAAGTTGTCTTGTGGTAGAGGTGTCGCAATCACCCGAATCGCCGAGAATACCGCTATAAAAATCGGCAGCTGTATCAGTAGTGTCACTATCGATGCAAACGGCTTCACATTGTATCTCTTGTAAAGATCCATTGTTTGCAACGACTCCATCTGCTTATTACCATTGCAATTCTCACGAATTTTCGTAAGCTCTGGTTGAATCTTTCGCATCAAACGAGTTTGCTTTAACTGTTTCTTAGTTAATGGCAGCATACAGATTTTCACCAGTAACGCAAAAATCACAATTGCAATGCCAAAATCATGCACCCAGTTAAATATCATAAACTGGATATTCACAATTGGCCGCACTATTAATAAATCAATCAAATTAAACGGGCCACCCGTAGCAATAGAACCCGCCACAAATGCTGCAATCAGCACCCAAATAATAATCTTTTTCACCTTACTCTTGTCCATTAGGACCAGTATAGCATATTTTACTCTCTGTGACTAGTTCACCTAGAAGTTTTTCTAGCTCATTTACTTTCATTTTAGTCACATCTCTAGAATAAACCACAAAAATATAATCATGCTTATTCGGTATCAAATCCATATTTCTTCTCAAAGCTTCATAAATCTGCCGCCGAATCCTATTTCTCACTACCGCTCTCTTATCAATTTTTTTCGAAACTACCACTGCAATCCGCGTAAATCCCCGTTCATTCGGCATAAAAATAAGAGACATCTTAGACTTTCTAATCGTCTTCCCATGTTTATAAACATATTTCACTCCGCCACGTGAATGAAACCGATATTTCCTACTTAACATACGTGTATATATTATAGCATAAAACAAAAAATCCCTTAAAGGGGACTTCCGGAGCGCGGCAGCGCGAGGGTGAGCGCCGGCCGCCCGTGGCGACGGGCCGGCCGGACGCGGCCCCGTAAGGGACTTTTGTTTTATGCAGTCAATCTAGCGCGACCTTTAAGCCGACGTCTTGCAAGTACCTTGCGCCCATTCTTAGTAGCATTCCTCTTCATAAAACCATGCTCAACCTTGCGTTGACGCTTGTGTGGCTGATATGTACGTTTTGGCATATTATTCCTTAATCTTTAATTTTTCTCAAATACTTGTTATAGTATAGCGCATTTTTCCACAATTTTCAAGAAGTTTTCCACATATATTTAAGATATGACTCCCTAAATGTGGAAAAACTCGCCTCTAGTCCCCCACTCCCATATTACAAAACATTTCAAAACCTGTGGAAAACTTTCGTTTTTAATGCTATACTATATTCAAAAGGAGGTCACAGTGTATAACGTCTGGGAGAACGTTCTAGCCGAAATCGAACAAAAAATATCCGCTGCTAATTTTTCCACCTGGTTTCAGGATACATCAATCGTCTCAATCGATGACGATACCGTAATCATCGGTGTTAAAAATTCTTTTTACGTCAAGCAACTCCGTTCTAAATTCCTAGACCTCATCACCGATTCCCTCAACAAAAACGGCGTCAAGTTTTCCACTATAGAATTTGAAGTCCAAACCAAATCCAAATCCAAAGTTCGTCCCCGCGAAGTTACCGCCGACAACACCCTGCTTAAAAATCGCATCAAACCCATCAAAAAATCCACCCTCAATACCCATAACGGCCTTAATTCTAAATACACTCTAGATAATTTCATCATCGGCTCTAATAATGATCTTGCCGCCTCCGCCGCTAAAAGCATCGTCGACGCCCCAGGCACCAGATACAATCCTTTTTTCCTCTATGGTGGACCTGGTCTCGGCAAGACCCACCTAGTCCAGGCAATCGGTAATGAACTTCTCCGCCGCAACCCAGACTTCAAGATTTTATATACTCCTATTTCAGACTTCTATGCCGATTTTATCGATTCTGTCCTAAAAGGCAAAGGCAACGAATTCAGTCAAAAATTCCGCGCCTTAGACTGTCTCATTATCGATGATTTTCAGTTTATCGTTGGCAAGGAAAAAAGCCAGGAAGAATTTTTCAACATTTTTAATGCTCTTTATCAGCTCAATAAACAAATCATCATCACATCCGATCGCTTGCCCAATCAAATCAAATCCGTGGATGAACGTCTCGCTTCTCGTCTCGCTATGGCCGGCGCTTTCGACCTTCAGCTCCCTAAGTTCGAAGATAAATGTGCCATTCTCCGTTCTAAAGCCGACTTAATGGGTGCCAAAATCGAAGACGAGGCTATCGAATATATCGCCGAAAACGTCAACACTAATATCCGCGATCTTGAAGGTGAGTTCTCTACTATTCTCCTCATGTCTGATGTCCGCGGCCTCACACCTCTAGAACTTATTAATAAAGGTGCCGTTAGCGTTTCCCATTCTTCCAAGCTCCGCCCCACTTCCAGCAAACAAGTCATTGATAAAGTCGCCAAATACTACAACCTCACTCCAGCCGAAATGTGTAGTAAATCACGCGTCTCTCATATCAAGACCGCTCGCCAAGTCGCCATGTATATCCTAAGCAAAGAAATGTCTATGAGTACCACCAAAATCGCCACAGAAGTCGGCGTCAAGGATCACACCACCGTCATGCATGGTATTAAAAAAATTGAACAAGATTTAAAACTTAATTTCACCCTTCGTGATCAAATCGAAGAAATCAAGGAGAAAATCTATGGCTAATAATTTACCCAGCCAAAAATGTGGAAATCATGTGGAAATCCAAGTGGAAATATCGAGGAAATCCTGTGTTAAAAAATGTGTACAATTTCAACTACACACACCATCACGTGTAAAACTCATTTTATCCACCATCTTTTCCAACATAACTCACAACTTTTTACACAACGAACCCTTCTCTGTTTCTAATCAATTATTTCCACATTTCCACAGACCCTATTACTATTACAACTACTTATTTAATAAATAAAAAGAAAGGATAATATCGTATGGAAATTGAAGTTTCACAATCTAAATTAGCCAAAGCTCTAAATAATGTTAGTCGTATCGCCACCGGAAGAGTTACTTTGCCAGTATTAAATAATGTACTCATTCGTGTAAACAAAGGTAAGGTATCGCTTATTACCACCAACTTGGACATGGCCATAATCGATTTTCTGCCCGTATCAGACTCTAAAGATGGTGTCATCACTGTACCAGCCAAACTCCTTGCTGAATTTATCTCTAACCTTCCCAAAAACGAAAAAATTAAGCTCACCGCCAAAGATACTAAGGTCACCATCACTGCCGGCAAATACTCTTCCAGCATCAATGGCACCTCGGCCGACGATTTTCCAGAGCTCCCTGAAATCAACGAGAAAAACGCTGTCGTCTTCAAAATCGGTATCGATGAATTCAAAAACGGCATTAACCAAGTAGCCATCGCCAGTAGTAATGATCTTACTCGCCCTGCCCTCACTGGCATTTATTTTAATACCTACGACAAGATTTTGGCTATTGCTGCCACCGATGGTTATCGCCTCGCCGAAAAAAAACTAGTTAAAAATGTCCAGAGTGATATCAGCGTTATCGTTCCAGCCACTTCTCTTCAAGAAGTACTCCGCGCTATAGATGACAGTATGGATGAAGTTGAAATCTCATTCAACGACGACCTTGTGCGCTTCCGTCTCGGCGAAATAGAGATTATCTCCAAACTTATTGATGCTAGTTATCCAGACTACAAGAGATTAATTCCAAAGGATAATAATATCAAGATAGAAATAGATCGTGAAGAATTGTCTCGTGTCACTAAATTGGCTGCCCTCTTCGCTCGTCGTAGTGCTAGTGGTTCTATCATCTGTGAAGCTAAAAAACCAGACATCTTTTCTGTCCGCTCCGTAGCCAGCGAGCTAGGTGAAAACGACTCCACTATCGAAACTAAAGTCGAAGAAGAAGGCAAAATCAACCTTAATTCCCGTTTTCTTCTAGACGCTCTCAATGTACTGGAAGAAAAAGTTATCACCCTAGAATTCGCCAATCGCGTTAGCCCCATTATTTTAAAGAACAAGCAAAACGACGATTATACACATATCGTAATGCCATTAAACCAATGATTATCCAGGAAATCACTCTTACAAATTTTAGAAACCACGAGCAATATCACTTAATATGTGACCCAGACACCACCCTAATTATCGGTGAAAATGGCTTTGGCAAAACCTCTATTTTGGAAGCCATTTATATCCTTACTCGCGGTAAGAGTTTTCGTGCCACTGACCCAGACATTATCAAACATAACACGGATTATTATCGTATCGAATTAAAATACAATAACGGTGAAAAAATCATTGCCACCTATGACAATAAAAATAAAACTTTCCTCATCACTGATAAAAAATCCCGTCGTCTCCCTAAGAAAAATAAATATCCAGTCGTCTTATTTCAGCCCTCGGATCTAAATCTTATTAGTGGTTCCCCTTCTCGTCGTCGTGACTATTTTGATCGTTTCTTTGGACAGCTTACCGAGTCATACAGTAATGCTCTAGCTCGCTATAATAAAGCTCTCCACCAAAGAAACGAACTTTTGAAGTCTGATTATTTCTCCCCGTCCAATCTCTTCTCGTGGAATGTACTACTCGCCAAATATGGCACAATCATTTCCGAAATTCGTAGACAAGCGATTAACGAAATTAATCAACAGATTAACGATATTTACTATTCTATTGCCGAAAATTCCGATCAAGTAGAACTAATCTACCATACTGACGTACTACATAATCAAGAGTCGGAATATTTAAGGCAACTAGAAGATAATATCGAAAAAGATCATATTATTGGCCATACTAGCTACGGTATTCATCGTGATGATATCGGCTTCGAATTTAATCACAAAAAAGCCGACGGCTCTGCTTCGCGTGGTGAAACTCGTTCTATTATTCTAGCTCTTAAATTTACCGAGGCAAACACCATTTATGATAAACTCCAGCAAAAGCCCATCGTACTTT
Source organism: Candidatus Saccharimonadota bacterium (assembly GCA_017512925.1). Lineage (GTDB taxonomy): Bacteria > Patescibacteriota > Saccharimonadia > Saccharimonadales > Saccharimonadaceae > Nanosyncoccus. Next base: position 109,808 of record JAFWEN010000002.1, on the reverse strand, counting down.
TAGATGATGTCTTCTCTGAGTTGGATGAATACCGTCGCAAATGTCTCGTCAAGAATTTCAAAGATCACCAAGTCATCATCACTAGCGTAGAGAAGATTTAATTATCGGCAAGTAGATTATTTTCGCGCAAAAATGCAATCACTGGATTTTCTGTTCCCTCAAAATATTTCAAATTAGAATAAGCCGTTGCCTCGCCGTCATATTGGCGCAGCGCCTCTGTAGCCCTCGCTAGCGACATATAACGCTGAGCATATTTATATGTATCCCAATCCGCATTACTACCCGAGTTTACGAATGTTTCTCCGGTCGCAATTCTCTTATCTTCTTCCGTTGCCTCAAGCGACATTTTTATCATAGATAAAATATCCGAAAGAAATGGTATATTAAACCCAGAGCCATTGACTAGCGATTCTAATATTCCGCCATCCGTTGTACCAATAGGTGTTATTCGTTTGGCATTATATTTAATAAAATCCGCCAGCTTTGAATTATTATTAATAGTTCTTGTACCAGAACTATCTAGTGTGGTATTTTCATCCATAAATGCAATAAAACCAGCATCTTCAAAAATCCCTTCAAGGGTTGACGTATCAAAAGTCGCAATCATCGAACATCCCACCGACCCCACCGCGCCGATATTGCCTATTTTTTCACATTCTCCGTAATTAGTTAGATACAGGCTCTTTTCATCGTCCGCCAGTGTAGATGGCGACAATGATGCTACCGCTGAGCTTGTAACTTTAGCGAATGTTGCAATATTGGAGAAAATGCCGCCTCTATGTATATTTATTGCAAAATCGTAGAAAATAGACCCTAGAAATGTATTTCTTGATGTTATATCGAACGGGCTCCGATTCATTCTGTCAACTTTTGCTTCCATTGCTAGCACTGCATTAGTGAGTTTCGCATAGCTCTCCACTGCGCTTGCGTCCCCCGCCGTTGCGCCACTAGCTTTAGCCAGCTCCTTACCTACATTTACTGCTCCTTCCACCAACATTTCTCCACCTCGGATTCCCCCAATCGTATCAAATGAGTTGTCTACTAGTGAGCTTTGTATAGTAGCACTGACTTTCTCTAGACTTTCGCCTGAAGCCTCCTCTCCCCAGAAATCCAAAAATCTTCCAATTGAACCACGCGTCTTTGTATTGGTGGAAGTAATCGTACCTTCAAGCGTTTCTCGGCTAGCCCCGCCCACTCCTATCTGATTTTCTACAGTTTTTAAGATGCGTTCGTTGGAATAATTATTTAGTCCATCAGTTTTTAATCTTTCGCCAGTTAATATAGCATATAAACTTGGCGATTCTGTCATGCTCCCGTAAGAAGTTATTATTTCCCCAGTTTCCACATCCACTATGCTAGACTCAGTCTCATTAAAAAGGTAGTTCATCGCTTCATTTATTTTAGACTCATTCCCGTCTCCAGCCTTCATTTTGCTGATGTTTTCCACGAAGGTTAAGAAAAACAAGCTAGACCTTTGTTCTTTCGCAATCGTATCGGCAGTGTTTAAGGCATCTGCGGCGTTCATCGTCGCCTCTTCTCTAGAAGCTGCTACATTTTTACTTCTTACTGATTCTATAAACTCTGCCGCCGCATTCTCTGAATTGCCAGTTTCTCCTACTTCTTCATATTCCTGCATCAATTCTCCAGTTTCCTCGTCTTCCCATTCATAGAGTGCCACGTTGTTCACGTTAATATCGCTTCCCTCCCCCATCACTCTACTCATTACTTCTTCAAAAGAAGCATCGTCTGTATAATTATTGCGTGAAGTTCCAATCTGTTTAAAAACCTCATTAGCTGAATTATCATAATAATAGGCCGCCATTGAATAAGTTGACTTATCAAAAGCATCATATAACCCAGCATCGGACATCACCTCTTCTTGAAAATCATTTCCTGTAATAATCCTGCCATGATAATTCAGTACTGCTTCTCCATCTCTTTCTTCTACTAGTACCTCATTTTGCGCTAGTCTTATCTTAGTATTCTCTGGCACCAAATTATCCTTCAGCGCTTGAGCAAAAACTACAATTTTGCTTGCCACGCCATCAGCATGTTGCATATCAGTTTGCTCAGTCACTCTTGTAGTAAAATTATCCGGAACAAAACCACCAAAATTAACAAAATACATAGCAATAAATATCATCACAAAAACCATTCCGGCCGCACTCCAAGATAAAAGCTTTCCTTTTTTCTTTTTCTCAGATTTGCCCGAAACACTAGATATAATCTGATTGTTGTAAAGCGCTGAACTTTCTCCAGCGCGAAGTGTATCACCTGCAGACATAATATAATTATACAATACTTTACAGAGATAGTAAAGTGTTGTAAAATTGGGCTATGATTAAAATTGACAAAATCATCCCTGGTGGCGAAGCGCTCGGCACCGATGAAACTGGCAAGAAGATTTTTTTCTGGAATGCTCTACCTGGCGAAACAATTGAAGAATATGAAATCACTAAGAAAAAGTCTCATTATAGTCGTGCCATCGCCACTAAAATTAATCATTCCTCAGAGCACCGCATTGAACCTAAGGACGATTGTTTCCTTTCTACTTCTCCTTGGCAAAACATGGATTATAACTATGAGCTATCGCTCAAACAAGATTTAGTGGTAGAGTTATTTCGTGAAAATCAGATTGAAATCCCTACTCCAGAGATTATCACGGATGGTAATATTTATCATTATCGCAACAAAATGGAATATTCTCTTTATTACGACCATGAAAAGGCGCAGATTTTTCCAGCTTTCCATGTGCGTGGTTCTCACCGCAAAATCCCAGTTGTAAAATCTAGCATTGAGCGCCCCGAGATTTTCGCCAAAGCCACCGAGATCATCGACGACCTCAATTCTCGTGGTGAAGAAGCTCGCAAATATCAATCTCTTCTCCTCCGTTGTAACCAGACAGGTGAAGTTTCTGGCGGCCTCTACGAAAATGGCAAGCCCCACCCAATCTTTCCTAACCTCACCGATACTATTCTCGGCCACGCATATTCCTATTCTCCGAACGGCTTCTTCCAAATCAATCTCCCAGTTTATGAGCTGGCTCTTACCGAAATCGCTAAACACATCACTACGAATGATGTTTTAGATTTATATGCCGGCGTCGGCACTATCGGCCTCTCCACCGCTCGCGATAAAAACCTCACCCTTGTCGAATGCGATAAATCTGCTTTCAATGAATTAAAAAATAATTGTCATAACAAGTATAATTGTTTACTAGATAAATCCGAAAATGTTTTAAAATATATCAACGGACACCAAACTGTTATTTTGGATCCTCCTCGCGCCGGTTGCGACCGCAAACTGATTGACCGCCTCTTAGAAATCAAACCTTCTAAGATTATCTATCTTTCCTGCAACCCTGCTACCCAAGCTCGCGACGTCAAATTGTTATCTCAGGTATATAATATTGAGGAAGTCAAAACTTTCAACTTCTTCCCCCGCACTCCCCACATAGAAAATTTAATTGTGCTATCATTATAGTATGAAACCAATGCCTAAGACTAAAAAACTTAAAACCTTTATCCTCATCAATATTTTTATTTTTCTCGCTACCGCCATTATGGTGCCAATTACTTTAATTTTTGGTTCAGTCGCCTCACAAAAAGACAATCTGCCTTTCGCCTACTGGCAACATATCGTCACTTTTACAATTTTAAGTAACATTTTCCTCGGCATCGTGGCGCTAGTTTCTGCCATTATTGGCTACAAATGCTTTAAGGCTAAAAAAACTTTACCAACCCCCCTCGGCACTTGGTATCTTATCGCCACCACCTCTGCCGTCCTTACTTTTCTTACAGTCGTCTGTTATCTTGCTCCATCTCGCGCTCTCTCTGGCAAGAACTTCTTTGATATGCTAATCGGCCCCATGTTCTTTCTTCATTTCCTAGACCCCATCCTTTCTGCCATTAATTACATTTTCTTCTTTGATGGTCACCATGCCACTAAAAAAGATCGCCTGCTCACGCTTATCCCACCCGTCCTCTACGCTATTCCCTACGCTCTGCTGATTGCGGTCTTCAAAATCGTCCCAGATTTCTACGGTCTTACCTTCGGTGGGCGTTATTATCTTTCCCTGCTTGTTATTGCTATATTTTGCTTGCTGGTTTTTGGTATTTCTACCCTTCTTTCTTATTGTCATAATCGCCAAATTGCGCTAAAATAAAGAAAAGATGGAAAGGTGGCCGAGTGGTTTAAGGCGCACGCTTGGAAAGCGTGTGTGCTCGCAAGGGTACCGCAAGTTCGAATCTTGTCCTTTCCGCCAAAAATTTATACAAAAGAGTTTACTCTTTTGGAGAAATTTTAAAGGAATGGTGCAAGATAAATATCTTGTCCTTTCCGCCAAAATTTATACTTTATACAAAAGAGCTGGAGAAAGAGGTGAGCGAAAGCATTATAGAATTAAAAGGACTAACCAAGCGCTACGGCTATGGCGACACGGAGTCTTTTGCTTTGAAAGATTTTGACCTCACGATTAAACGTGGGGAATTTATTATGATTATGGGCCCTAGCGGCTGCGGGAAGACTACATTGCTCAACATGATTGGCCTATTAGATCGCCCTACTAGTGGCGAATATATCTTAAACGGCGATAATGTTGCGAACATCTCTACCGCTCGTCAAGCTCGTCTTCGCGCTAAAAAAATCGGCATTATTTTTCAGGACTTCAACCTTATCCAAGATTTACCAGTTATTGAGAATGTTGCTTTGCCGCTTGTTTACACCAGTCATCCTCGTACCGTCCGCCTCAAGAGTGCTTCTGAGGCGTTGAAGCGTTTTCATCTTGGCGAACGCGAATATTATTATCCGCATCAGCTATCTGGTGGCCAACAGCAGCGTGTAGCTATCGCTCGCGCTATCGTTAGTGAACCAGAAATTATTCTCGCCGACGAGCCTACCGGTAATCTTGATTCCCGCTCATCGAATATCGTTATGGAAGAACTTAAAAATATTCACGAAGAAGGCAATACGATTATTATGGTTACGCACAACCCGGCTCTTACTGTCTATGCCACCCGTGTTATCAATATGCTTGATGGCCAGATTGACACAGACATCAAGACCGTTTCTGACCAAAATCTCCCCCAACCCATCAGCGTTAAAATCAAAAAACGTAAAAAACAAAAGGAGAAAAAATAATGTCCTTGCTTCTTCGCACTCATTTTAAACTTGCGCGTACTGCGATTAAAGAAAATCGCACCCGCTCTTTCCTCACCTGTCTTGGTATCGCTATTGGCATTGCCAGTATTATCTTAATTCTTTCTCTTACTGGTAGCATTTCCAGGCTTATTTCTAACGAAGTTTCCAGTATTGGCTCCGATCTTATCGTCGTCCGTCCTTCCACTAGCAAAGATTCTGTTACGTCTATCGTCGAGGAGCTTACTTCCGCCAACTCTTTTAGTAAAAGCAATCTTGCCGTTTCCGACGTAGGGGCTATCTCAGAGATCGAAGGTGTCGTCAATGTCGCGCCAATTGCAGTTTCCGTTAATACTGTCACCGACGATGAAAACACCATCGCCTCTGCTACCGTTCTTGGTACTACTCCGTCTTTTATTGACATTGAGCCGCTCACCCTAAAACAAGGTACCTTTATTACCGATAAAAACAAAGAAAATTCTGTCGTTATCGGTCATATGCTCTCGCTCTTGCTCTTCAATACATCTAATCCTATTGGCAAGACCCTGGTTTTTCGCGACCATCGCTACATCGTCGTTGGCGTTCTGGAAAAGATTGATAAATCTATCAATTTTGACAACGTAGACTTTGACAATGCTCTTATTATGGATATCGCCGAACTTGAGAAAAATGTCGGCGCTATTCAGGTTCAGCAAATCAACGTCCGTGCCGAAAACGTTGATTCTCTTCCCACCATCGCAGACCAAATTCGTGAAAAACTCACCGCCCAAAAATCTGGCGACACTAATTTCACAGTTTCTTATGGTGATAGCATTTCTCATCCCGCCAGTACTTTGCTGGGTATCATCTCTGGCATGCTCGCTGCAGTAGCTGGTATCTCACTCGTTGTTGGCGGCATCGGAGTTATGAATATTATGCTAGTTTCCGTTTCTGAGCGTACTCACGAAATCGGTATCCGCAAAGCCGTTGGCGCTTCATCGTATAATATCTTAATGCAGTTTATGTTCGAATCTCTTATCCTCTCTATCTTTGGCAGTATTATGGGGCTCGTTCTCGGTTACGTCCTTGCTTTCCTCGTCTCCATCATTACTCCATTCCAACCTTATATTAGCTGGCAAATTCTAGTTATCACTTTCTGTACTGCCGTCGTTATTGGCCTCATTTTCGGTATTTACCCTGCACTTAAGGCTTCTATGAAGAATCCAATCGATTCATTAAAACATCTCTAATATGAAAAAACAGCTCCAAAAGTTACCATTTTATAATCAAGCCGTGCTTCCCTATCACCTAGCGCAGGCAGTTGCCGCTGAGGCTAAATATCATCATCCCGCCAAAAAACTCCACGTTATCGGTGTTACTGGTACTAACGGCAAGACCACTACTTGTTTTATGATTTGGCAGATGTTGAAATCCTCCGGATACAAAGCTGGTCTCATGACTACCGTTGCCTGGGGCATAGACAAATTGAAACCTGAGCTCGGCCACATGACTACTGTGGACGCAAACACTCTGAACGGTCGTATCTCTCAAATCGCCGATGAGGGCGCTGAATATCTCGTCCTAGAAGTTACTTCTCACGCCCTGGCAGAGTTTCGCACCCTTGGCATCCACTTTGAAATCGCTGTTTTTACCAATCTTACTCATGACCATCTAGACTATCACAAGACTATTACTAATTACCGCAATACCAAAGGTAAACTTTTCAAAAAAGCCGATTTTAGCATTCTTAATGCAGATGATAAGGCTACGAAATATTACCAAACCCTCTCTCGGGAATATATCACCTACGGCATAAAAAATGGTGAAAATCGCGCAAAAAACCTAAAATTATCCGTTTCCGGCGTAAAATATTCGTGTGGTGATATAAATATAGAGACCAAAATTCCTGGCATTTTCAATGTTTATAATTCCCTTGCCGCTTGTCTGGTTGGCAAAAGGCTCGGTCTCACCAATGCCCAAATCGAGCAAGGCATTAGTTCCTTGAAGGAAGTTGAAGGCCGCATGAATATTATAGATGAAGGTCAGCCCTTCACAGTCATTATAGACTACGCCCACGCCCCAGATGCTTTGGAGAAAGTCTTTGACTCCATCGGCAGCCACAAAGGTCGTATCATCTCCGTTCATGGTGGGGCCGGTCGTCGTGACCCATCCACTCGCCCTATCCGCGGCATGATTTTGGGTAAGTATTCAGATATCATTATTATTACCGAAGACGATTCTCGCGATGAAGACCCTGCCACTATCGCCGATGCCTTCATTAAAGGCGCCGCCAAGGCTGGCAAGACTCTAAATAAAGACCTCTTCCTAGAGCTAGACCGCGCCAAGGCTATCAAACTTGCTATAGATAAAGCCAAACCCGGCGATATTGTCCTAATTCTTGGCAAAGGCCACGAAAAATCCATCCTTCGCGCCGACGGCCCCCATCCATTCGAGGATATTAAAGTCGCCAAAAAATTTATCAAACAGAAACTGAATCGGAATTGAATTTCGGTTTAGTCAGGGTTATATTCCGCAATCCCTTCTACTATTTTTTCGTTATCTATTCCCATCGCAAAAGCCATTGCCGCTGCGCATGCCATATAAGATACCGCCGTCTCTCCTGGCACAAAAGTTGCCACGTTAATCACCTCAGACTTCAGCGATAGCGTCGCTTCCGTTCCTTTTGGATACAACTTAGAATTTAAAATTTTCACATCCGTCCCAGTTTGCCCATAATTCACTGTCTTTATCTTCCCGCGAAAATCTTCAAAAGTGTCATAATTGGTGTCGTCTGCATTCAATACCACAATCTTTGGATCCATGTCAAACAATGTTTTTTCGTCATCTAAATATTCTTCTGGCGTCATATCTTTCAGTCCAGACGTCACGAAGTTTGTCATCGCCGCCACCTCTATCGGCAGCCCATAGAACACATTATCACGTAGCCCTTCTGCTGGCACCGTCACTACCACATAATTCGCTCCCGCCTTCCAAGCGTCACTTAAAAACTTGTGCAGCACTCCTATCTTAAACGGCTGATCGCTCGCCAACACCGCTACCTGGTCACCGGTTTTTTTCAAAATTTCATAAATATAATGCGCCACCGTTACTTTGCCGGTTGTTCCCGTTACGGCCACCAGCTTCATGTCTTTCATCGGATTTCCATAATATGACTTTAACAGGCTCGCCTTAAATTTCTGCGTCTTCGCTTTCAACCCACCTTTTTTATTTTTTTCTTGGTTAGATTTCTCGCGCTTTTCCATATCTTTATTCTATCACCTTTTTTATTAAAAATAAAATGCTATAATATCCCCATGAATCAAACTTTATTCACCTGGCTTAGCATTATTATCATCTTTGCACTCGGGACTCTTGCTCACTTCCTCTATGATCTCTCTCATGAAAATAAAATCCTCGGCCTTTTTACCGCTGTTAACGAGTCCACTTGGGAACATATCAAAATTGCCATCACTCCCACCCTGCTCTGGAGTCTTATAGACGGCTTCATCTATGGCGAAAATCCTAACTACTTCCCCGCTAAGCTCGCTAGTCTCCTTGTTCTCACTTTTTTCATTCCTATTGTTTTTTATTCTTACACCCGTCTCACCAAAAAGCCCGTTTTTCCTATAGACATTCTTACTTTCCTCGTGGCTATCGTCTTGTCCGAATTTGCCTTCTTCGCAATTTTGAATCTTCCTTCCCTGCCCCACATCGCTTCTTATTTCTGCACCGTCGGCACCTTCGTCTTTTTCGGCTCTTATATGACTCTTACTCTTATGCCCCTCCGCCAGACTATTTTCAAGGATCCCATCACTGGTCAATACGGTTTCCGCGCCCACCGCAATTTCTTCAAATCTCTCAAGAAGAAGCACAAAAAATAGCCCACAGGGCTAATTTGGCGGAAGCGAGAGGATTCGAACCTCCGAGACGGTTGCCCGCCTACACGATTTCGAGTCGTGCGCCTTCAACCACTCGGCCACGCTTCCACCTACAATTCTACCATAACATTGTAATTTTTACCACATTTCCTCAAAATATGGTATAATAATAAACGTCACCGTTAAAAGTGATGCTCATTTAATTTCTAGGTGGATGTCGCGATTATCAAAACATCCACATGTGCGCCCGTAGCTCAGCTGGATAGAGCGTTTGCTTGCGGAGCAAAAGGTCGTAGGTTCAAATCCTGTCGGGCGTACCAAAATGAAAAGACGAGAATTTATTCTCGTATTTTTATTTTGGTATGACCAAAAAAAGGATGACCCTTTCCTGTCGGGCGTACCAAAATGAAAAGTCCCACAAGGGTCTTTTTTTGTTGTATAATAATATTATGAATTGGGATAAAGCCACGGATATCATTCTCTACGCGAGCTTCGCCATCGTCGGCGTCTTTGCCATTATGGGGTTGTGTCAGCTTGTTAAACGCAAATCTCTTAAAAAAGTAGATCAGAAACTTCTTATGATGCCTATCCCGCTTATCATCATGGCGATAGTTTACGTAATTTTTGACAAATTTCTAGTTTTAAACACCCGCCCGGACGGTTCCGGCGAAGCTTCCTTCCCTTCTACCCACGTTATGGTGGTTGGCACAATTTTTCTCCTTACTACCATCGCTCTTCCCAAATACATCAAATCCAAAGCCACCTGCGCTATCCTAGATATTATCATGCTTGCTCTCTTTGCCATTACCGCCTACGGTCGCATCGCCGCGAACATGCACTGGCTCTCCGACGTTGTCGCCGGCGCTATCTTTGCTGCGATTTTTGGCGCCATTTACTATTTAATTACGAGGGAATCAAAACATGCCTAGCATTTTCACTAAAATCATTAACGGAGAAATTCCGAGTTATAAAATCTACGAAGACGACAAAACCTACGCCTTTCTAGACATCCATCCAGAGTCCAAAGGCCACACCTTGGTAGTTCCCAAAAACGAGGTAGACAAAATCTACGATCTAGAAGACGAAGACTACCAGGCCCTCATGTCTACCGTCAAAAAACTTTCCAAGCACATGGAACAAATCTTGAATGCTCGCATTCTCTGGAAAGTAGTCGGCACTGACGTCCCGCACGCCCACGTCCATCTCATGCCACTTGACGCAGACTGGCAACATGGCAAGACTCTCAAACTTACTCCTGAAGAATTCAAACAAATCCGAGATAAGCTCGCTTTCCACGACTAATTTTCCTCTGTAATATATCATGAGATGGATATTTTGCTATCATGTCAAATACCATTCTTGCATCTTCCAATTCCCCACTAAAAGTAGTATAATTAATCTATAATCAAATGGGGCAAAAGGGAGAAAAATGAAATTTAGCAGCAGTTACGAACCGGGGGATTTTGAATCAGAAATTTATGCAGCATGGGAAACCGCCGGCGTTTTCAAGCCCACCATCTCCATCTTCCCTACCGACAATGACGGCGACGGTATCGACGATAGAGAGAATAATAACACCTATTCCATCGTCATGCCGCCACCGAATGCTAACGGCAATCTACATATCGGTCATGGCCTCACCGTCGCTCTCGAGGATTCCCTAATCCGCTACAACCGTCTTAACCAAAAATCCGCCTGGTATATACCTGGTGCTGACCACGCCGGTTTTGAGACCTGGGTCGTTTACGAGCGCGAGCTTGAAAAACACGGCCACACTAGATTCGAATATGACCGTGACACTTTGTACCAAAACGTCTGGGACTTCGTTGCTCAGCAACGCGGAAATATGGAGCTTCAACTCCGTGCTCTCGGTGCTTCCTGTTCTTGGGACGACCTTACCTTCACTCTGGACGAGAATGTTATTGACCGTGTCTATACTACTTTCGAGAAAATGTGGAACGACGGTCTCATTTATAGAGGCGAGAAACTTGTCAATTTCTGCCCTAAACACCAAACCGCTTTTGCAGATATTGAGGTAGAGCACCAAGACGAGCCTGGCACTCTCTGGGAGATTGCCTATGATGATATCATCGTGAGTACTACTCGCCCAGAGACTCTCTTCGGAGATGTGGCAGTCGCCGTCAACCCAGAAGACAAAAGATACAAGGATAGGGTCGGCACCACCGTTCATCTCCCCCTAACCGATCGCGAAATCCCCATCATCGCTGACGAGCATGCTGATCCAGAATACGGCACCGGTGCCGTGAAAATCACCCCTGCTCACGATTTTGACGATTTTGAAGTCGGTCAGCGCCACAACCTTGAAAAAATCCAGGTTATCTCCGAAGACGGCCGCATGATTAACGTTCCAGATAAGTACCTCGGCCTTACCACCAAAGACTGCCGCAAGCAAGTCCTAAAAGATTTGGAAACCCAAGGCTTGTTGAAAGGCGAGAAAAAAATCACTCACTCTGTAGCCCACTGTTACAAGTGTGGTACGGTGCTTGAGCCAATGCTCAAAGAACAGTGGTTCGTAGACGTAGAAAAGCTCGCCAAAATTGCTATCGAACATCTAGAAAACAACGAAATCAAATTTTACCCAGAGAACAAACAAAAAGTCCTCATCAATTATTTCAAGAATTTGAAAGATTGGAACATCTCCCGCCAAATTCCTTGGGGTATTGCCATTCCGATGTTTAGGAAGGTTACTGAGGAAGCTACCGACGAGCCAGACTGGATTTTCGATCGCCGCACCAATCTTAAAGAAATCGAAGTTGGCGGTGTCAAATATGTCCGCGATGAGGATACCTTTGATACTTGGTTCTCTTCTAGTCACTGGCCAATCGTCTGTACTAACTGGACAAAAGAGAATTTCAACCCGTATTATCCGCTTAACGTCATGGAGACCGGCGCTGATATTCTTTTTGCTTGGGTCGCTCGCATGATTATGATGGGGCTCTACGTCACTGGCGAAGTCCCGTTCAAGGAAGTCTATCTCCATGGTCTAGTACTGGATGCTCACGGTAAAAAGATGAGTAAGAGCAAAGGCAATGTGATAAATCCCATGGATTTGGTCGCCAAATACGGCTCCGACGCCTTCCGCCTCGGTATTCTCCGCGGTCGCTCTGCTGGCATGAATCAGGCCTTCAGCGAAAATTCCGTCATCGCCGGCCGCAACCTCTGCAACAAACTCTGGAACATCTCCCGCCTCATTCAATCCATTGTGGATGAGGACGCGCCCCAAGATGGAGATATTTCAAACTCACAACCAGTTTACACTACTTTAAACCAAGGCGAAGACTGGATTTGCCGCGAGATTAACGACTGCTTAGCAAAGGTCGCTTCCGACATGACAAACTACCGTTTTTCTGAAGCTATCGAAACGCTCTATAGCACCATCTGGGACAAATACGCCGACTGGTTCTTAGAGAGCCAGAAGATTTACCGCAACGTCCCGCTCCTCAAAACCACTCTTGAGTCTCTTCTAATTGCCCTTCATCCTTTCGCTCCATTTGTCACCGAGGCCATCTGGCAGAACCTTAGCTGGACAGATGGCTTTATCATCACGGTAAAATGGCCTGAGAAGCTCGTATATGACCCTATCAGTGCCCAGAACTTTGAAACCTTAATCACTATCGTGTCCGAGGTTAGAGGCACCTTGCAGGCCCTTCCAGGCACCAATAACGCGAAAAAATACGCCCTGTTTTATGACAATGATGGCCTCGTAGAGGACAATCTGCTCCTAATCAAGTCTCTTACTAAAGTCCCGGCCATCAATCCTCTAAACGGCGCTCCTAGAGGTCTCCGTATTGCTTTACCAAACCGCGAACTCTATCTAGATGTTCCGGAGAAAGTAGTCAAGGAGTATAAAGATGCCCTCACCGATAAGATTCTCTCTGTTGGAAAAGAGCTAGATGCCCTTAATGCCCGCATGATGAATCCTAATTACGTAGACAAGGCCCCTGCCCACCTCGTTAAAGAGACTCGCGACGCTATTGCCGAAAAAGAAGCCCTTATTGCCAGACTAAAACAACAATTTGAGGTAATCTAATGGACTTTGCCTCTGTAGAAAAAGCTCGTGCCGCTTATCGTGAAAAGCTTAAAAGCTGTCGCATCGCTACTTTAATTATTGCGGCGGTGATAGCTTTTATAGGTATGGCACTCACCAGCGCGGGCACCGGTGAAGCTGCATTCATGGTGCTCATCTTCTTCTTCGTGTTCAATGCCGTGATTGCTCTTTTTATTGCCAGCCTTCTTACTGGCAAAGAAGCCGGGGAGTATCGCAAGGCCTACAAAGCCTATTTCGTAGAGCAGAATATGCGAAAAATCTTCACCAATCTAGATTACCATCACGACCAAGGTCTCAGCCGCCAAGCCGTCGCGGCTACCGGCATGATTAATACCGGCGATGTTTATAGCTCCAACGATTTTACCTCCGGTAAGTACAAGGATGTAGACTTCACCCAGGCCGATGCTCATATTCAAACTGTCCATACTGATAGCGATGGTAATACCTATTACACCACCATTTTCAAGGGGCGCATTATGCTCTTTGAGTTCCCCAAGAAGTTTAATTTTAACCTTGAACTCATCAGTCGCAAATTTCACCCTTATAGGATACCAAAAAGCACCAATGGCCGCAAAATGACCAAAATCCACACCGAATCTAGCGAATTCAATAGAATCTTCAAGATTTACGGCGAAGACGGCTTTGAAGCTTTCTACATCTTAGACCCAGCCTTCATGGTTAAAATGCAGGCCATCGCCGAGGCCCACAAGAGCAAAATCCTCTTCGGGTTCACCAATAACCAGCTTGTTATCGCCCTGAATGACGGTAACGACTCCTTCGAGCCACCCAAATCCCGTAAACCTCTCGACGAACAGGCCGAGCTCAATAGAGTTTCCTCCGATCTCAAAACCATCACCGACTTCGTCGACCAGCTCTCCCTCGATCGCAAGCTCTTCAAGTAAAATGTGAAACAATTCACCCCAATTATGAAATCAGCTCTTTCCCCTGCTCTACTGCTTTTTCATAGCGGCTATAATCTTTGCCGTATTCGTTCACTTTCTTATCTATTTCGTTCAACCAAATCCACCCGTTGATGCCATTTCGATGTGCTTGTGCTTCAATATCATCAGGATGAGCGCTCTCCAATTCTTTTTCTGCTTGCTCCGCAAACGATCGCCTCAAATCTTTTTCTAGGGGCGACACATCTCCATCAGCAATGCATTTTAGATAGTCTGTCTGCAGCTCCAGTCGTACTCTGTCGGGATCATTTGGGCGTGTCCAGCTCAGTTCCCTTTCGTATCCCTTTGACAAAACCTCTGCAATTGCCTTATCCAAGCTCATCTCTTCATCTTTTCTAAGTTCACTGCTAACCTTGTTACCAATCTCAAATTCTCTTGCATCACCACAAACACGACTATAAGCTAGCACCATTTCGGATTTTCCGTCGTCAAGCGCCCTGTTTAGCTGTGCTTCCAGATGTTTGTTCAAGGGATCTTCTCTACCAGAAGCCAAGAAATTGGCAATCTCATCCAGCACCACCTTGCTATTTTCCATTTCCGCCGGCGTCAATTTTCGGCCACCCCTGCCCTTTCCATTTATTAAAGCCGGCAAAAGAGCAATCGCATACTCTTTTCTTCCAACATCGTTAATCTTATTGATTCTGTCTAATACATATTCCCTGTCGATAACCGAGCGTTCCTCATAGTTAGGCTCATTGGATAACTCTTCCCATCCACTGTCCATCATATCATCTTGTCTATTGCCTGGATCTTTCTCCATTGCGCCTCCTCAGTTATATTCCGATTATACTAATCATTCCGCCAAAAATCAATATTCCCGCCCAAAGATAAACACTTGCATAAAAACGCAAAACATGATATAATAGAAAGAGCTGCAACCATTATAACAGGGAGGTGGTAAAATGGCTAGAACGACAGCAAAAAAGAACATTACTGCATTGAAACTGGTTTCAGATGATTTTGGAGTTCAGGACATTCCGGATATCCAATATGACGGTTTCGTCAAAATCGAACGTGCCAAGAATTGTTGCAATGATGACATTCATTTCTTGAATGCTCTTGCATTTAGCGCGCGTAAGAGTTTGGACGTCGCCAGTTTCCCAAAGGTGTATCACGACGACTTGCGCATGATTGACTTTCAGCATAATTATATTCGTGCTGAGGTAATGAAGATGAATGAGCGTCATGCAGAAGGCAATGGCCCTACCGAACAGGATGTGTCTTCCCTTCAGAAAGTCGTCAACTCCGAACTGGAATTATTCCGGAAGATCTTAAGATTTCCCCTGTAATTCCCCAAGCCCCTTTCAGGGGCTTCTTTTATTTTCAAGATGTGTTAAAATGACAGTAACGCTACTGGAAGAGGTGATAGTATGGCACTGGATAGCAGCACCTTAAAGGAAATTGAGGGCAAAGTCAGGGCGATAAGGAGCGATTACGAAGAAAAAAGTAAAATCGCAAACGCAAATAAACAACAGCTTGCAGTCTTGTATGGGAATGATATATACGAGAAGAACAGAGAGCTTTGTGTTTGCCGCTGCCTTATAGACGAGGTACCAGATGAACCATACAAAAAGTACGTCATTTATAAAATCGCCAAAACGAGCGAAGTAATTTATGAAATAATTAAGCTCAAGGCTGGCCGACCTCCTCAAAATCCAGCCCTCTGAAAAGAGGGCTATTTTTTATTAAACCGATCCAGATTAAACAACGGATTCTTCCCTGTGTCAATAATTCCCCGCGCTTTTTTCACAAGTTTTTCCACACCCGCCTCCGAAGATGCCGACCCTACGTGCACGGTTTTTACCACCTTATTCCCTTCTTTGTAACAAACCTGTACCCCAGTTGCACCCGAAGTAGTCTTAAACTTTCTTATATAAGCCATACCCCAATTATATCAGATGTCAGCCATCTTTTCCACAGAAACCATAACCGAATTATTTTTATTTCCCTTATGTCTAGCAACCATCGCGGCTAGCAACCAGGCTTGACAAACCATCCCGCTCGCGCTAAAATCAAAGTAACCACTGGCAACCGCCAGCTGGGGTGGTGGGAATTAAAACTAAATTTTGTCAGCGACTAACAGAGAAGAGCCGAATATTTTGCTAGCATGCCATAAAATGCCTTGAATTGTCAAAAAAATTCACACTGAAATATGATATAATATTTTTATGAATTTACCGATCACGCAATCGGAGCAATGGAAAAAACTCCAAGATGACTTAAACGAAAAATCTTTTTACTTAGCAGGGAAGGATTACGTTTTTTTAGCGGTTAAAAAGTCCACTCCGGCCGGCAATTATCTCTATCTGCCTTATGGTCCTGTAGCTGAGACCAAACATGGTTTTAAAAATGCCATCGAATCTCTTACCGAGCTCGCCAAAGAGCATAATGCTATTTTTATCAGAATTGAACCACAAATCCCAGATTTTGTTAGTAATCTTCCTTATTTGCTTAAAAAAACCACCGATTTGAACCCCAAAGAAACCTGGATTTTAGATTTAACGGGGAATGATGAAGAGTTAAAAGCTAAATTGCCATCTCGTCTTCTTCGCTATCATAAAAGTGCCGGAAATAAAGGTTTAGAAATTATTAAAAGCCACAACCCAGACGATATCAAGTATTTAATCAAGCTTCAAAAAGCCCTCGCAGATCAAAAGGGAATTAACACCTTTTCCGAGCAGTATCTCCGCACTGAAGCTGCCCAGCCATTTTCTACAATTTATCTCGCAAAATACCATAATCCAGAAAACAATAGGGAAGAAATCGTCGCCGCCGGCCTAGTCTTTGATGACGACAATACTCGTTACAATCTCCAAGGCGCACAAAACGACCTCGGTCGCAAGCTCCACGCTACCGGCATTCTTACTATCCAGCTTATCTTAGATGCTAAAGCAAAAGATCTCCGAACCTTTGATTTCTGGGGCATCGCACCAGAGGGCGCTCCCGCCGACCACCCCTGGGCTGGCTTTACTAATTTTAAAAAAACTTTCGTTGGTCGTGAGGTGGATTATGCCGGCACCTATGATATAGTCTTAAATAAGCCCAAATACCGCCTTTACCAAACTCTTCGCAAAGTCAACCGCCTCCGCCGCCGCGCATAAAAACAGCCGCCGACGTTAATGTCAGCGGCAAATGATAATGTGCGGCTAGAATAGGCCTGACACCAAGTGAAAGACAATTGTAGCTTAGAAGAGTTATACGCCGAAGCACTTAAAAATGCAGAAGCAAAAATCGCCAATGACACCTATGAGCTTCTTTGTGTATAACTCTATCATTAAATGCCGAGAAAATCGGCATTTTTTAATGACCAAAGTTTATGATATAATTATGGCATGATTTTCGTTGAACTCACCCCTCAAGATTTTACTAAATTTGCCACCAAGTCCCCTTATAAATCTTTCACTCAGACTACCGAAATCGCCTCTCTCCGCGAAAAAGCCGGTTGGACGGTTTACTATCTTGGCGTCAAAGACGGTGACGAAATTAAGGCTGCCTCTATGCTTGTGGCGAAGCCCACCTTTCTCGGCAAATCTACTTATCTTGCCCCCGGTGGCCCTCTCCTAGACTTCGAAAACGCCGAACTCACCAATTTTTTCTTTAAAAATCTCAGAAACTACATCAAGGCTCACAACGGCTACAGCCTTCAAATTAGCCCTAACTACGAGCTGATTGAACGCGACCGCGATGGTAATCCCATCCCGAATGGCTTTAACCGAACAAAAGCCGAACATAATCTACGCGCTCTCGGTCTTATCGAAATCTCTCACGCCAGTCAGCCGAAATATCATTTTGCGATGGATATCGCCGGCCGTACCCCAGACGAGATTTTCGCAGACATGAAGCGAAATACCAGAAATCACATCCGCAAGGCCGAAAAATCCGGCGTCAAAATCAGGGAATTAAACCGTGACGAACTCCACCTATTTAAACAAATCACTGAATCCACTTCCGTCCGTCGTCACTTTGTCGATCGCCCTTTAAGCTACTACGAGCAGATGTATGACCTTTTCCATGACAAAGGCGAAGTAAAGTTCCTCGTGGCAGAAATTCCAAACAAAAATGAGGCCCCCTTGGTTCTTTCTGCTGCCATGTTCATGCTTTATGGCGACGAAATCATTTATCTTTTCTCAGGTAGTGACGAAAAATACATGAAAGAATATAATGCTCAATACCTCATCCAATGGCACATGATCAAATATGCCGCCGAGCATGGCTTCAAACGTTATAATTTTTACGGCATCTCTGGTCTTCCTAAAGACGGCAATCTAGATGGCATCTACGATTTTAAGAAAGGCTTTGACACCAAGTATGGCAAAGTCATCGAACTTATCGGCACTTACGAGCTCGCCATCAACTCACCATTTTACTATCTACGTAAGATTCTTTCCAGGGTCAAACATGGCTAGATCTCAACACTCCATCATTCGCATCGTCGCCAAGCATACCTTTACTCTTTTCAACTTTGTCAACCTTATCCTCGCTCTGATGGTTGCCTTCGTCGGCAGCTACAAAAATATGCTCTTTATTTTTATTGCCATCGCGAACACTTTAATTAGTATCGTTAACGAAATTCGTGCCACCAAAATCATTGAAAAAATGCGCCTCGTTTCCGAACAGAACCCCACTGTTATCAGGAGTGGCAAACCAGTCCAGATTAGCCCCGAAGAAGTTATAAAAGGCGACCTCATTATTCTCTCTCTCGGCGACCAAATTATGTATGATAGCGTCGTGCAGGAAGGCAACATTGAAGTTAACGAAGCCTTCATTACCGGCGAATCAGACAATATCGCCAAAAAACCCGGCGACAAACTCATCTCTGGTAGCTTTGTCGTTTCCGGCACCGCCAAAGCCAAAGTAGAGAAAATCGGCGCGGACAATTTTGTCACCAAACTTCAAAACGAGGCCACCACCATCAAAACTGCCGATTCCAAGCTCTTCAAATTAATGAATGATATCGTCAAATACATCAGCTACGCCCTTATTCCTATCGGCGCGCTTTTGCTCTGGTCTCGCTTTCGCACTGAGGCAGACACTGCCACTGCCGTTACCTCTACCGTCGCTGCCCTCATCAACATGATTCCTGAAGGTCTCATTCTTCTCACTAGCTCTGTCCTCGCTCTCGCCACCATCCGTTTGAGCAAACAAAAAGTCCTCGTCCAAGATCTCTATTCCATTGAGACGCTCGCCCGCGTCGATTGTATCTGTCTAGATAAAACTGGTACTCTCACCACTGGCAACATGGCAGTTCACGATTTTGTTCTTCCAGACGGTGTAACCCTCACGAAACTCTCTAAAGCCCCATCCCCAACCGAAAAATCATTCCTGATAGCTCTAGATGCCATCCTAACGAACCAAACCTCCGAAAACGCAACCACTAGCGCTTTAAAGGCGAAGTTCCTTAAAACGCCCAAAAATCGCGCCTCCGGCGAAAACTCCGCAATCGGTGAAATCATAGACGTCATCCCATTTTCTTCCGACCGCAAATATTCCGGTATCAAAACCAAAGACGCTGAATACTTAATGGGCGCCATTGAATTTATCACCGACAATACCACAGACATTAAAAAGGTTAAATCCTCCGCCGGTAACTACCGCACGATAGCAGTCACAAAAAATAAAACATTGTTGGGCTTCATTCGTTTAGAGGATGAAATCCGCCGCGACGCCAGCAAAATTATTGACTACTTCTATGCTAACGACGTCGCCGTCAAAATCATCTCTGGCGATGACTTGCCTACCGTCACCAATATCGCCAAAACCGTCGGTGTCAAAGACTTAAATGGTATCGATCTCTCATCCGAAAAAACTCACAACTACACTAAACTCGTCAAAGATTACTCTATTTTCACTCGCGTCAAACCTGCCGAGAAAAAGTCCCTCATCCAGGCTTTTAGAAGCCGAGGCTACACTGTCGCCATGACTGGTGATGGCGTGAATGATATTCTTGCCATGAAAGAGGCCGATGTCTCCCTCGCCATCGGTGACGGTGCTGATGCGGCTCGTCGCTCCGCTAAGATGGTACTCTTAAACTCCGACTACGCCGCTGTTCCATCTATCATTGACGAGGGCCGCCAATCTATCAATAATCTCGAGCGCTCCACTGCCCTCTTCCTAGCTAAAACCGTCTACGCCTCTATCCTTGCTATTATTTTCGTCTTTCTCCCCTTCAGCTATCCATTCAGTCCTATCGAAATGACCCTACTTAACTTCGCCTGTATCGGTCTTCCCGGTCTTATTCTTGCCCTGGAACACAACACCGAGCGCATCAAAAACCGCTTCACCCGCAACATCGTCGAATATTCCATCCCCATCGGCATCACCGTTTCGGCCTGTATGCTCACACTCTCTGTTGTCTCTCACTTCCAAAATTTCTCTCACTTTGAGCTCACTACCACCTCCATGTTTATCACCTTCGCCATAGATTTGCTCCTGATTTATTGGATTTCCCGCCCGCTCAATAAGCTCCGCACCGCACTTATTTTTATCATTATCGGCATTATGGCCGGCGCTTTCCTCATTCCATTCACGCATGAATTCTTTGAATTTACTTTCCTCAACGATAATGGACTTATTGTCATGGCTATTATTATCGTTGCCGGTATTGCTTTGTTCGAACTAATGCGCCAAATCATCCATCGCATTGGCGCCAAATATCTCACTGACCTCAACCTCTAGTTACCCCAGATTGCCAAATATACGCCTCTGTGCTATAATCTGCTACGAGGGTTCACCCTGGATAGGGTTTTCCCTAGCTGCTTGTAAAGAAGGAGGAATGATATATGCAAAAAAATGCATGGAAGGCCCCAAAAGGGCGAAACGACCGTAGCTATGGCCATTTACCGCTAGAATTTATTAAAGAGTGGGCTACCGCTGAAGCGGATTGTTCCGAGGCCTATAGCGAGGGGAGAATCGGCGGAACTTCCACTACGGAAGATGGCAAGAAGCGTAAAGCAGCAATGCTGAAGCGCATCGAGCGGGCGCTGAACACGCGCAGCAACTTCACCAAGAAGCAAATCGCTGCTCGCATGAAGGAAATCAGCAACCACCTCGAAGACCCAGGACTACTAATGAATTTTGAGTTTTTCGAAATCCCCACTTCGGATTTTATGCTCCAATTCTATTTCGCAGTCTGGGATCGTCGTATTGCCGAGGTTATGTGTTATCTCCATAACTACGGCAAAGATTTGAAGGGTGTAGTTCGTAAAGTCCCCGCAGGTGATGTCTGGTATCAAATGTCGTACTACGAGGGTATGAACATCAACGAGCGCAAGAAAGCTGCGAACGTCGTTAAGTTTATTAACGACAAAGACATCAAACGCGCAACTTCATTTGGTGGTGGCAACATCCCAGAACGTCTGTATGACCTGCCGCATGACCTAGAACTTACGGTCTTCGATGATGGTCCAGTCAGTCCACTAGAAGAACTATTCCCAGATGAAAACCAAAGAAACAAAGTCAACTACATCCACGAATCTTTGGCGAACGCCACTAAACATCCCGAATTATTCAATACCCAAGAACTAGTTTGGATGCACGGCGTATCAATGTATCTGGATGAGGCCAAGAAACACCAGATGACCGGCGCAATCCTTTCCGGCATCGCCCTTATGGCTCCCGAAGGATACATGAAATACGACTATCTACTCTGGACTGAGTCCATGCGCCGTGTTATTAAGACCCAGAACTGGCCTTACGACCCACGTAATCCAATGGTGATTTTCGACACTGTGGACGACGTTTTGAAAGAGGCACGTAAAACTATCAATGCAGTCAACGGAGCTCTCGGAGGCAAAGCCTACGTCGAGGTCCTCGACCCAGAGATTACTTTTACGGAACCATGGGGAGTCACTAGCGTTAGATTCACCATACAAAAACACGTCGAATCACAGTAGATGCCAACCTCCTAAAATCCCGAGCAATTTAGCCCGGGATTTTTATTATGCGACTATATTATATGTTTCTTTATTCTGTGGTTTCCAGGGTGCGTCACCACCGGTATTATCTGTACGATTATTTCAATCGGCACCAAATCACGATTTTCGAAGCTAAAATGCCCATTAGATTTCCCAAACAGCATTTGCCCAACTATCCTCCCTTTGCTATCGCGTAGCTCTGCCACGCCTGCAATATCGGCTTTTTTCAGCGCCTTACTAAGCTCTGCGTCCGGCTCCAGCCAAATCCCGCCGTTACTTTTCTTTAGTTTGGACAATTCTTCTACTGTACTAGGTGATATTTTAAGCTCTTTAGACCCGTATAGTTCACCGTCTTTAATGAAACCAATATATTGAAAATGCAAGTGATCACGTAAGAAATTAGACAACTCGACCATATTCACATCATATCCCACCAACGCTGTTAACTTTTTTATCACATAAGAAACGTCTATTTCATCCGTTGATGAAAGCGACCCGATAAACGTACTTAATTCATTCAGCGCAGGGAATAACAGCATCACGGCGATAATCATCAACGCGTTCAATATAATCACCTGGAATGATGGCGCTGGAACTCTAAATATTGCACCAAATATAATAAAGAAAATAATCAAATAAGCAATCGCCGCAAGACTCATCACTATTACACGCGAAAAACTCTTCAGCCACGGACTAGACAAATCCAGCAAGCGATATCTTAGAATCGCATAATAATGAAATATCCAAGCGATGCTCATCGCAAAAACACCCACCCATATCGTATCGTACTTTCCAAAATACGGCAAAATAAAATCAAATACCAGCGCCAATATTCCAGTAATCGTAAAACCAATCAAAACCATCATGTTGGCCTTCCTTACCTGTGCAGATTTCGCCGTATATGCCGCATATCCTAGACCGAGCATATATAGCCCCACGGCAACAAAGTGGTAAGCTCCGTATAAAATATAAAACGCATTCTGCCTCACGTGTACTATATTCCCAGTCATATTATTTAGTTCATAACTACTATACAGTGCGTCTGGGTTAATCAAAATTATGCTCACGAAGACCACACATAAAATCGCCAGAATTACCATACCTATCTTTCCGGCTTTATATTTATGACACGTATACGCCATTAACCCCCAGCACATTACCGGCGCACCAATATAGATCATGTTAATTGCTACATTTGCCACTTCCGGACTGGCATCTGCTGGCAGAGACAGAAAAATACCAATTCCCACTGCCCATGTTAGCGCCGCCATTGTCGTCAATAAAAATAAGAAGGCTTGTAAACGGTCTCCTTTATGTGCCCCAGAGATGACAGCGATGCCAGATAATGCAGTCAATATTGCTACAACAATCAATAATAGCGTGGTTAGTTGCATTTGCGACCTCCTTGATAATTAAAGTATAGCACGATAAATATTCATTTTCAACATTCAAAAATTCGAAAAATACTGCGACCAATGTGTTTTATATGGCGTATCTTGATCAAAATAAAATCCTACTGCTAACTTTGTAAAATCTGGGTTTAGGATATTTTCACGGTGCTTTTCCGAATTCATCCATGCTGCTACTGCCGTTTCTGGTGACACCGCTGAATTTCCTACTACTAGGTTCTCGCCTTCTGTGTAAAACGCCGTATTATTTGGCGCATTACACGCTGTGTCCCAGGAGGAGCCATCTGGCCGTGTATGCGAATAAAATTCCACCAGTTCTTCCGCCCGTGTCTCTGCCGCATCGGCGCAAGTATCGCCCCAAGTCAATTTTTCCAATCCATTTCGCACCCGTTCCTGATTCACTAGCGATAGCACCTCGTATTCCCACTTCGTTTTTGGCACTTCAGTTACAGTAACCGTGATTGAATCACGCCGCGTACCGTCATAGGTACCAGCCGTAATTGTCGTCGTCCCTGCCCCGGTAATTATCGGATATCTACATGTGTCGTCCGAGTATCCTAGCCATGTTCTTGCGCCAGAAGAAAACCCAGAAATCACCTCTGGATTACTGGTCTGCCAGTACATTTCGCCCAAATCAGACAGCTCACCTCCTACGCAAATATCATAATCCGCCGATTCGTAAATCGATATACTTTCCTCTGCCCAAAGCTCTCCCGCTGGCACCGGCGCCGAACTTACACCGTTGGGAGTATGGACGGAAGTAACATACTTTTTCTGCTCTTCGGTCAAGTTAGCCTTTGAATTACTTTCCGCCTCAATCATCTCCGGCGCTTCAACCGCCTCGGCAGTATCGTCAGATCGTTCCTCAACTATACGCAAATTCATCCCACCGTTTAGCATAATCGCCCCTGCAATCAGCACTCCAGCCACAAAAATCGCCGCTGCATTTACGGACAGTAATACTGTCATCTTAGTCTGTCTCAAACTAGCTGCTGCCACGAGTTGTTCCTTTGCCACTACCATTATATCACAAATCGGCCATTTACGCTCGTAAACTATCATTCGATGTTACTAACCCGTTAAATTCCTTGTGTAGTATGCTATAATTATCTCATGATACGAATAATTTCAGGGGGCAAAAAACATGTTAGTTGGCTCGCCGAAGCCATCAGCGAATACGAAAAACGCCTTCGCAAGACCTACGACATCCACTGGGAATTTTATGATGAAGAAAAACTCGCCCGCAAACTCGCCAACTGGTCCTTTGACCGCGCCAGGGAATATGTCATCTGCTGTGACGAACGGGGAAAGAATATCTCCTCTCCAGAGTATGCACGACTCCTCTCAAATAACCTTACGACAGGGAAAGATATAATAATTCTTATCGGCGGTGCGTATGGTTTTACTGAGGATGTACGCCAGAAATCGGACTTCGTCTGGAGCTTTTCTAATCTCGTTTTTCCGCACATGCTCGCCCGACTTATCGTTACTGAACAGATCTATCGCGCCTCTGAAATCGCCAAAGGCTCCCATTATCATCACGAATAAATATTCGCTCCATGATATATTTCCCCTATAAAATTAGACACTTATCCTCATCGGTGATATAATTAAGGAATGTTAATCTTAGGGATAGAAACCAGTTGTGACGAAACTGCCGCCGCTGTCGTTAGAGACGGTCAGGAGATTTTATCTAATGTCGTTGTTTCTCAGATAGATATCTTCGCTGAATATGGTGGCGTCATCCCAGAGGTTGCCGCCCGCTCCCACCTCGAAGCCATCTTGCCGGTCGTAGATAAAGCCTTGAAAGACGCCAGCTGCACCTGGGACGATATTGACGCTATCGCCGTCACCCACGCTCCCGGTCTCCTCGGCTCGCTTCTTATCGGCACTCTCACCGCCCGCACTCTTGCCATTCTTCACAATAAGCCCCTCTACGCAGTTCACCACCTCAAGTCTCACATCTATGCCAACTGGCTAAGCGGCGCGAAACCGGAATTTCCGTTATTGGCCCTAGTCGTGAGCGGTGGACACACGCAGATTTTGTATATGCGTGCGCACAACCAGTTCGAAATCATCGGCACTACCCATGACGACGCCGTCGGCGAGTGTTTCGACAAGGTCGCCAAAATCCTCGGCCTGCCTTACCCCGGCGGCCCATCCATCGCCAAAGCCGCCCTAAAAGGTGACGAAAATAAATACAAGCTCCCCCATCCTCATGTCGAAGGCCTAGACTTTTCATTTTCGGGATTAAAAACCGCCGTCCTCCGCGCCGTCCAAAAGGCCGTCAATGTGCCAATTTCTTATCCATCACATAAGTTAAAAGATTTACTTAGTAGCGAACAAATTTCTGACTTCGCCGCCTCCTTCCAGAAAACCGCCGTAGATATTTTACTTGAAAAACTCCACCAAGCTTTGCGAGAATACCCCGAAGTCAAATCCATCGTCTTCGCCGGTGGCGTCAGCGCAAATGAGATTTTGAGGAAAAAAGCACCTTCACGCGCCTCATTTTTCCCGGACGCTCACTTGTCTGGCGACAACGGCGCTATGGTCGCCGCCGCCGCTTTTTACGAGATTCAATCTGGCGTTACTCCTACCGACCCCTACACTCTGAACATCTACCCCCGCACCCCATTAAAATAATGCTATAATATATAGTATGACTAAATACATTCGCAAAATCTTCGGCGGCCTCAACATTACTTGGCCGAAGCTAATTATCTTCGCTATCATCATGGGCATCTGGACCGCCCTCATGGCTATGTTCGTGCCAGACGGCAATTCTTTCCACGACATCGCCGTCACTGGGGAATGGTGGCTACTACCGGCCCTGCTCATCGTCCTTAATGCCAAGAAACCTCTGGAAGCCGCCACTAAAGTTCTGGTCTTTTTCCTCATTTCGCAGCCACTCGTTTATCTTATTCAAGTTCCGTTTAGCGAAATGGGCTGGGCGCTCTTCGGCTATTATAAGTATTGGTTCATCGTCACCTTACTCACCTTCCCAGTCGGCTTCATCGCCTGGTTCATCAAAAAAGACCAGTGGTATTCCGGCCTCATTTTGTCTGCCGGCACTACTTTTCTCGTCATCACTGGTGTGAATTATATTTATGCATTCATGGAAACTCCGCCCAGCCACTTAGTATCTATTATCTATTGCTTTGCCTTCGCTCTCATTCTGATGCTCGGCTTCTTTAAGGATAAGGCTGCTAGAATCATCGCCCCAGTCGTCACAACCGTCGCCTTAATTATATACTTACCATTCACTTTTTCCCAGCCGTATGAAGTATACAGAAACGAAATTCTCGAAGCAAATAATATCGTTTTAGTAGGTGAACCATACATCTCATTCTGGTCCGGAGAAGGGCAGGGCGAAGTCAGAATCCACCAATATGATGACGATGGCGTCACAAAGTATACCTTCATTATATCCGGCGACCGAGGCAAGAATTATCATTTTTCCTTCACCGACCCAGAAACCGAAATAGAATATAATTTTAAATATTATTACGATAAAGATCTTGATACTGTAATCGTAGAAAAGGAATAGTGCTGGCGCATATATTGTGATAAAATAAAAAAAGGAGAATGTGCAAATGAAAGAATATTTCAAAAAAATCACTACAGCTATAACAATATCATCAATTATTACTTTTATAATCGGTCTAGTCATGGCTATTGTTCCAGGCTTATCACTGCAAATCATCGGCATGGTAATTGGCATCTTTGCCATTGTCTTTGGCGTTGCCTTGATTGTCATGGACTTCATGATTAATGTCGTCCATGTCCAATTTTACGGTATCCTTTCTGGTATCCTATCCATCATTGTCGGCCTCATTTTTATCGCGATGCCAAATGTTTTGCCAACCGTCTTCACTATCGCGCTAGGACTTTGGATTATCCTGTCAAGCGTCAATATCATCAGCATTGCTATCTCCGTCAGAAAAGGTGTTTCTAACTGGTATCTATTCTTATTGCTCGGCATTGTCGATTTCATCGCCGGCATTGTTATTTTACTCAACCCGTTTGCTTCATCTATCTCGGTCGTCATGCTCGGCGGAATTATCTTGATGATTCATTCGGTCGTCACTATTATCGATACTATAATGATCAAAAAAGATGCCAAAGCCGTCGCCAAAGCTGTTGAAGAAAGCTACAAAGAACTCAAGGCTTCAAATACTAGTAAATAAAATAACCACCAAAAATAGCCCTTCGGGGCTATTTTTCAGACAAGCTCAATGGCTGGGCCGGCAGGATTCGAACCTGCGAATGCTGGGACCAAAACCCAGTGCCTTACCGCTTGGCGACGGCCCAATCTCAAACACTTAGCCACATTATATCATATTAATTGTAATTGTGCTATAATAAACACATGGCAAGAGGTAAACGCAAATCAACCAAAAAACGCACCACCAAAAGCTCTAGGAGGGAAGCACCGGTTCAGCACGAACTACCCGGCGGTTTCTGGCGTCAAATTGTTGCCGTACTCATGATTGCGCTAGCCCTATTTTTCGTTATCACTTGGTTCGGCCACGGCGGCTCTGCGCTTAATGCTGTACACGAATTCTTTATTAGCTGTCTCGGTCTCGCCACCTATTTCATTCCAGCTTTGCTTGTCTATTTAGCTGTCAAGATTTTTCGCAGCGAGAACAACCGTGTTGCCATCCCAGTTTACATCGCCAGCCTCCTCATAATTATCTGGCTCTCCGGCATCGGCGCCATCTGGAAGAACGGCGGCTACGTCGGCGACTGGTTGAATAATCTCTTTACTAAAGCTCTAGACCAGGGCTTCGTCATCGTTATCTATATAGTCTTAATGTTTGTCACGGCCGCCTTTCTTCTCCAGCTCTCCCCGATTACTTTCTTCAAAGGCACCAAGAACCTCGTCAAAACTGGTGGCAAGAAGCCTGTAAAGAGCGACGAAGAAGTTTCCGACAAAAAAGGCAAAAAACTCGGTCAACTTGAGATTAAGGTGAACTCCGGCACTGGTCCAGCCGAAGCTGCTGCTGTCACCGCCACCAAATCTTCTTTCGGCAACAAATTCGGACTCCGTAAAGGCAAGTCTGCCAAGTCCACCACTCCAGCTCCTAAGGTCCCCGAGCCGCCTAAAGAGCCTACCGCTCTCGTCGCCGTTAATGACCCAGACTGGAAGATGCCTACCACTGACCTGCTCGAGAAGAAACAATCCCCAGCCGACGCTGGCAACATCCAGCAGAACGCCTACGTCATTAAGTCCACCCTTGCCGAATTTGGCATTGATGTTGAGATGGAGGGCGCCAATGTCGGCCCACGTGTTACCCAGTACACTATGAAGCCACCTGCTGGCGTCAACCTGAGCAAAATCCTCGCGCGCGATAAAGAGCTTGCCCTCAATCTCGCCGTAGATAAAATTCGTATTGAAGCCCCAATTCCGGGCACCAGAAGTGTAGGCGTAGAAATCCCGAACGCTCGCTCCGCTGATGTTCGTCTCCGCTCTATTCTAGAAAGCCCCGAATGGAAAAAAGCTTCCGACCCTCTCACCTTCGCAGTAGGGAAGGACATCTCTGGTCACGCCGTAGTCGCCAATCTCGCTAAGATGCCACATCTCTTGATTGCCGGTACTACTGGTTCTGGTAAGTCCGTCATGACTAATACCCTCATCAGCTCGCTTCTTTACCGTAACGCACCAAGTGACATGAAGCTTATCATCGTGGATCCAAAGCAGGTCGAGATGGCCCAGTATAATGACATTCCACATCTCCTCACCCCGATTATTACCCAGACCGACAAGGCTCTCTCCGCCATGAAATGGGCGGTCGGCGAAATGGAGCGCCGCTATACCTTAATGGCTGAAGAGCGCGTCAAGAATATCGCCGACTACAATGCTAAAATGGCCAAGAACGAAGACCCAGAGAAGGAAGGCAAGATGCCGTACATCGTCATCATTATCGACGAGATGGCTGATCTTATGATGATGGCTGGCAAAGACCTCGAGATGCTCATCGTCCGTATCGCTCAGAAAGGTCGTGCCTCTGGCATTCACCTCGTACTCGCTACCCAGCGTCCAGAGGTCAAAGTCATTACCGGTCTCATCAAGGCAAACATCCCAGGTCGCATCGCTTTCGCGGTTGGCTCCCAGATGGATTCTCGTATCATGCTAGACCAAGGCGGCGCCGAGAAGCTTCTCGGTAAGGGCGACATGCTTCTTCTCACTACCGAAATGATGGGTAAGCCTCGCCGTATCCAGGGTGCTTGGTCTTCTGATGACGACATCAACAAAGTCACTGACTTCCTCCGCGCACAGCGTGCTCCAGAGTACAATGCTGAAGTTGTCGCCCAGCAAGTCGCCATTAAGGGTATGGGCGGCGACACCGGTGTAGGCGACCTCGGCCGCCGTTTCGACCCGAATGATCCTATCGTCCGCAAGGCTGTCGAGCTATCCATTGCTAAGGGCAAATTCTCCACTGCCATGCTCCAGACTTATCTCGGCAAAGGCCACGGCTTCGTCTCTGGTCTCGCCATCTGGTTCGAAGATATCGGCGTCATCGGCCCCCAGAACGGCAACAAGCCCCGCGACGTCCTCATCACCTCTATGGATGAATTTGACTCCCTTGCCAACGCATAATATAATACAGACATGGAAAAGGGAATTGAAATCTACAAATCAGCCAGTGGCGAAGTTGTTTTTAGTGTTGACTCTGAGAACGAAACCATTTGGGCTACGCAAGAACAGATGGCACAGTTATTTGACACCACCAAACAAAACATTAGCTTACATATAAATAATTGCTATAAAGATGGAGAGCTTAACCAAAAATCAACTGTCAAGGAAAACTTGACAGTTCGCCAAGAAGGTAAACGCCAAGTAACGCGCAAAGTCAAAACCTACAATCTCGACGCTATCATCTCCGTCGGCTACCGCGTCAATTCCAAGAAGGCTACGGACTTCCGTATCTGGGCTACCAGGACTCTCAAATCCTACCTTACTGACGGTATCGCCATCAACCAGCGCCGTCTCAAATCTCTAGACAGCAAACGCTTAGCACAAGTAGAAGGCATGATGGGCGTGGTCCGCCGCCTCATTGCTCGCCAAGCTCTCGACGCTGGCGAAGCCAACGGTGTCCTTGAGGTCATCTCCAAGTATTCCACCAGTTTCGAAATGCTGAGGGAATACGACGACGGCCACATAGACCTCTCTGCCCTGAATACTACCAAGAAGCGCCAGAAGCCACTAGACATAGATACTTGCAATAATATCATAGACAACCTTCGCGAGAGCACCCACTCTGGCAACCTCTTCGGCAAGCCTCGCAATCAAAGCTTCGAAGGTATCCTGAATAATATTTTTCAAAGCTACGATAACCAAGACCTCTACCCCTCCATCGCTACGAAGGCCTCTCATCTTCTCTATTTTATTATCAAAGATCACCCCTTCTACGACGGCAATAAGCGTATCGGCGCTCTACTTTTTATTGTCTTCCTTACCATCAACGGGGAGCAGCTCACTAAGAACGGCGAGACTAAGATTAGCGACCGCGCCCTCACCGCTCTCGCTCTTCTTATTGCCGAATCCGAACCCATCGAAAAACCTCTCATCACTTCTCTTGTTATTAAACTTCTAGAAAACTAGTCACCTCTTGCCAACCTCAGTCAAATTTGCTATAATATATACACAATATTAGCTCAGCAAGCGCGTCAACCTTGCTTCAATAGACCGACGCAAGAGAACGGCACTTGCTTTAACCAAAGGAGTACTATGAAAGAATACGAACTTTCTGTGCTATTTCATCCCGATCTCGAGATGAATCTTGATCCAGCTCTTGATAAAATCAAGAAGCTCATCGATCAATCCGGTGGCAAAATCACCAAAGAAGAGAACGAAGGCAAGAAACGCCTCGGCTACCCTATCAAAGGTCAAGAATTTGCCGTCTATTATTACTTCAATGTCAGCCTTCCAGCTGACGGGCCGAACAAGATTTCGTCGACTTTGAATATCACCGACGAAGTTATCCGCCATATGCTCGTCCGTGAAGATGAAAGAAAGGCTAAGCTCGAAACACGCCGCAAGGCTAAGGCAGACACCAAAGAAGAAGTAACCGAAGAAAAAGGAGAATAACTTATTATGCGCGGTTTTAGTAAAGCAATTATCACTGGCAACCTAACTCGTGACCCAGAGCTTCGCAATACCACCACTGGTAAAAGCGTTTGTGGCTTTGGCGTTGCCGTCAACCGTAGCTATCGTGACGCTAGCGGAGAACAGAGAGACGAGGTGTCTTTCTTTGATTGTTCCGCTTGGGGACCCATCGGCGAAACTATCGCAAAGTATGCAAAAAAAGGTTCAGCCGTATTGGTGTCTGGTCGCCTCAACCAGCGTTCTTGGGAAGACAAGAATGGCGGTAAGCGCTCGTCCGTAGAAATCGTCGTAGAAGATTTTAATTTTCTAGGCGGTGGCAATCGTGACAATAGCGACAGCAATTATGGTGGCGCTAACAGTGATAATAGAGGCTCTAGTTCAGCCGGAGCAGCCGCCCCAACTGATGGGACCCCAGAAGAAATCCCCGAAGGAGAGATTGATTTGGGCGACATCCCATTCTAAATAGGAAAAGAAGGAAGGATAGAAATGAAAAAATATAAGAATGACCCGAACCTATACTTCGATTATCGCGATGTGAAAACTTTGCAACGCTATATCGATGCATACGGTCGCATTGAGCCTGTCAGCAAAACCGGTCTCTCTGCGAAGCAACAGCGTCAGTTGGCTACCGCCGTTAAACGCGCGCGCCATTTGGCACTTTTGCCATTTGTTTCTAATAACTAAGGAGTAATATGTACGGACCAACAGATCTAAAGAAAAACACCCTGATCACTTTAGACGGTCAGCCGTATAAGGTGGTAGAATACTCACAAAAAGTCATGGGCCGTGGTGGCTCCATCGTCAACGTCAAGGTAAAAAACCTTATCACTGGCGCGCTTCTTCCGAAGACCTTTAAGGGTCAGGAAAAGATTGAGCCAGCCGAGGTCACGACCCGCAAAGTCCAATACCTATATCGTGATGACGAGAAGTTCTACTTCATGGATCCAGAAACTTTCGAACAGTATGAGCTAGCGAGTGAAATGGTCGGCGACGCCAAAGATTTCATGAAAGATGGCGATGAAATGGAAATCCAATTCTATAATGGTACTCCCATCAATCTCGTCTTACCAAAAAATCTCTGGCTCAAAGTCACCTATACCGAGAGCGTCGTTAAAGGTGATACCACGACTTCCGTCATGAAAGATGCCACTCTTGAGACTGGCGTGGTTGTCAAAGTCCCGGCTTTCATCAAGGAAGGCGATATTGTCTCAGTTGATACAGAAACTTATGAATATCGCGAAAGACGTAAGTAGGGGTTATCTCAAAATTGAAGGTGCTGTGCTCGCCTTCAATTTTGATTTCCGTGGTAAAGTTGTTCTAGACATTGGTTCATCCACTGGCGGCTTCACGGAATATGCCTTGAGTCACGGTGCAAAGAAAGTTATCGCAGTAGAGAAGGGTTCTCATCAGATGAAGGCCCCTCTCCGCTTCGATTCTCGTATTGACCTCCACGAAAAAACCGATATCTTTGATTATAAATTAAATAGTGATATTGACGTAGTGGTCGCAGACATTTCATTCCTCTCCATCAAGAAAGTTTTACATTATCTCAAAAATATCCCCAATCGTCACACTGAATTTTTAATTATGTTCAAGCCTCAATTCGAAGCTCGCCCCGATCAACTTTGGAAGGGAATCGTCAAAAACGAAAAAATCCGTCGCGAGATCATCAAAGATTTTGAACAATGGCTCAAAAATAACGGTTTTTTCATTATTAAAAAACGCGACAACGATCTTAAAGGCAAAAACGGTAATCTCGAAAGATTCTATTATTTGACGCTTGCAAAATAAAACATAACCATATATAATAATATATATGAATTTATTGCATGGCGTGGGCGACTTCTTCTCGCTGGATATCGGTACAAACTCAATGCGCATAGTGCAACTTTTTGGCAATGACAAAACCGGCTGGACACTTTCTCGTTATGCCTATGTTCCAATTGATCCCAAGCTTACATTAGACACTTCTGAGCTCGGCAAGAAACGCCTCGGCGAAGCCATTCTCGGTGCGGTTGAACAAGCTGGCATCAAGACTAAAAACGTCGCCGTCGGTCTACCTGCTAGCAAGACCTTTACTTCTATTGTAGAGACAGCCACTCTTCCAGAAAAAGAACTTGCTAAATCTTTCAAATACGAGATGGATAAATACGTACCGATGGCCATCAATGATGCCAAGGCCGATTATGTTATTCTTGGTCTTAGCCCTAATGACCCCGCTAAAACTGAAGTTCTAGTCAGTTCAGTTGCGAAGGAATACGCCGAATCCGTCATGGAAATGATTGAAAAGACCGGTCTTAATATCATCGCCATGGAACCAGAACCTCTCGCCATGGCTCGTTCACTCGCTATCCCAGGCGCCATGGATGCCACTATGATTGTAGACTTCGGTGAAAAATCCACTGATTTAGTTATCGTCTATAAAAACCAACCTCGCCTTGTACGTTCCATTCCTGGTGGCTTCGGTCAGCTTGTCCAGGCCGTTACGGCCAATCTCGGCGTGCGCGACGATCAGGCACGCCAATTCATCCTTAAATTCGGTCTCACCGAAGATAAGGTTGAAGGCCAGGTTTTCAAAATTCTCAGCCGTTCGCTAGATAGCTACGCCTCTGAACTTCAAAAATCCGTCCGTTTCTTCCAGACCAAGTATTTGAATGGCAAAGTTGGCGGTATTGTTCTCTCTGGCTATGCCAGCATGATTCCACTCTTTGCTGAATACATCGAAGCCAAGACTAGCATCCCGACCATGAAAGGCAATCCATGGCAATCAGTCCGTACTACCCCAGAGCAGCAGCGCGCTCTTGCCAGCGTCGCCAGCGAATTTGCCGTAGTTATCGGCTTATCAGAAAGGAGTAACGACTAATGGCTCGTGAAATCAATCTAGTCCCAGACATCAAGAGCGAAATGATTAAAGCCCTTAAATTACGCAATCTCATCTTTTTCATCTGTATTGTTGTCGCCTCTGCTTCAGTCGCCGTCACCGCTGTTTTTGCCATTATTGCAGGCGGCCAGCAGGCCGTAGTTAATAGCAAAAATGGGACTATCGAAAACCTCTCTAAAAAACTTAACTCTTATAGCGATCTCAGCCATTTTCTTACCATCAAGGGACAGCTCGCTAATATTTCCGATATTACCGAAAATAAGCAGATGCTTTCTCGCACTTTCAGTATTCTTTCCGCCATCATCCCAACCGGTGCCGACACCATCAAAATCTCCGAGCTCACCGTCGACCTTGCCGGAGAAGATGGAGAAGAACTGACGGGTCCCACTTTCAACTTTGATGCTCAGGCCGATGCTGGCAGCGAACCTTTCATCGACTACAACGTCCTCGATTCTTTCAAAAAGAGTATGCAATACATGCGTTATGATTATGGTACATACATTGACAAATACGGCAACGAAATTCCGTCCTATTGTATGATTGAAAAAGGCAACGACGGGGCCTCCCTCTATGATGCCGACAAAAAGAGCTACTACGCTTACTGGCTCATCACCGGCGAAGGTTGTGACCCAACTTTAGACCGCTCCGCCACTGAAGAAGAGGAAGAGGAGGCCTTGCAGGACGCGACTTCTAACGACAATTCCAATGATAATTCCAGCACTAACGCCAATTCAGATGCCAACTCTGATACTAATTCAGACACTTCCAACACCGGTGCCAATAGCTCCACTAAAGCAAATTCCATCAACGATTATCAAACCGAGACTTACGATGGTCAGACCGTTGTGAAGATTTGGCGTACCCCACAATTTACCGCTTGGTACAGTAAAGAAGCACCCCAGGATGACAAACCCTACATGGATGCCGATGGCAATATTTCTGGCGTCGCTCACTTTAATTCCGCCTGCATCACTTACTCAGCCAATGAAACCAGTGATGGCAAAGTCAACTGGACCACCACTAATGATACTTGCTTACTAGTCCCAGCTGGCTCCGAAAAAGGCATCGTTATTAATGAATCTTCTAACGGCCGTAGCTCCTCATCCGATCTCGTTCTTCGCTTCTCGGCTGTTATCGCCTTTGACCCAGAATTCTTCAAGTTTAGCAACACTCATATGATGGCCATTCCGCCATCTGGCCGTCGCAATGTTACCGACTCCTACGTCCAAATCCAGAACATGTTCACCGAACGCGCTGCCGACTGTGACGAAGGTGACGTAGAATGTAAAACTAACACTAATACAAAAACCGGGGAGGATAAATAATGGCCCGCGAAATCTCATTTGCTAAACGTGCAAAAATCTCACAAGCTCAGCAATACATGCTACTATCAGTGCTTGGCGCGTCTGTAATTCTTGGCGCATCCGTCTCGCTTATTATGCACTTTTTCTCCCAAATTTCCTTTAATGCCAAAGTCGTTTCCGAAGAAGACAATTCCATCGTCGTCTATTCTGATGCTATTAAAAATATCGGTATTTGTCCAAAACCAAACGGTAGTACCTATAGCGACGACGAACTCAAAAAATGCAATCCAGACAGCGTTAGTGTTTCTAGTGTTCCCGGCAGTCTTCGCGCTAACATTCTCGAAGACATGGCCGGCAATGCAGCACTAAGCTCCGTTCCTAAAGAAAATAATGACGTCTGTATTAATCCGGCTAAAGTTGGTGACTCTAGATATAAAAACAAGTATTACACTTATAACGAAATGCAGGAGCTTTATAATAATGCCGACACCGACGAAAAATTAGCTGCAGCAACTGATCTAATTCAAACTTGCTCAGCGCTTCGCGTCATCCCAGATGCTCTTCCAGCCTTCAAAAATGAAGAAGCTCTGCTTGCTAGTCTAAATAAGATTTTCCTTATTTCTGACTGGGAGCCAGAATCCCTCAGCCCATCTGGCGAAATCCAAGCCGCTGAATTCGGCACTAACCTTAATGCGCTTTCCGTAAGCCTCACCATCGAGACCGACGCTGCCGAGGTGCGCGAGATTCTTGATAATATCGAGCGTTCCATTCGTGATTTCGACATTAAGCGTGCCACCTTTGAATGGACCAGCGATACTGCGCTTAGCCTCCGAGCCCAAGCTACGGCCTATTATATGGATCCTATTTCCATTTCTGAAACCACTAATACAATCACCCCAGGAGGTAAATAAATGAAAGCTGATTTAACCACATCTATTATAGCTGCTATCTTTGGGTTTGTCGTAGCTTTCGTCGTGACGAATTTGCTCGTCCCAGGTATCGACAATTTTTCCTTTAGTGTTCTCCAAGATGCTCCCGACGCTTCACTCACTGAGCCGAGCAACAATTTATTCAACTATCGCGCCGTTAATCCTACGGTCGAAGTTTACGTTGGTGATGATGACGACCAGCCTGAGAGTGTCTGTTTGGCATACGATCCTGATGGTAACTGTATAGTATACGCGGAGGAGTAATGGCACTCCTCACTAAGGAAGCTGAAGAAAAAATCACCGGGCTTTTGCTAGCCGAGGGTCTTGCTGACCCTAATCTAGTCTCACGCGTCAAAGGCAGCCTTACTCCCGAACAGTCAGTCTTAAACGAGCTGCTCGCTCAAAAAGTTATTTCTAACGACATGGTTGCTCATGCTACCGCTGCCGTCATCGGTATTCCGTATGTTGAACTAAAAAATATTTCCATTGATCAAGATATTCTCACCAAAATTCCGTATGAAGCTCAAGTGCGTGTTCTTGCTATTCCGCTCGGCGAAAAGGATGGACTCTTGAATGTTGCCATGGCCGATGTCACCAACGTTCAGTATGTTGATTACATCTCTAATCTTATCAACCAGCCAATTCGTGTCTGGATGTCGTCAGAGCGCGGCATTCGCGAAATGCTTGAGAAAAATCACGGCGATTTTTCCGGTGTTAAGGAAGCTGTCCGTGAAACTAATGAAGAGGTAGTCGAAAAAGAAGAAACCGAAGCCAAAACCATCGTTCAGGACTCCCCAATTTCAAAAGCCCTTAACACAATCTTAAGCTACTCTGCCAAGACCAAGGCCTCCGATATTCATATCGAACCGCTTGAGGACTCGCTTATTATTCGTTGTCGTATCGATGGTGTTTTGCGTCGTATCATGGAGTTGCCTAAAACCGTTGCGCCAGCCCTTGTCTCCCGTATCAAGATTTTAAGTAACCTCAAAATTGATGAACACCGCACCCCTCAAGACGGCCAGTTTACTGTATTAGTAGATGGCAAGGAAATTGATCTTCGTATCGCTATTTCTCCGGTTACTTGGGGCGAGCAGGTAGTTATTCGTCTTTTAGATAAAGAGGGAACTACTATGGAAATTGATAAAATGGGTATGACTGGCCGCGCGCTTCGTTCCGTATTGTCCGGCATTAAAAAACCAAACGGCATGATTCTAACTTCTGGACCTACTGGTTCTGGTAAGTCTACTACTCTCTACGCTCTCATTCAACAGATTAAATCCGAAGAAATCAATATCGTGACTTTGGAGGATCCAGTCGAGTATAAAATGGCGGGTATCAATCAAATCCAGGTTAATCTTGATGCTGGCCTCACCTTCGCCTCAGGCTTGAGGAGCATCCTTCGTCAAGACCCTGATGTGGTGATGGTCGGTGAGATTCGTGATGGTGAAACTGCCGGTCTTGCCGTCCAGGCCGCTCTTACTGGTCACCTTGTATTTAGTACTCTCCACACCAACTCTGCTGCTGGTATTTTACCACGTCTCTTGGATATGGGTATCGAACCGTTCTTGCTTGCCTCTACTTTGAACGTGGTCATCGGCCAGCGCCTCGTTCGTCGCATCACCGAGAAACGCGAACTTTATAAATCTTCCGAGCTAGAAACCACTGGCGTTAATTCCATCGTCGGAGACATTCTCCCGCAAACCGACGAAGAAGTCGCTTCTGTCTCTGAAGATCTTGGTTACC
The DNA here is from genome assembly GCA_017512925.1 of Candidatus Saccharimonadota bacterium. Classification (GTDB taxonomy): domain Bacteria; phylum Patescibacteriota; class Saccharimonadia; order Saccharimonadales; family Saccharimonadaceae; genus Nanosyncoccus. Next base: position 71,498 of record JAFWEN010000002.1, on the reverse strand, counting down.
CAGGCCTCCCAGTTAAGAACGATAATTACTATATGCTCGCTAAAGGTATGGATTCTAAAGAAACACCAGGTGGTTACAAGGGTCGCGCCGGTCTCTACGAAACCATTGATGTAGATGAAGATATTCAGAAGATGATCACTCAGCATGCCACTGCTGCCGAAATCATGCGTCTTGCTCGTAGTAAGGGGACAATCACCATGCGCCAGGACGGTATTCTTAAGGTTCTTTCTGGCGTCACCAGTATCGAGGAAGTTAATCGTGTTGCGAGCGACTTATCATAAAACTTATGGTATAATAGAATTATGGAAAATAGTGGGCAAAAAGTAACACCGAAAATCGAAACTCTTCTAGAAGAATGCATCCGCCGTAAGGCTTCCGATTTGCATATTCAGCATGGACTACCTCCAATTTTGCGTGTAGATGGGGAACTCGTCCCAATTTCTGGTCAACCAGCACTAAACGATGAGATGCTAAAAAATCTAATCTTTAGTACAATAGACGAAAGTCAGCAGCAGATTTACCTTAAAGATAAAGAATACGACTATTCCTTCGCCTTTGGCGATATTGCCCGTTTTCGTGTTAATGCCTTCCACGAACGTGGCAAAATGGCTGCCGCTTTCCGCTTAATTCCCAACCAGATCAAATCCATCAACGACCTTGGCATGCCACCAGTCGTAGAAACTTTTGCGGAATATCCTCGCGGTCTTGTGCTCGTTACTGGCCCGACCGGCTCTGGTAAATCTACTACTCTAGCTGCTCTCATCGATAAAATTAATCGCGAAAAATCTCGGCACATCATCACTATTGAAGACCCAATCGAGTTTACTCATAAATCCCAGCGCTCTGTAATTGTTCAACGCGAAGTCCATTATGATACTTTTAGCTTTGCTGCTGCACTTCGTTCGGTTCTGCGTGAAGACCCGGATGTCGTGCTTATCGGCGAGATGCGCGATCTTGAAACCATTCAAGCTGCTATTACTATCGCTGAAACTGGTCACTTAGTCTTTGCCACTCTTCACACTAACTCTGCTGCTCAGTCTATCGATCGTATGGTAGACGTTTTCCCGGCTCATCAGCAACCACAGGTTCGCACTCAGCTTTCCAATATGCTTATGGCGATTTGTTCGCAACGCCTCGTGCCAGCCATTGGCGGCGGTCGCGTAGTCTCCGCTGAAATTATGGTTGCCAATCCTGCTATTCGCGCCCTCATTCGTGACGGCAAAACTTTCCAGATTGATAACGCCATCCAGACTGGCGCTGACCAAGGTATGCAGACCATGGATCGCACCCTCGCTAAGCTTGTTCAGACCGGCGTCATTTCTTATGACTCTGCTCGTGAGTATGCCGTAGATATCGATGAACTTAATCGCTTAGTACGAGGCTAGCATGAAGCGTTTCGACTACAAAGCCAAGGATAAAGAAACTGGCAAGATGCTCAAAGGCAACATCCAGGCAGATAATGAACAAACCGCCGGGCGTCTTTTAGTTGAGCAGGGCCTTATTCCTCAGTCAGTTGTCGAAGAAGGGGAAAACGACCCCTTTGTCAAAGTTAAAAATCGTATTACTACCAAAGACCGCATCGTGTTTACCCGCCAGCTTGCGACTCTGATTGGTGCTGGTTTGCCACTCTCCGCCTCGCTTCGTACCGTTACTGACCAAACCGAAAGCAAAGGCATGCAGGCCGTCGCCGAAGAAATTATTACTTCGGTAGAATCTGGCAAAAGCCTTTATGAATCTTTCGCTCAACATCCTAAGATTTTTAATGGTGTCTATCTTGCTCTTATTGAAGCTGGCGAGAAATCCGGTACTCTAGATTTGGCACTTAAACGCCTTGCCGACCAAGAGGAAAAGGACGCCGCCATGATGAGTAAAATCAAAGGTGCTCTCGTTTACCCAGCTATTATTCTCCTTGTAATTATTGCTGTGCTTGCTTTCATGATGATCATGGTTGTGCCGCAAGTCCAGGGTCTCTACGAAGACATGCACGAAGAGCTCCCAGGCCTCACACAGATGCTAGTTAATATTACTGAATTTTTCGGCCAATTTGGTTGGCTTGTTGCTCTAGTTGTAATTGGCATTGGCGTTGGTGCCTGGTTCTTCATCAAACGTACTCCTATGGGGCGCGAAGTTGCCGATAGTTTCAAAATCCACGTGCCAATTTTTGGTGGTCTTTTCCGCAAGCTTTATGTTTCGCGCTTTGCTCGCACTTCCGAGATGATGCTTGCTACCGGCGTACCAATGGTAGAGTCTATTACTACCGCTATCGAATCCACCAACAACGTAATTGTCGAAAAAGAATATTCTAAATCTCTGGAAGGCCTCAAAGGAGGGAAGAACCTTTCCGAGTCTTTGACTGGTCTTGAATATATGCTCCCGCTCGTTCCTCAGATGGCCGGTATCGGCGAACAGTCTGGTAAAATTGACGAAATGCTCGGTAAAGCCGCTCAAGTTTATGAAAACGAGCTCGAAGAGCAAATCAACAATATTTCCACTATGATTGAGCCAATCCTCATGGTTATTATGGCTGGCCTCATCGGCGTCGTTGTCGGTGGTACCTTGCTCCCGATTTACTCGCTGGTAAACTCAGTCGGAACATAGTTCAAGTCAAGCCGAAGCTAAATCTAAAGTTAAAGTTAAAGTCCAAGCTCAAGTATAAGCTTGGGCTATGTTTCTAATAGAATTAAGTATATAGCATAACGTAAAGTAATATGTACGCACCAGAAAATAATCTGCATTGTCCAGGACTGAAGTTTACGCGCCCGACAAAAAAGTCACCCCGCACGGGGTGACTTTCGGCTAACTCTTTACCGGTTGTCAGAACAATATGTACCAGTACCTTCGAGTTTATAGACAATCGCATAATCACGATTGTTGTCGGATGCTACGGCCTTCTCGCCCTCACACTTAGCTTTTGGATGAATATACACTATATGATCAACTGTCGTAGGGCTAGCGTAGGTGCCAACTTTTTTGATTGTAATCGAGTAATCAGTACCATCCGGATCAATAAACTCATTTGTTCCAGCTGAAGCTGCTTCACTTGAGTTGAGGTATCCACACAACAACTTAGTCGCGTCATTTATAGTACTAGCGCTACAAGTGCCAGACGCAATCACTGCGGACTTAATATCAGCACTAGCGCCCTGTCCTGGGATTTTACCACTGTTGTTAGTCTGATACTGAGTGATAGCAGTCGCTACGCGTGCCAAGTCATCACGCCTTTGCGTATCCCTCTGAGAACGTTGCAAAGCTGGAAGTGCAATAAACACCATCAAGAAGATAAGACCAGCGATAGCAAGCACGAGCACTACCTCGATGATTGTAAAACCTTTTTTACCTTTTATTTCTGACATATAGTCCTTTCTAATTATTTTTTATACCACACTCAGTGGCAATTTATTTTATAATACCTGATTATGCTAAAATAATCAAGAGCTTTTTAAGTCATATTTAAGATTCTCCGCAATATACTCCTCCTCCCTCTAATTTATACAACACAGCTACTTTTCGCGTATTCGCTGCACCAATCGGTGTCTCTCCGTTACACTTCGCCCCTAGTACCACATAAATCTTATAGTCGTTTGGGAAAAACGCTTTACTTGCAGCGGTAGCATTATTAGTATCGCAGGGCTGGTCATATTTAGCATTTTCATTTTTCGAACAATTCGTGACCACCAGTCTATATGACTCGCCATTCGGATCCATAAAATTATCATCAAAGAAATCACGATAAAAAGCCGCCCACGTCGTTTTGGTTGTAGCATCCGTGGCTTTAGCAACTGCACGGGTTACTTCACCGCTCCCACTTGGCAACGCTCCACGATTATTATTCGTTTGGAAATTCTTTAATCTTTGTACAAAGGTTAACATATCATCGCGTCTTGCCGCATCGCGCTGATTCCGCCACAACGCTGGCAGGGCAATAAACACCATCGCAAATATCAGCCCCGCAATTGCTAACACTAATACTACTTCAATCAATGTAAAACCTTTGCGCTTCATACTTTAAGTATAAATTAAATCTCCAAAATTTCAAGATACTTATGATAATATATATAATATATGCAGATATTATTTCTCATCCTTCTTTTTATCCTCGGCGCGGCCATCGGTTCGTTCCTTTGTTGCCAGGCCCGGCGTCTTCACCTTAAGGACACTAAAAAATCAAAACTCGGCCATCGTTCAGTTTGTCTTAAATGCAAAAAACAACTCAAATGGTATGATAATGTTCCTATCATCTCTTGGCTAATGTTAAAAGGGAAGTGTCGTCACTGTCATCATCGAATTGGCGCGGCCGAAATTATTTCCGAACTTTCCTGCGCTTTTGCCTTTCTCACCATTAGCACCACTATCAATCTTCAGACCGCTATGCCGCTAGAATGGGGAATCTTTGCTGCTGTTATTATTTTTACTACCACACTTTGTTTTCTTGGCATTTACGACGGGCTATATGGTGAACTCCCTACTGCACTTCTCATAGGCATCCAATTTCTTGCCACTATCATTATTGCTCTTCGTCAAACTCTTGCTCTCTCGTCAGGCGACCAGACTTGGAACATAGCGCTAATGTCTCTCGCCGGTGGCGCCATTCTTGGCGGATTATATCTAGTGTTATATTTAGTTTCCAAAGGCAAATGGGTCGGCGACGGCGACTGGCTTCTCGCTCTCGCCATCGGTCTTGTCCTTGGCTCGCCTTGGCTAGCCGTTGTTGCGCTCTTCCTAGCCAACTTTTCTGCTACTGTCATTATGTACCCATCCATCAAAAAGAAAGATAGTCACAGATTTCACTTCGGCCCCTTCTTGGTTTTTGCTTTTGTCGTCACATTTGCACTAGCCAATATTTTGGAATCCATGTTATAATTAATCTATGCGTAAGCGTATAGGTGACACTTTGGTGGAGGTAGCACTAGCAATCGGCATTTTCTCGATGGTGGCTATTTCCGTAGTTGCCGTTGTCAGCGGTAGCTCTTCTGGCGCTCAGTCCTCTCTCGAGACTACTGTCACCCGCGAACAAATCGACGCTCAAGCCGAAGCCCTCCGTTTTATTCATAATTCATATATCGCGGATGTCAAATCCGACGCAAAAGACGGCGATACCAGCGATACTAAGAAATACACCTCGCTCTGGCGTGCCATGACTTCCAGCGCCAAAAATGAAGATGACCTTGGTGAAAATAGGCTACGTGCTTTTCTGAACCCAACTACATGTAAAGAGATCTATGATGGCGATACGCTTCAGAATAATCACGCCTTTGTTGTTAATACTCGCAAGCTTGGCACTATCCAAAATGGGTCCAATTCCGCAGAAGTCATTGTCAAAAACAAATTCTCTCCACCTGCCACTTACCCACGTCTCGTCTATAATGACACAGCAGACACCAGCAGCTTAGCCGACGCCGACTTAAGTGCTACCGACACATTATCTCGCGTCGAAGGTATTTATGTCATCCCAGTCAGAGATGCCGATTCTACCACCATCATCACTTCAGATACTGTCGAACATGGCTCCGCCTATTATGATTTTTACATCATGAGCTGCTGGTATGCTGGCAATTCCGAACGTCCGTCTACTATCTCCACCGTTGTTCGCCTTTATGATCCAGACGCTATCACTAAATCCGCCCAAGATCAAAATTACTTAATCAGTTTTTATCGCAATCAAGGCACTACCACCAGAAAAAATCCTACCGAAGTTTCACCTGGCGATTCCATCAGCGTCCCAACCGGCTCCGAATATAGCCGCTCAGGATATATCCTAATCGGTTGGAGCACTCGGCGCGACATCACTCCGCAGGAATTTGAAAGAATATCCAAAGCAGACGGTGAGATTCTGTGCGAATACGGTAAATCTTACAACCTTACTTTGAACGCCAAATGTCGAATGTCTAGCGACTCACCAAAAGATTATAATAACGAGCTCGCATTTTACGCCGTTTGGAAGCCAGATCCGTATAGCCTAGATATTGAATGCTATTCCGGAAGCAATATCGTTGGTGGTAGCCACCTAGACAACGTCTATGCTGGTAAGATAGAGCCAATCGACTGCGGCACGCCAACTCGTGCCAACTGGTCTTTCACCGGCTGGAACATCTCAGCGCCTTACAGCAACGAAAGTCTTTCCGCCTGGGGCGTAAGCACCCCACAGCAGTCACTTACGGCCGGCGAAAAACCCGACCCTAATCAAAACCTTTATCACTTAAATCTACAAGCTACTTGGGAACCAAATTATCTCATCAAATATGAGACCGACAGCGTTCAACAAGTTAGCTCGCATAATTGCATCGAGACTCGCGGTGATTGTAAAGTCTCTTCCGACACTCCGACCAAATCTGGCTATCTCTTCGGCGGTTGGTGTACCAAAAAAGTCGCCGCCGGTAACACCTGTAGCGGCGACAGCATCAATTCCGGCAATACAATCAGTTACAATACGCTTAAAAATAATGCCGATAGCAACAACAATGTTATTCTCTATGCTATTTGGGGCGAGCGTAACGAAGAAATCACTATTCTTGCTGAGTGGACTTCCAACACAGACTATGATTCATACATGCAACTTTCAAAACCAGGCGGCGGTTATTCGCGAGCAATATATAGCACGCGCAATATTAACGTCAGCTATAACGGCAGGACCTACACTATCCTTACCGCCGGTTTCGGTGATGGCCGTGGCTCGTATAATAACCAATATTATGAAAAATTCGTCATTAATACCCTTGGCGGCAAGAACTATTATTACTCAATTAGAAAATATCCTAGCGGCAATATTGGCAACGACATTACTATTACCGTTTCCGGCCAGTACATGGGTACCAAAAAATTCTATTCCAGGAATATTAAGTGTAGCGGCAATTACTGGAATGTCTTCGCCTACAAAGACGGCCGCATCGAAGAGCGCAATACTTGTAGCTCCAGCATGGAATATGGCTACTAATTTGTCTCGCTATGGAATTTTTCGTGAATATCTCTTAAATGCGCATCGGTTACGTGTGTATAAATCTGCGTAGTAGAAATATCTGCATGCCCTAGCATTGACTGTACTGCGCGAATGTCCGCACCATTCATTAGTAGGTCTGTTGCAAATGAATGACGCAGTGTATGCGGGGAAACGTGCTTAGTAATCCCGGCGAGTCTCGCATACTTTTCCACAATTCGCTCCACCGAGCGCGCCGTCATCCTGCGATAATTTCCCGAAGTGTCCACCGCCTGCGTATGCCGCGAATTATTTAGAAACAGCGCCGGCAGGGAATCAGTCCTCGCATCCAGATAATCTTGCACTCGGTCCGCGCAAGCCTGCGAAATAAAAATCGGACGATCTTTTGAACCTTTACCGCGCACCACAAACTCTCGTCGCTCTAGATTTATGGAGTCTCGGTTTAATCCCACTAATTCAGAAACTCGTAACCCACCAGAATACAGCAGCTCAATAATCGCTCGGTCACGCAGTCCAGACTCGGTAGATAAATCAATCTGTTCCAACATCTCCTCCACTTCGTCAAAGTGTAGGAACGTTACCTGCTTGCGTATCACCTTTGGCAAATCCACTAGTGACGGGTCTAGCGACTTAATCTCTCTTCGCGCCAGATATTTCAAGAATCCACGCAATGCTATCAAATGATATGCCTGCGTAATTACTTTCAAATCCTCGTCGCCATTTTCCGAACCATAACGATTCAATTTCAGCCGGTATTTCCTCAAGACCTCTTTGGTGATTTCATTAGCTTTCACCTCGTCTTTATTTAAGATCTCTTGCACTATAATCAAGAACCGCTCCAAATAAAGCCTGTAATTATCAATCGTCTTCTTACTTCGTCCACTCTCAATTTCCAGATGTTCCAAAAAATCATTAATTAGCTCAGCAATATCCATAATCCAATTATAGCACACGACGGGTGACGCTCGTGGAGGGGTCCCCACGGAGCACCCGAAGGGCGGAGCCGTGGGGAGGAAAACGAGCGGCAGGACCCGTCGTGCACTATCCCATTATTTATGATATAATAATGATAATTGTAAAGGAGTTAAAATGAAAGTATTGTGTGTAAATGCTGGGTCATCATCTTTGAAATTTCAGCTTTATGATATGCCAGCAGAAATATCTATTATTGGCGGCTACGTGGAGAAAATTGGTGCGCCAGATAGTTTCTATACCGTCAAATATGAAGGCAAGAAAACTGAAACAGTAAAGCCAATCAAAAACCATGCCGAAGCAGTGAAAATCATGTTGGAAGAATTGGTGAATTATGGAGCGGTAAAGAACCTCAGCGAAATTCGTGGCGTAGGCCACCGCGTGGTTCATGGTGGCGAAAAGTATGCCAAATCAGTAGTGATTGATGACGAGGTGATTAAAGATATTAAAGAATTTGCCAAGTTCGCGCCATTGCATCATCCAGGAAATTTGGCTGGAATTAAGGCAATGCAAAAGGCCTTGCCAGAAGCCACGCAAGTAGCAGTGTTTGACACAGCATTCCACCAGACAATTCCGAAAGTGCAGTATATGTACCCAGTACCGATGGAATGGTATGAGAAATATGGCGTGCGAAAATATGGTTTTCACGGTACCAGCCACAAATATATCACCGAAGTGATGCAGAAAAAGCTCGGCAAAGAAAAAGTGAATTTGATTGTTTGCCATGTGGGGTCGGGCGCCAGCATTACCGCAGTCAAAGATGGCAAAAGCTATGACACGACGATGGGTTTGACACCGCTAGATGGCCTAATGATGGGTACTCGCTCCGGTTCAATTGACCCCTCAATTATTAAATATATGATTGACGAAGCTGGTATGACCTACGATGAAGTAGATGACGCACTAAATAAGAAATCTGGCTTGCTTGGCGTGTGCGGCTTCAATGACAACCGAGACGTAGAGAAGGCTATTTCCGAGGGCGATGAAAACGCACGTCTGGCACTAGATATGTACGTGGACCGAATTGACCGCTACATCGCAGAGTACTACTTAGAGCTAAACGGCGAAGTGGATGCAATTGTATTTACGGCCGGCGTACTAGAAAACGGAGCAGAAACCCGCGAAAGTATCATTGAAGGCCTAGCGCCACTCGGGATTAAGATTAATCGCGACGTCAATAATGCAATCGCCAGCTTCAAAGAAATCACCAGCGGCATTATCACCGCCGAAGATTCCACGGTGCCGGTATATGTAGAACCAACCAACGAAGAGGTGATGATTATTCGCGACGCTTATAAACTCTGCAGACAGTAGCATACGGCGGGCTTTACTGCCCGCCTCTTACAACACTTTATCCAAAAACTCTTTCACCCTTGCTGTTTTTGGATGTTCAAAGAACTCTTCCGGTGTACCTTCTTCAATAATCTTGCCTTTATCAATAAATACTATCCGTGTCGCAATTTCTTTCGCGAAACTCATCTCGTGCGTTACAATCATAATCGTCATGCCACGGTCTGCCAACTCGCGAATTAAAGAAAGCACATCACCGATAGACTCCGGATCTAGCGCCGATGTCGGCTCGTCAAATAACAATACTTCTGGCGAAAGCATCATCGCGCGGATAATCGCTATGCGCTGTTTCTGCCCGCCGGACAGGGAAGCAGGATACGCATTCGCCTTGCTGGGCAGCCCAATGTGCCGGAGCAACTCACGCGCCCGCTTTTCTGCTGCCTCGCGTTTCATTACTTTTAATTTCACTGGTGCCAGTGTCAAATTTTCCATTACCGTCAGGTTATTAATCAAATTAAAATGCTGAAACACCATTCCAATATTCCGCCGCATCTTGCGAATATTTTTGTCTGTTATTACGGTGCCATCAAACATTATCACTCCACTCGTCGGCTCTTCCATCCGGTTAATACATCTCAGGAACGTGGATTTTCCGGACCCACTCGGCCCCAGCACCACCACGCGCTCACCTTCGCCTAAGTGAAAATCTATCCCGCGCAGCACCTTATTCTTGCCGTAATATTTCTTCAAATCTTTTACGATTAGTTCTGTACTATTTTCCAACATCACTCCGCCCTTAGATCACTTTTTCTTAAACCTTTTTCAATCCGCTTCACGATAAACGAAATCAGATAAATCGTCGCCAGGTAGAACAGCGCTGCCACCACCATCGGCACGATATAGCTCGCCATGTTTTGCCCAGACCCGATATCTTTCGCCGCCATGTTAAGATCGTACATTCCTACCATGCTTACGATTGCCGTCTCCTTTATCACAGTAATTATCTCATTTCCCAGCGCTGGTATGATATTTTTAATCGCCTGTGGCGCCACAATCTTGAAGAAGATCGTCGTCTGCGACAGCCCCAGCGCCATTCCAGCCTCCGTCTGGCCCTTATCTACAGATAGAATCCCGCCTCGAATCACTTCTGCTGTGTAGGCCGCCGAGTTCAGCCCGAACGCAATTATCGCCGTAATAATACTCGGAAAACCTCTCACCGCAAAAATTACAAAGAACATAATAAATAGTTGTAACGCCATCGGTGTCCCCCGAATCACCGCCGTATAAATCCGGCAGATAAATTTCGGCACCGCCATCCACTTAGAAGGTTTCGCAATATCTACTAGCGCAATTATCGTTCCGAGCACGATCCCAATCAGAATCGCAAAGTACGAAATCTGGATAGTTAATAGGAAACCATGGAGCAGTGAATCAATATACTCTGGCGTACTAAACAATTCTCCTATTTTGTTAAAAAAGTCACTCATCGGAAAGCCCCATATATTTTAATACCAATCTATCTATCTCAGTTACTCCCTCCGCATCTTCTGTTAGCATTTCTCCGAGCACTTCATTAAATGCTTCTAGTAAGTCGCCGCGCGATTTATTTACTGCTATTGCATACGCCTCTTCCACCGGATAATCCTCTTCACGCGTCGCACCGGAATAGTACAGTGGCAAAGCATCCAAATTCGGATTTTTCTCCACGATGAATTTCGCCGCTAGCTCATCTGCGATTGCATAATCTATAATATGCGCATCTATTGCATCTGCTGCTAGCTGATGCGAATCTATACCTTTGATTTTCGTGTTAGTCCCAACCAGCACCCCGTTTTCTATTTCATCTTCTACAAAAATATATCCCGTGCTACCAATTTGTGAGCCAAGCGTGCTTCCTTCCAACGCCTCCCACACGACGTGGTTATCTCTTAGCGTCGGCGGACGGTTGCGGTTAAAAACCACATATTGCACCGAATCATAATAGGGGATCGTAAAATTTACTTTTTCCTCACGCGCCGGCGTAATCGTCAGCCCCGCTGCCCCTGCATCTGCGATTAATCCTGCCTCAACGTTGTCAATTATTACATCAAATTCCACATTTTTAATTTGGATTTTCTTGTTCATTTTCTCGGCTACTCGGTTTACAATCTCCACGTCCACTCCCACAATCTGCCGGTCTTTATAAAATTCAAACGGCGCAAAAAACGCATTCGTTTCCACTACATAATCATAATCACCATCCCCCTGGATAGAGAAAAACACGCTAGCACCCATCGCCACTGTAACCGCGAGAAACAGTACGATGATTGCCACGTGTTTAACCTTATGCATAATAACATTATATCACAAAAAAATGGTGACTCCGGTGCGAGTTGAACGCACAACCTTCTCCTTAGGACGGAGCTGCTCTATCCATTGAGCTACGGAGCCAATAAATATATGTTATAATTATATCATGACTTCACTTAAGAAGAAAGCAGAGAGTAAAACCGAGCAAGAGAAAGTCGATCGGCGCCGCGAAGAAGTTCTGGCCGCTGGTCGCAAATTTAAGTATCCTCTCCAATGGACTAAACATCGCGTCGTTATTAATACGATTTTGATTGCCCTCATAGTTTTATCCATTATTGTCACTAGCGGTTGGCTTGCTCTCTATCGTTTTAACATGACGGACGACATGCTTTTTCGTATCACTAAAATTGTGCCAGCGCCAGTCGCCAATGTGGACGGCGAAACCGTGCGTTTTTCCGACTACCTAATGCTTTACCGTAGTAGTTTGATTTCTATCGAACGTCAATCTGGTGATGTAGATAACGAAGGCTCCATGGAAGCACTCCGCAACCAATATATGCGTGTAGCGCTCACTGAGGCTGAAGAATTTGCTTACGCAATGAAACTCGCCAAAGAGCTCGGCATCACTGTCACCGACGAAGAAATAGACAAAGAGTTTGAACGTCACTTAAGTCTCGGCGGAGTTGAGCGCAGCGAAGAAAGTTTTCTTAAAATCATCAAAGAAAATTTCGGCCTAGACAAAGATGAATATAGACGCATGCTTTACCTTACTCTGGTTAAATCCAAAGTCGAAATGGAGATAGATGAAAACGCAAACAAAATTTCCAATCAAGTAGAAAAGCTCCTCTCTGAAAATGGCGGCGACTATGCAGCTATCGCCGAAAAACTTGGCAAACAAGTCATATACCAGGAAACCGGCGGTATGGTTGGCAGTCAAAATATCGACGGCGGCCGTGCTTCAGAGGCCATTAAGCTTGAACCGGGGAAGCAAAGCGGTCGTTTTGTTTCCATTAACGGCGATGGTTACTATTTTGTAAAACTAATCAACAAAACCGAAACCGAAGTCAACTTTGTTTCCATTAAAGTCCCATTCACCGAATTTCAAAAACGCTTCGACGCACTCCGCGAAGAAGAAAAAATCAACGAGTTAATTACTCTTGATGCTGAGCAATAAAAATACCAGCACTATACTGGTAAATAATTGGTGCGGGTACAGGGAATCGGACCCTGATCTCATCCTTGGGAAGGATACATAATAGCCGCTATACGATACCCGCGTCTCCCTCCATTATATCACGAACAGGGAAAATATGGTATAATTATTTCATGCAGGAAATCCGAGACCAACTTAAAACCATCATTCACGACCTTTACGGTCTTGATTTTAATCCCGAAATCACCCCCTCTCCCGCCAATATCGACGCCGACTACTCCACTAACGCCCCATTGAAACTCACCAAAGAATTGCACAAAAACCCGATGGTCATAGCCGAAGAGCTTGCAAAAAGTACTTTTGCGAGCGTTTCTATGCCCGGTTTTTTGAACTTCACTTTGGATAATTCTTATCTCCAGTCTTTCATCGCTGATTTTAATGGCATCAGCGAATCCGATACCTTCGCTGGCAAAACCGTCATCTGCGAATTTAGCGATCCAAACCCGTTCAAAGTTCTCCACGTCGGCCATCTTTACACCAGCATCGTCGGCGACTCCATTTCTAGACTTTTTGAATACGCCGGTGCTAGGGTTATCCGCGCCAATTTTGGCGGCGACGTCGGTCTTCACGTTGCGAAAACGTTGTATATTTTACAACAGAAAAACCCCGACGAGCCTAAAATCGAAGACATCGCTAAATGTTATGTTGAAGGCACCGCCGTCTACGAGGATGACGAAGAGGCTAGAGCTCGCATCGCAGATTTAAACAAAGAAATTTATAGAATCAACGCAGAAAACATCCATGGCACTCCGCTCTCTGACTTATATTGGCGGGGCAGGGAATTGTCTTACGCATATTTCAAAGATTTCTACGCCAAGATTGGTGTTCATTTTGATAAGTTTTATCCAGAATCCACTGTTGCCGCACTCGGTCTTAAAATTGTCACAGAGCAGCTAGAAAAAGGCGTCTACGAATTGTCAGACGGCGCGGTAATTTTCAATGGCGAGAAATACGGTCTCCATACTCGTGTCTTTGTCAATAAAGCCGGCGTCCCAACCTACGAGACCAAGGATGTCGGGCTAATTTTCACCAAGGATCACGACTACCATTTTGACAGATCCGTTGTTATCACCGGCTCCGAGCAGCTAGATTATATGAAAGTTGTGCTGAAATCCATTGAACAATACGCTCCAGAACTCGTAGCAAAGACATCTCACCTTATCCACGGTCTTGTCAAACTCCCCGGCAACGTCAAAATGTCTTCTCGCAAAGGCAACTTCCTAAAAGCCGTCGATGTTTTAGACATGGTCAGCGAAGCTCTCGCCAAAGAATACGGCTCCAGCGATCAGAAAGTCTCCCTCGCCGCTACTAAATATGCCTTCCTGAAATATAAAATGGGCGGCAACATCATCTTTGACCCGCACGAATCCGTCAAAATGACCGGCAACTCCGGCCCCTATCTATTATATTCCTGCGTCCGCGCCAAGAAAATTCTCTTAAATAATCAGAATGACAAAATCATTCATGATTACCAATATAATAAATTTGAAAAACAATTAATAGTTAAGTTAATAAGCTATCAGGACATTTTGAGAGACGCTGTTTCCGAAATGGCCCCGCACAAAGTTGCTAATTTCTTATACGAACTAGCTCAGGAGTTCTCGCGTTTCTACGAAAATTGTCCAGTTATCGGCAGTGAAGAAGAATCTGAGCGTCTCAAACTTGTCAAAGTATACCTAGACACTATGACCCACGGCCTGAATATTCTCGGCATTGAAATCCCGGAGGAAATGTAATGAAAAAAGCCAAATTACTCTGGATTGACTTAGAGATGACTGGCTTAGACCCAGAAAAAGATAAAATCCTCGAAGTTGCCGCGATTGCCACTGACATCAATCTAAACGAAATCGCTCGTTACGAAGCCGTCATTAAAGTTTCTGATGAGCTTATGAAAGAGCGTATGGTCGGCGAATTTTGGGAAAAGAACGCCGAGTCTCGCGATGCTCTCATGGCTCAGAACGCATCTGGCAAGCCAGTCACGGAAGTCGAAAGAGAACTGAGCAGGTTCTTAGACGAATACTTTGGCAAAGAAATCTATCTCGCTGGCAATTCCATCCATCAAGATCGCAAGTTTATCGAACGTGAAATGCCAGAGTTTAACAAACGTCTCCACTACCGCATGCTCGACGTTTCTGCCTGGAAAATCTATTTCGAAAACGCGCTCAATAAAAAATTCACTAAGCCCGAAAATCACCGCGCCCTAGATGATATTGAAGGCTCAATAGGAGAACTTAAATGGTATTTGACATTTCTAAAATAACCGGTATCGATGAATATACCGAAAAACATAACAAAGATAAAAACGACCAACCCCGCACTATTTTCCAAAAAGGCGACAAAGCTTTCCTCGTTGTTAATAAAAACACCATTGAACTCCGCACCGACAGTGAACTTAAGAAACTCCTCGTAGAAAAATACGAATCCGTTATGGAGTCCCGTTATTTTGGTCGCGGCGGTATTGAAATCGTAGTTGCTGGCCACCAACTTAGCGAACCAGAACTCTGTGATCTGGTTCGTCTAAGCTACAATCTTACAAACTAATTACTTTTTCTTGGCCTTAGCCACTGCTTCAGCCTTTTTATCAAATTCTTCTTTTTCTTTGGCTGTCTTCTTTTCAAGTGCTTCTTTCTTACGATTGATGCGATTCATTGCTTTTACAATCATGAAGATTACCCAAGCGATAATGATAAATTCAATCACATTCTGAATAAAATTGCCATACGCAATCACCGCTTCGTCACCCGTACCAAAGAAATTTGGAATCCGAATTGCTAGTCCGGTAAAATCCACGCCACCGGCAACTAAGCCAACGATCGGCATGATGATGTCATTCACCAGGGAATTAACAATTGCCGTGAATGCACCACCTACTGCCACGCCTACCGCGAGGTCCACCACCGATCCACGATTAATGAATTCTATAAACTCTTTCCGGAACCCCGAACTTTTGTCGCGCGCCGCCAAGGCCTTTTCTTTAATTGCTGCTTTGTCCATAATAACTCCTTTTATTTAGTTTCTGAAAAATCATTAAACTTGTCATAAAGATTATTCAGACTATTATAGGATGAAGTAAGCGCCTCTTTTAATTCTGCATCGCTTACATCGCGAATAATTGACGCTTCCTTACTCGTGATTATAGAAATTTCATATGCCATCTTATGCGCATAAATTCTATCCAATATTCCATTGATTTTGGCGCTAAATAGCTCCGTATTCAGCTCTTCTTTTTCTTCCTCGGCCTTCGCCAAAAGCTTCTTATCTAGTGACTTTATTTTTATGCCATGCTTTTCGGTTAAAAACTTTTCCAAACTCGAATTAGCATTTGAAAGTACACCATAAAGTGACGCCGAGCTAGACCGGAGGTCTGAAGATTTTACATCTGACTGATATTCGGAAATCATTTCCATTGTACCATCCAGGTGTAGCTTCAAATCAATACTCTGGCTTTTCACGTCTACACGTCCGTTACTAATTATTATACCAATAATCACAACTACCAAAATCGCAGCACACAATCCAGCTATTAACTTAAAATAAAAAGATTTCAAAAAACTCTGCTTCTTCGCAGAAGGCGGTTTCGAAGTCGCCGAAATCTTATTAAGATAGTCCTGTTTATCCATATCATAATTATAACACAGAACACTTCGCGCAAATATTAAAACTAGCATTTTTAGTAACAGGGGGCTCTATGCTATAATTACGTTATGAATAATGACCTCAAGGAGGAAATTAAGTCTCGTCTTGCCATTGAAGACGTAGTCGGTCGCTATGTAGAGCTAAAGCGCGCCGGACGTAATCTCAAGGGTCATTCTCCGTGGGGCGTAGATAAAACCCCAAGCTTTATGGTTTCGCCAGAAAAAGGCATCTGGCATGATTTTTCCGCTAACAAAGGCGGCGACATCTTTACTTTTATCATGGAAGTTGAAGGTATCAGCTTTCGCGAAGCTCTAGAAAAACTCGCCGGTCAAGCGGGCGTAGATCTTTCTAGGTATCGTGGTGGCGATCGTGAACTTACCAAACGTAAAGTCCGTGCTAAGGAGGCACTCACACTCGCAACCAAATATTATCAAGCCTGCCTTGTTCGTAGCCGTCCTATCTGCGAATACGTTTTTTACAAACGCAACCTCAATCGCCAAACTGTCACCGAATTTAAAATCGGCTACTCTCCCACTAGCGGTAAAGCTCTTTTGAACGTCCTCAAAAAACGCGGCTTTACCGAAAAAGAACTAGAGGACGCCGGTCTTCTTAATCGTTTCAAATCCGATATGTTTCGTGACCGTATGATGGTGCCATTTATCGACAATCTCGGTAGTATTATTGGTTTTACGGCTCGCGTAGTTGGCCAAGGGGAACCGAAATACCTCAACACCAGCGACACCATTTTATTCAATAAATCTCGCTTTATCTTTGGCCTTTACAACGCCAAAGAAGCCATTCGTCGTAATGGTTTTGTTGTGATAGTTGAGGGTAATATGGACGTCATTTCCTCACACCAAGCCGGTGTCAAAGAAGCTGTCGCTACTTCTGGCACCGCTATGACTGACCAGCATCTTAAAATCCTCTCAAACCTCACTAGCGATATTCGTCTTGCCTATGATGGTGATGCTGCCGGCGTTAAAGCCACCGAACGCGCCATTATGATGGCCGGAGACCTCGGCATAGATTTAACCGTGATTTCAGATTATCATGGCGCCAAAGATCCAGACGAGCTTATTCAAAAAGATCCAGGGCTCTGGCAACAGGCAGTTCAAAATAGTGTCCCGGCCGTAGACTGGCTCCTTGCCAAATACGAAGAAAATCTCAATCTTCGCACTACTACCGGCAAGAAAAGATATTCCGACGTCGCTCTCAAGCTCTTATCTTACATTAAAGACGAAGTCGAACGCGCGGATTATGAGGCAAAAGTCGCCAAAAAACTCGGCATTGACGCCGAAGTTTTACGGGAAAAAGGCGAACGCTTGAATCAGAAACTAAAACAGTCCACTAGCCACAAATTTTACAAAAAACCCAAAACCACCGTCGTCCCAGAACATATTAAAAAATTAGAAACCAGTCTCCTAGCCTTGAAGCTTTTTGGCGGCATCACTAAAACCGACATCCCTCTAGAGATACCAGAAGACGAATTCAAATTAAACGAATTAGAGCTCGTCTTCAACTCCGAACATGAGGGAGTCATCTCTCCAAACTACGAAAAGGAAGCCGCCGAGCTTATGTCTCGCTATAATTCCGAACTTACTAAGCAAAAAATCGCTGTACTTAGTAGTAAACTAGAAGAATTAGATGAAGATGACGACGAATATCTCAAAATTCTTGGCGAAATAACTGACTTGCAAAAAACATAAAATCGGTTATAATTATCTGTAATGAGCTCTAAAGATGATATTTTGAATGCAAAAGACATAATGCTTGATTTTGGTGAGCCAGGCACTGGCGATCTAGAAAACGAGGAAGAGTTTTCTGATGAAGATCTTGCCATTACTGCTGAAAATGTCGATGCTTTCGCCGATGATAGCGTGCGTTTGTACCTCCGCGAAATCGGCAAAATCCCGCTCCTCACCCCAGAAGAAGAAGCCGAGCTCGCCCAGCGCATTGTTAAAGGAGACAAAAAAGCCAAGAAAAAAATGGTCGAGAGCAATATGCGTCTCGTGGTCTCCATTGCTAAACGTTACGGCGGCCGCGGTCTTGATTTTCTCGATCTTATCCAGGAAGGGAACACTGGCTTGCTCCGTGCTGTCGAAAAATTTGACCCAGATAAAGGCTTTAAGTTCTCCACTTATGCTACTTGGTGGGTACGTCAGGCCATTACTCGCGCCATCGCCGACCAAGCTCGCACCATCCGCATTCCAGTCCATATGGTCGAGACCATCAATAAAGTGCTGAGAACCACTCGCAAACTTACCTCTGAACTCAATCGCGAACCTACCAACGAAGAAATTGCCAAAGAGCTCGACATGGAACCTGATAAAATCGATTACGTTATGCGTATCAAGCAAGACATCGCTTCTCTTGATGCTTCCGTCGGTCGCGAGGGCGACGACGAAGATTCCGTACTAGGCGATTTTGTCGAAGACGAAGAACGCGACTCTCCCGAAGAATCTGCTGCCAATCAAATCTTAAAAGAGCAGCTCTCTGAAATTATTTCCACCCTCACCGACCGTGAGCAGAAGATTATTCGTCTGCGTTTCGGCATCGGCGGTGGCCGTCCGCACACTCTAGAGGAAGTCGGCAACGAATTTGAAGTCACCCGCGAGCGTATTCGCCAAATTGAGGCCAAAGCTCTCTCTAAGCTTCGCAAAAACAAAGACACTAAAAAACTACACGAATATCTAAAATAGGAGGTTTAATGAAAAAAATCGCTGCAGCAATCTCTTCGATCTTGATTGCTTTTTGCTCACTCGTCGCGCCAACAATTGCAACTAGTCCAGTTTTTGCTGACTATGATGGCGCCATCATCGATGCCCCAGATGGCGAAGAGGGAATTAAACACGTCCTGAATCTTGCAGTGGATATTCTTTCCGTAGTTATTGGCATCGTTGCTGTTATCGGCATTGTCATCGTTGGTATTCAATATCTCACGGCTGGCGGCAACGAAGAACAAACTCGCAAAGCTAAGCGCCGCCTCTTCGAAATCGTCATTGGCATCGTTGCTTACGTCCTTATGTATGCGCTACTTAAATGGCTTTTGCCGGGGTTTGAAGCGCCTTAATAAATATGAAAAGATTGCTCGTTGTCTACAACCAACGTTCGTCCAATTTTTGTCGTGTCCAACGAGAAGTTTTGGGTAAACTCTCAGAGCTAGATGGCTACATCGTCGGCAAATACTCCATTAAGAAGACTAACTTTGATGACAATGTTGCCACACTTTCTAAATTATTGCAGAATGGCGATATTGTCCTAGTCGCCGGTGGTGATGCCACCGCCGCCATTGTCGTCAACGCCATCTTAAAATCCGGCAAAGACGCATCCATTTCCGCCCTTGCCTACGGCAATTTCAACGACTTCGCCAGAACAGTAGCGGATAGTACTCGTTGCACTGGGCGGGTGACGGCCGCGGAGGGGGACCCCCGACGCGCGCAGCCGTCAGGCGAGCACGGTGGGGGAGGACAGCGGCCGGCAGGACCCGCCCAAAGGTATTACCCACTCGCGATTTACGTCAACGGCAAGCTTTGGCGCTATTCCACTTGTTACGTCTCTATTGGCATGATGGCCGAAGCTACTCAGATTTTTAACGAGCCGAAAATTCGTCGCAATCTCCAGAAAGGTCATCGTCGCCCTTGGCGTTCGTATTTTCACCTTGCCACCTGGTATTTCAAAAATCGCCACCAGGACTTCATCCCTCGCTTCACTCTAAACGGTCACCCTCAGCCCAAGAATGCCTCTGACTATTTCGCCATTAACGGCGCCTCCGCCGCCGGCATCATGAAGGGCGGGGAAGATTACAAATCTCCTAAGTATTTCACGTCGTCAGTTTTACGTCTTAGGAACCCGTTCCGTCTATTTGGCTTCATGACTAAAAGCATTCTTCACCGCATCCCCGGCCAGCAAACTGCACAAGATTTAATTGAATTTACTGCCCCCTCTACCATCACCATCCAAGCCGAAGGCGAACACAAGGTATTCAAAAACGTCCACACCATTGAAATCCAAAAATCTTCTAAAAAACTAAAAATTTCCCTAGAGCAAATTTCCTCTTTAAGATGAGTGGAGGTAACTCGTACGTCGCAGATATGCCGACGGAGGAAATTTGCTGTCACAGTGTATAGTGTATTTAAAGTTCGCCCGACTTGCCGCAGTATATTCATAGGTCGCACCAAATGTCAACCCCCTACCCCAAATTACTAAACATAACAACCTTCACCCCTACAAAATCTAGGACTTCATATATGTCACAAAATTCGTATAGCGCTCACGCTTCGGATTTTTCCACAAATTATGCTATACTATTAGCATGGAAAATGTAAAAATTCTCGCAATTGTGGGCATGAGCGGCAGCGGTAAATCTGTCGTAGTAGATTATTTAACCAAAAAAGGCATCCCGAAAGTTTATTTTGGCGGCATGATTTATAAAGAAATGGAAAAACGCGGTATTCATCGCACCGAAGACGGCGAGTCCGAGAAAAAGTTCCGCGAGCAAATCCGAGCAGAAGAAGGCAAAGATTGGGTCGTACGCCAAGTCATCGCTGAAACAAAGGATCTTATTTCTGCCGGCCAAAAGCGTATCGTGTTAGACGGCGTCTATTCTTGGACAGAATACTGTACACTTAAACGCGAATTCCCAAAATGCCTCACCTTCATTGCTATCGTCGTGGATAAGCAGTTGAGATACGACCGCGTTGCTATCCGCCCTGGCCGCGCCTTTGACGCTACCGCCATCCGCGAGCGCGATCGTAGCGAAATTGAAAACTTAGAAAAAGGTGGCCCTATCGCCGCCGCCGATTATTACATTCTAAACAACGGCACCGTAGAAGATATGAACTCCCGTCTCGAAGAAATATTAAAGGGGATAAACTTTTGAAACGCCTGGTTCTCATTGATGGCAAATCAGTTTTTTACCGTGGCTATTATGCCATGGGAGCACTCAGCCTCCCAGATGGCACGCCCACCGGCGGTATTTATGGCTTCGCTGCCATCGCCATGGAAATTGTTAAAAAACTAAACCCCACCAAAGTCGTCGTCGCCTGGGACTCCAAAACTTCCACTTCTAAACGCCGCGCCATTTACACAGATTATAAAGCCGGTCGCGTTAAGCCTGGTGAAGATTTTTACGCCCAAATCCCGTACCTCAAGGAACTCATCGAGAGCCTTGGCTGGTCATTTATTGAGCTGGACGATTATGAGGCCGACGATATCATCGGCACTCTCTCTAAGCAAGCCGACGAAACCTTAGACAAAAAAGGGAACTGTGAATACGAAACTTACATCATTTCTTCCGACCTCGATATGCTCCAAATCGTAGATGATAATACCCACATGTGGCGCATCCTCAAAGGCTTCACTAATATCGAACAAATCGATGTTAAAGAGATTGAGCAAAAATACGGTATCAAAAAATCTCAGTTTTTAGATCTCAAATCCCTCAAAGGCGACTCTTCCGATAATATTCCCGGCGTGCCAGGTATCGGCGAAAAAACCGCCGCTAAGCTCTTAAACGAATATGGCGATCTTGACGGTATATACAATCATCTCACCGAAATCTCCGGCTCTGTCCGTAAAAAACTTGAAGCCGGCAAAGACTCCGCCTACATGTCCAAAACTCTCGCCAAAATCATGTTCGACGCTCCCGTAGACCTCTCCACCATCCCCGACTTCCATTTCGACGAAAATCGCACCATCGCCGCCCTTAAAAAGTTGGAGTTTAATTCTTTAATTAACAAATTTAATTTAGTTAAAACAGAAAATCCTAAAAAAATAGACATTAAAATAGATAAAAATATTATCATTAGTTATAATATCAAATCACTAATGCATAATGATGCTAAAATCGCCGAAAAGATTTTAGACGGTGCTAGCTTCTGGGATTTATCTCAAGCCGAATTTCTGTTAAATCCACTTGAGCGCAAAAACCCCGAGCTCATCCTTCCCGAAGAAGAATATCCCCGGCAACTCGTCGAATATCAAAACTACCCTCGGCTCTACCATGTCCTTACTAAGTTAGATTTTCCTCTCATTCCTATTCTTTATAAAATGGAAAAGAAAGGCATGTTGATAGATCCTGATTATTTCAAGAGTCTCCAAAAGGAATATATTACAGAAGTTAAAGTCCTAGAACAGGAAATCTATCAAATTGCTGGCAAATCTTTTAACCTCAATTCTCCCATCCAGCTCTCCGAAGTTTTATTCTACGATTTGAGACTTCCTACCAAAGGCATCAAGAAGACCACGCGCGGTTATTCTACCGGCGCTAAAGAGCTAGACAAGCTTAAAGATCTTCACCCTATTATAGAAAAAATCATTGCATACCGTGAAGCTGCCAAGCTTCTATCTACTTACATTACGCCTATCCCAGACCTCGCTGACAAAGCCGGCCGTATCCATACGACCTTTACCCAAAATGTTACCGCTACCGGTCGCCTAAGCTCTACTAATCCAAATCTCCAGAATATTCCAGTTCGCACCGAAGAGGGCAAGCGTATCCGTGCTGGTTTTATTGCGCCAGAGGGCAAAGTCCTAATTTCTGCCGATTACTCGCAGTTCGAACTTCGTCTCGCCGCTGCCATCGCAAAAGACCAGGCATTAATTGACGACTTTAACCATGACATAGATATTCATACTAAGACCGCCGCTGAAGCTTTCGGCGTTCCGATTGACGAAGTCACCAAAGCTCAGCGCCGTGCCGCCAAGGTTATTAATTTTGGTATCATCTACGGCATGAGCGTCAAAGGGCTCGCTGACGCTGCTAATATGTCTATCGCGGAAGCCAAAAAATTCATCGACAACTACTTCAATCTTCGCGCCCCAATTAAACGCAAATTAGAACAAATTCTGGATCAGGCCAGGGAAAAGGGCTATGTCGAAACGCTATATGGTCGTCGTCGTCCTACTCCAGATGTTAAATCTCCGAACTTCATCATTCGTCAATCTGCCGAGCGTGCCGCCGCCAACATGCCAATTCAGGGCACCGAGGCCGATCTCATGAAACGCGCTATGATTAAAGTTGACGCCAAGCTTCCAGAAGATGCCGATTTAATCATGCAAGTTCACGATTCACTTATCGTAGAATGTTCTGAAAAAAGCGCCGAGCAAGTTTCCGAGATTTTGAAGCATGAAATGGAATCCGTCGCTCCCGAACTTCCTATCAAATTGGCCGTAGAAGTTACTTCTGGTAAGAATTGGGGAGAGTTGTAGTTTTCCACATTTAGCGTCAAAAACGTGCTTGACACCCCCACATATAGTGCTTATAATAAATACCAGGTAATACTTATAACAAACAAAAGCCCGCATGGCAGAAAGAAAACTATGAAGAAAATTATCTACAAGAACCCAAACGACGCCGAGAATTTCGACATCAAACGCTTCGTTAAATCCATTAATAAGTACGCTAAAATCTCCGAGAAAGAAGTTTTGGAAGCGCTTGAAGATTACGATCGTTACGAAACTATGCACGTCTCTTGCCTTGTAGAAGTTGGTGCGAGGCTTATTGAAAAAAACGCTGATGAAGGAGCCGCTAAAGATTATTTCGATGCGCATTCTGAATATTTTGATGAGGGCAAATTCGAGCGCCTCCGCCGCATCACTGGCTACCTAGTCGGTACTTTGGATCGCTGGAACGATGCCAAGAAGGCTGAGGAAAAAGCTCGTGTCAAACATTCTGTCAATTCTGCCGTCAACGACGCCGAGCGCCTCGTTGCCCTGGAAACCCAAGCCATGGAACACAACGTGGCCTACGCTACCAGATAGATATGATATAATATATGTATGCCAAGTTGGAACATACATCTTGAAGCTGGCGAGCGCCTCGCCGACAAACTCCGCCTCGAAGACGACAAGAGGCGTGAGTTTTTGTTAGGATGTCTTTTG
The DNA here is from genome assembly GCA_017512925.1 of Candidatus Saccharimonadota bacterium. Lineage (GTDB taxonomy): Bacteria > Patescibacteriota > Saccharimonadia > Saccharimonadales > Saccharimonadaceae > Nanosyncoccus. The sequence continues at coordinate 47,286 of JAFWEN010000002.1, read as the reverse complement.
CCAGACATCAATAACGGCTATATCAATAATCCTGTCGTAGTCAAAGATCACGGCGAAACTCACTATGCCTACGACAAAAAATCCTCCCTTAATTTTTATGCCGAAAACAAACGCCAAGTAGACGCAAAAAATCCAATTTATCTAGGCTATATTTTCCATTTATTCATGGATGGATTTTTTAATTATGATTTTTACCATCGCGTTAAACACGACCCGCGTTTTAACAAATTAGACGAAGATGCGCTTGTCAAAATGAAGCACCACGATCTCTGGATTTATGATGATAAGCTCCATCACGAGATTGACATTAAAGAGCCAGAATATACTCACTATGTTGGCCTCGCCAATCAAATCAATCCAGTAGAAGTCTGCGAACAAGACCTCAGTGAGCTTTTCGAGATTTTATACGAAGATACTCTGAATGATGTTTATCGCGGCGAACCATATCAATTCTACACCGAAGATGAATTGGCTAATTTATTAGACCGTGCCATTGAGGGCTTTTCTGAACAATATTTAGGAGAAGATTATGCCTGAGCTCCCCGAGGTAGAAACCATCCGGCGTGGGCTGAACGACTTTATTATTCGTGAAAAACTTACTGACACGGATATTCTCTGTGAAAAATCTTTCAAGGGCGATCCCACCACTGGCACCGTTACTGATATTCGTCGTTTTGGCAAAGCCATCGTTATAGATTTAGACAACGACAAGTCGCTTCTCATCCATCTTCGTATGACTGGCCAGCTAATTTTTGACAGTAATAAAGCTATAGTCCAGAGTGCCGGGCCTCTCCAAACACGCTACGCTGCCGGCCACCCCAGCGAGAATTTCGTCGCCACCCTGCCCAACAAACAGACCCGTGTCGTCCTTCACTTTTCAAATGGCACCCTCTATTTTAATGATCAGCGCAAATTCGGCTTCATCAAAGTTCTTCCCACCGCAGAGGTAGAGCAGGATGCTTTCATCAAAAAACTTGCCAAAGAACCTTGGGTCACCACTCCAGACGAGTTTTATGAAAAACTCCAACACCACAAAAACTCGCTTATCAAAGCCACTATTCTGGACCAGACCATCATCTGTGGCCTCGGCAATATCTATGCAGATGAGTCGCTTTTTGCCGCTAAAATCCACCCCACTCGTCGCTCTGGCACTCTTACCAGGGAAGAAGCAGAAAAGCTTCTTCTTGCTGCGCGCGATGTTATGGACGAGTCTATCGCTTCCGGCGGCTCCACCATGGCCACCTACGTCAAGGCTGACGGCACTCGTGGTGATTACCTAGACAAATTCGCCCAAGTTTTCCATCGCGAAGGCCAACTTTGCCCACGTTGCCATAAGACCAAAATTATCAAAATCAGAGTCGCCGGCCGCGGCACCCACATTTGCCCACACTGCCAAAGGAGTCAAAATGATTAAAATTTTCACTGGCGAAGACCGCATCAAGGCTAAAAATGCCATCTCGCAATTTCTTGGCCCCGACTACGAAGTGATAGACTGCGCCGAGCTCACCCCAGGCGATCTCCCCACCATCTTCCTCGGCGGTTCGCTTTTCGCTACTACTCGCAACATTCTCCTCCGCGATTTTACCGCCAATAAATCCGTCTATGAGCATCTTTCAGAATATTTAAACACTCCACATAATATCGCCCTCTTTGAGACCAAGCTAGACAAACGCTCCGTCACCTATAAGCAAATCAAAGACCAGGTAGAAATCCAAGAGTTTCCTTTAGCTAAAAATCAAAATTTCGGTCTAGTCTTTGACATCTATCGCACCGCTAAGCGCGACGGTCGGCGCGCTGTTAGTGACCTCGCCAAAATTAAACCCGAGCAAGACCCGATTATGTTCTTCGGTCTACTCGTTTCTCAGGCCACCAAAGATTTTACTGCTACTAAGGGCCAGGGAATTAAAGAACGCAAAATTTTAAAGGAGCTCGCACGCATAGACCTCCAAATGAAAACCACGGGCGTAGACCCGTGGCTTATCATTGAATCTTTTTTAATTAGGCTTTCTTCGTTTTAGTAGCAGTTTTCTTGGTTGCAGCCTTCTTTGTGGTGGTTTTCTTAGCGACTTTCTTTGTAGCAGTTGCCACACCCGCAGCCTTCAAGAATGCATGCAACTTAGCCTTGCGGCGTGAAGCAGTATTTTTCTTTAGCAAATCTTTCTTCACGGCCTTGTCGTATTCAGACTGAGCTTTTTTCAAAGTCTCAAGTGTCGGATTAGCTTTAAAAGCCTTCACGGCAGCCTTGATGTCTTTCTTAATTTCTGCGTTATGCTCTGTACGCTTCGTCGCTTGACGAGCGGCCTTTTTGGCGGATTTAATAATCGGCATTTTCTTCCTATTTACATTAAAAATTAACTTCTTCACCCCATTATACCTCATTTCATGGAAAATGTAAAGAGGCGGAATATTCGCCCTTGCTATTTCAACAAGCTTATGATAATATTCAAATAGAAAGGTAATCATGCCAGATCAAAATCAAACATCTAAGACAAATCCACCAGTCTCCAAGTCGGATCCTATTACACCACTTGCGAAGACTCCTAGTCCTACCCCAGAAAAACCAGAAAATCCAGTCAAAAAATCTGGCCCCACCAAACTTCCACCTCTTTCCGCCATCGAAGAACAAATCATCAGTAAAATTGACGAATTCCACAATATTTTAATTGCGCTCTCCAGTGATCCATCTGTAGACGAAATCGCTGCCGCTATCGGTCTTACTCTTCATCTTGATCGCATGGGCAAGCGCGCCACGGCCATCTATTCTGGCCATACCCCAAACGCTCTCGAGTTTTTGAACCCAGACGAAACGTTTGAAACTTCCGCTGACGCCCTTCAAGACTTCGTTATCGCATTGAACAAAGAAAAAGCCGACCATCTTCGCTATAAATTAGACGGAGAATACGTCAAGATTTACATCACGCCCTACAAAGCTCGCATCGCCGAGGAAGATTTGGACTTCTCCTACGGTGACTACAATGTAGATCTCGTCCTCGCCATCGGCGTAGCCAACGGTATTGATTTGGACGACGCTCTCCGCGAGCACGGCCGCATTATGCACGACGCATCTATTGTCAATATCACCACTGGCAACCCAGGCAAGTTCGGTGAGATAGAGTGGAGCAACAAAGCCGCCAGTTCCGTTTCCGAAATGATCGCGACACTTCTTTACAACATGGACAGCGATGTCAAAATTGACTCAGATGAAGCCACGGCTTTTCTTACTGGTATCGTTGCCGCCACCGACCGTTTCTCCAAGGCTAATACTTCTGCCATTACTATGGAAATCGCCTCTCGTTTAATGGACTCCGGCGCTAAGCATCAGCTTATCTCTAAGAACATCACTGCCGATTTAGATAATAAGCTCTACAGTTCACCTGTTAAAAAACCCACCGCACCTTCATCTGAAGGTTCTGCCGACATTGACTCTATGGCTGTTAGCCACATAGACGGGGAAGAGTCTGCCCCTACAGATGAAGCAGACGTTCAGTCTGATACCGTCAAAGATACTGCCGAGCCATCGCTTCTTGACGAGCTCAAAGATGCCGAAAACGACCTCACCATCGCCAGTGCCGAGACTACTCCTGATGCCAAAGTTGAACCAGTTTCACTGGACAAGATAGACGAAACTCCTGCACCTGCTCCAACGCCTGCTACAGAGCCAACTTCACCACTCACTCCACCGCCGGCACCTACTCTACCCCCAGTCCTCAATCCGTCCGTGTTGCCTGCTTCACCAGAAGAAACTCCGGAGCCCATTTCTGCAGATGCCAACTCTGGCATCACTGCCACGGGCGAAAAAACTATCACCCCTCCATCTGATTTTGCTTCCGATAATCTAGACACTGATACTACGAATAAATATGGCAAAATGCTCGAAGATGCTCTATCCGAGGGCAACCCGGCTGCGTCTATCGCTCCACCCGTAGCCTCTGCACCTGAGATTAATGGCGTTCCAGAAATTAATTATTCACCAGTAGCTAACACTTCACCGACAGATGGTCAAGTCTTGCCACCACCACCAGCCCCACCAATTGATATGAATAGCCCACTACCAGAGCCACCAGCAACGACTTCACCTCTCCCGACCCCACCAACCCCGCCGGTCTCACCACTTCCGCCAGTTCCACCCACTCCTACTCCAGAACCATCAATGCCAGCCCCATCAGCTCCGGTAACTCCACCGCCAGCGCCCGCTCCAGCACCTAATCCCGCTCCTGCGCCAGATGCCTTCAAAATCCCAGGCATGTAATTCTTGCATTTTGATGAGAAGTGCGCTATAATAATGCTACCAAGTGGATTCGTAGCTCAGTTGGTTAGAGCGCTGCCCTGTCACGGCAGAGGTCGCGAGTTCGAGTCTCGTCGGATCCGCCATGGAAATAAAAAAAAGACCCGCAGGGTCTTATTTTATTTCCATGACTAGAATCCAGACGAGTCGCGAACGTAAGTTCGCCCGACGTAGGAGCCGAGTATAAATCTAAAGCTTGCTTTGGATTTATTGAGGCGACGCCCGTCGGATTGCTTGCCGTAGGTAAGCAAAGACTCGTCCTTTCAAACGAGGAGGAACGGACTGGTTCTGCGAAGCAAAACCAGTGACTCGTCGCTCCACAGCTCAGCTCTCACCGAAGACCAATTCAAAGCCGTAGCCGCTATCGGATATAATAATATGTATGGCTATTTACCTAGCAAATATTGTACCAACAACACCTGCGCTACAAATACTGCATTTTTGCCAGCTCCAAACCTCACGGGCGACATATTAGATATTACTGAAAATAATAATAATGAGGAAGCTAGAGAATATACCGTCGCCATCGGCGCCAGAGTAGATAATCTCAAGCCAATGGGCACCTATACTAATACCTTTGAAGTATTGTTAGTATCTAATGCTATACCATATACGATTATCTTTGATGACAACGTAGTATCTAACATAAAATACAGACAGACGCAAAGTGGGCAGTTGATTTCTCTCACAACTTGTGCTAGATTGTCCTTGGCGGGATTGTAGTTTAGGAAGGGAAGGAGGGTTAGTGAGAAAAGATTTAGAAATCATTCACCTCTTGCCAACCTCCCCAATCTGTGCTATAATCACCAGTGATATGGCTATTAAAGTTACAAGAAAAGATCAGAGCGAAGCAAACGAAAACATCATTCGTCGTTTTAATCGCAAAGTCCTCCAGAGCGGAATTATGCCTCTCAAGAAGTCACAAATGCGTTTTGAAAAACCAATTTCTAAGCGCGAGCGCCGCGTGAAGGCAATCATCCGCGAAGCGCGCAAGGCCGAGAAGACCGAGCGCATCAAGCTAGGACTTAAATAAAATCTCCCCGTAAGGGGATATTTTATTGTATAATAATACAAAGGAGTTATTTATGATTATTTTATTTGGTTTAGCTGGCTCAGGCAAGGGCACGCAAGGAAAGGCTTTGTCAGAGCTTCTCGGCTGGAAAGCCCTTTCGGTCGGGCAAGTCATTCGCGATACCGGCGAGTATGACGATATTATTAAGAACGGTGGTCTCATTCCAGACGAAGACGTCACCAACATGATGACTAAACAAATCGCCCGCGCCGAGGACGAAGGCTTCGATGTAATCTTGGACGGTTACCCACGCACCAAGGTCCAGGCTGAATACTTAGCCGATCATATGGCCGACAAAATCGACGGTGCTGTGATTCTAGATGTGCCAAAAGAAGAGCTTTACGCGCGTCTCGCTCTCCGTGGTCGTGACGACGATAAAGAAAAGGAAGCTATAGATCGCCGCTTTGAGATTTTTGAACAAAACATCGGCGCCATCATTCCTCTGCTAGAAGCTAAAAACATTCCAGTTACCCACGTCAACGGTGTGGGCGAAATCGGTACGGTCACCGGCCGTCTCCTCGCCGCAGTTCGGGAGTTTAACCCCAACGCCACCATCCAGACTTCCGACGTCAACGGCGACGAAATTGAAAAAAGCTACGGGGAATAAAATGATTAATATTAACAATAGTACTCCCGAGCAGCTCCAGGCCAAAATCACCGCCATGCGAAAAGGTGGCAAAATCCTCGGCAACCTCTTAAAAGATCTCAAAGCTTACGTGAAGCCCGGCATGACCGGCAAAGAAGTTGACGCTTGGGTTCGCAAAGAAATCGTCCGCCGTGGCGCTAAAGTCTCCTATGATATGCTCGAGGAAGATTTTCCAGGCTCTATCTGTATTTCCATCAATGACCAGCTAGTCCACGGCGCACCTAGTGACGAAATCCTAGAAGTTGGCGACAAAGTCTCTTTTGATTTAGTCATTTACTATAAAGGTTTCCACACTGACTCCGCTTTCACCATGTTGGTCGGCGGCGAAGGCTCGCCCGCGGTCAAAAAGATGATTTCCGTCACCGAGTCTGCCCTCTGGGAGGGAATTGAACAAGTAAAGCCCGGCGCTCACATCGGCGATATTGGGCACGCTGTAGAAACTGTACTCCGTAAAGGCCACCTTGGCGTGATTGAAAATTACATCGGCCATGGCATCGATAAAGAAATGCACGACAAGCCCGAAGTCCCGAATTACGGCCGCAAAGGTCGCGGCTACAAGCTAGTGGAAGGTGACACTATCGCCATTGAACCCATGTCCTGTCTCGGCAAACCCGCTAATTATGTGGACAAAAACGACAACTGGTCTGTAAAGATGAAAGACGGCTCCATTGGCTGTCACTGTGAGCATACCGTCCTCGTCACTCACGATGGTTACGAAGTTTTGACGCTTGCCGACTAATTGTGCTATAATAACCTTATGGATAACGATAAACGTTTTGTTACTGGTCTTGATGTTGGCACCGAGAACGTTCGTGCCGTAATTGCTACTGTAGATAAAGATGGCGGTGTCGCCGTAGTTGGTTATAACGAAGGCAAATCTGCCGGTATGCGCAAAGGCATCCCAGCCAATCTCGCTGGCCCCGCCGGTGCCATTGACAAGATGCTCGGCGAAGCGGAGCGCATGGGTGGCTACGACGTCCGCTCTGGATATGTTTCTATCAACGGTTCGCAAATTTTATCCACCCGCACCGAAGGCATGATTGCCGTCGGCACTGCAGAACATGAGATTGATGATAATGATTTAGATCGCGTAGAGGATGTCGCCGTCTCTGGTCGTATCCCAGCCAACCGCGACGTGCTAGACGTCGTACCGTTAGAATATGCCCTAGATGGTCAAGGTGGTATTAAAGATCCACTCGGCATGGCCGGCGCCAGGTTAGAAATGCGCGCCAATGTGATTTCCGCGCTCACTCCCAACTGTGAAAACTTGAAAAAAGCTACCGCTGCTGCCGACGTTCAGGCTCAGCGCCTCATTCCTACCGCCGTCGCCGCCGCGAAGGCAGTCCTGACCGATCGCCAGCGCGAAAATGGTGTCGCTGTAGTGGACATGGGCGCCGCTACTACTTCCGTGGCAGTCTATGAAGAAGGCGATTTGCAATATGTTGGCGTGGTGCCAGCAGGCTCTAATAATATTACCAACGACCTCGCCATCGTCCTCGCGATTGATCCAGACATGGCGGAAGAAATCAAAACTCGCTTTGTCACCGGTGATTTTTATACCGAAAAACCTCCAGTCATCAAGATTGGCAAAGACAGCAAAGAGCGCAATTTTGACCGCAAAGAAGTAGACGAAGTCGTCGAAGCCCGCCTAGACGAGATTTTTGGCGAAATCCGCAAGAAACTAAAAGCCGCTCATTATGACCAGCGCCTTCCGGAGGGAATTATCCTCACTGGTGGCGGCGCCAAAATGCGCGACATTGAATTATTTGCCAAAAAAGCTTTGGAAGCTTCCGTTAAAATTGGCACTCCAAAAGGCCTCGGTGGAGTTTCTGACGCTATCGAAAAGCCAGAATTTGCCGTCGCCGCCGGGCTCGCTCTCCTCGCCGCCGAAGGTAGCCAGCTAGATGCTCCTCAAGGCAAAAAATCCAAAAAATCTCTTAAAGCTCCCAAGGCCCCCGGCTTCCTGAAAAAACTCTTCAGTAAGTTCTAATATCTTGATTTTTTTCGCGCCAGGGAGTATACTGAGATTATATTAAAGCGAGGATTATTATGCCAGAAGTCAAACCGTCAGAGGTAGAAAGCAAAGCAAGTATCAAGGTAGTTGGTGTTGGTGGCGCCGGCGGCTCAGCAGTTAATCGTATGAAAGAAGTCGGTCTCACCGGCGTGGAATTTGTAGCGATTAATACAGATGCTCAGGCCCTTCATCATTCCGCCGCCGATGTAAAAGTCCACATCGGTAAAGGTTTAGGTGCGGGTGGTGACCCAGAGAAAGGTCGCGATGCCGCCGAAGAAAGCCGCGAAGCCATTGATAAGGCTCTCGATGGTGCCGACATGGTATTTATTACGCTTGGTGCTGGTGGTGGTACTGGTTCTGGTGCTGGCCCGATTGTTGCTGAGGAATCTCGCAAGAAAGATATCCTTACTGTCGGCGTAGCTACCAAACCATTCACATTTGAAGGCGCTCGCCGCCGTGCTAACGCAGACCTCGCCATCGATAAGCTCGCCCGCCAGGTCGACGCACTCATCACCATCCCAAACGATCGTCTCCTGCAGACCATTGATCCTCGCACGCCTCTGCTCGAGACTTTCAAAATCGCCGACGATGTACTTCGCCAGGGTGTTCAGGGTATTTCCGAGCTTATCACCGAGCACTCACTGATTAACCTAGACTTCGCTGATGTCAAAGCCATTATGAAGAACGCCGGCTCCGCTCTTATGGGTATTGGCCGCGCTAGCGGGGAAAACCGCGCTGTTATCGCTGCTCAGCAAGCCGTAGAATCACCTCTCATCGAGGTTAAAATCGAAGGCGCCCGTGGCGTGCTATTCTCAGTGGCTGGTGGCTACGATATGTCCATGAGCGAAATCCAAGAAGCCGCCGAAGTTATCACTGGTGCTGTTTCTCCAGATGCTAATATCATCTTCGGTGCTTCCATCCGCCCAGAACTGGAAGACGAAATTGTCGTCACCGTGGTTGCCACCGGTTTTGATTCTGACTATTATAATGAGCCAGCTCCTGAGCCAGTCAAAGAAGAAGAACCGGCCACTCCTTCCACCCCTACCGCCGAACCTAAAGAATTTGCTTCTACTAGCAAATCAAATATGTGGGACTCCATCAAAACCGAACCAACCCCAGAACCAGTCGCAGATGACGACGAAATGGATGTGCCACCTTCACTTCGTGATCGTTTTCGCAAGAAAAAGAAATAATTTTAGAAAGGACGTGGGCTATGGAATATAATCTAAGAATTGGAGATAGCAAAGTCCTAGAAAGCCGCGAGACCGTTGACGGTACCATGATTCGCCGTCGTCGTGAATCTTCTGATGGCCACCGCTTCACTACTTATGAGCGCATCGAAATGCCTCAACTCACTGTGAGTAAGCGCAGTGGCAACAAAGAAATCTACGACCGTGACAAGCTTTTACTCGCCGTCAAGCGCAGTGTTGGCAAATTCTTTAATTCCGAGCTAGAAATAGAAGATGTTGTCAATCGTGCCACAGATATTCTTTATGGCTACGGTACCGACCAAATCACCTCTAAGCAAATCGGCGAAGCCGTTTTGGAAGTTCTTGCCGAAGTTAACGAAGTCGCCTATGTCCGTTTCGCCAGCGTCTTCCGCGAGTTCAAAACTCTGGAAGATTTTGAGAAGATACTAAAAGAACAGAAAGCAAAGAGAAAATAATTATATGCGGGTGGCAATTATCTATCGTGACAATCAAGACTATAGCCGTAGCGTCGAAGAATGGCTGGAAGCTTTTCGGCGTCAAACCGGCAAAAAACTAGAGCGCATCGATCCAGATCGCGACCCACATTTTTGCGAAGTATACGACATCGTAGAATATCCGACCATCATCGCCATCGGCAATCAGGGCGACGTTCGTGCCATGTGGCGTGGCCGTGACCTTCCACTTATTAACGAAGTCTCGTTTTATGTGCTATAATTAAACCATGAGCATTAAACCGCCCATCAAAAAAATGTCCGAAAAACGTCGCAAGACGTATCTTCGTATGCTTAAAAGCATTATCGGCGCGGTTTTTCTTATCTTTGTTGCGTTAGTCGTGATGCAACTTTTGGGTGTTAACGTCAGTTCTATGTTGGCCGGTGTCGGCATCGCGTCTATTATTATCGGTTTCGCACTCCAAGATGCACTGAAAGATGTTATTCGTGGCATTGAAATCGTTGCAGACGAGTATTACAACATCGGCGACGTCATCAAATATAACGACAATATCGGCCAAGTCCTCAGCATCGGTCTCCGCACTACCAAACTTCAGGACATTAACACTATGAACACGGTTTCTATCGCTAACCGCAATTTTGATCACGTGGAGATAGTTAATGGTTACATTTATTTGAGCGCACCATTTCCACTTCGCATTAAACCCGAAGCCGCCAACAAAATCATGTCGGAGATTGTTGAAAAAATCACCGCTCTGCCGAATGTCACCTCTGTAATTAACCAAGGCGTCACAGATATCACAAACTCCTCACTTAACTACCAACTCCAAATCACGTGTGATCCTATGAATCAACTCCAGGTTCGTCGCGACTCTCTCGGTGCTATTGTGAACATTTTCGCCAGCCACAAAATCCTCCTGCCATACAATCAAATTGAAATCCACCCCAAGAAATAGCCTCCGTGCTATAATAGATGTATGTCCAGAGATCACCTCTTATCGCAACATTTTTTGCGTAGTCACAAGCTAGCTTTAATTTTGATTGGTCATTCCAACCTTAAAAAGCGCGATACCGTAGTGGAAATTGGTGCTGGCTCGGGCGTCATTACTGGCGCTTTGTCTCGCCGCGTCAGTCACGTTATCGCCATCGAGCCAGACCACGAAACTGCCACAAAATTACGGACTAACCTAAAAAAGTATCACAACGCCAATGTAGAAGTAGTCGAACAAGATTTTCTTAATTACGAGCTCCCATCTACTCCGTATAAAATTTTTGCAAACCCGCCTTTTCATCTCAGCTCTGCTATTTTACATAGGCTCATTGAGGCGGATAATCCACCCGAAGCTATTTATCTTATCTTGCAGAAACAATTTGCCCTTAAATTATTAAACAATGACCGCCACTACACCTCTCAGCTAGGCCGAGAGTTGACGGCTAAATATCAGACCAAAATTCGTCTGCCTCTAAAATCGACCGATTTTACGCCCCCTCCAGCTGTACCTACTGTTCTTTTTGAAGCCAAGCGCATAACAGCTGGCAATCTCCCGTCTGAGCAGGGAACTGTGATATAATATAATACATGAAATATAGAGCTGGAGAACGCCGTAAGGCCATAGAATATGAAAAGGCCATCACCGAGTGGTGGAAAAAGAACAAAACTTTTGAACAATCCGTGGAAAGTCGCCCGATCGACAAATCCTACGTTTTTTATGATGGCCCTCCGTTCATTACTGGCAACCCTCATCATGGCACGCTTCTTAGCTCTATCGTCAAAGACGCTGTTCCGCGTTTCTGGACCATGAATGGCTACCGTGTGGAGCGTCGCTGGGGCTGGGACTGTCACGGTCTTCCAGCCGAAAACTTCGTGGAGAAACAGCTCGGCATCACAGACCGCCGCGAAATCGGCACCAAGTGGTCGCTTGAAGATTATATTGTCAAGGCTCGCGAATCTATGGTCGCGAACTCTGAGACTTGGCGCTCTACCATTGACCGCATTGGCCGTTGGGTAGATTTTGATAATTGCTACCGCACCATGAACAAGGATTTTATGGAATCCGTCTGGTGGGCATTCAAACAGCTTTACGACGCGGGCAAGATTTATGAAGGCCGCAAAGTATTGATGTACGACACAAAATTCGCTACTCCAGTTTCTAAAGCCGAAGTCACCATGGATAATGACGCCTACCAAACCGTCACTGACCCATCAGCCTATGTGAAGTTCAAATCTAAAGACTTTTATCTCTTAGCCTGGACTACCACTCCATGGACTCTAATGGCCAACCGCGCTTTAGCAGTCAGCGCCGATTTGGACTATGGTATTTATAACGTAGATGGCGATAAACTAATCATCGCCACCAAGCTTGCTGAAAAACTCTTCGACAATCAAAAACCTGAAAAGACCATCAAAGGTTCTAACCTCGCCGGCCTCGAATATGAAAGTCTAGATGATACTATTTGCAAGGTCTTCACCGCAGATTTTGTTGGCAGTGAAGAGGGTACCGGTATCGTTCATATCGCCCCAGCCTATGGCGAAGACGACTATCAGCTCTATCTAGACCACAAGGGTGAAATTGATTTCGTGGATACTCTCGACGAAAACGGCTACTACCTCCCAGAATACGCCGAAAGACTTCGCGCTCTTGGCGTTCGTGATACTGACGAGCATGGTATCCAAATCTGGGCTGCCAATAAGTTTATTGCTAAATGTCTAGAAGCTGAGAGAATCGTCTACAAGATTGACTATATCCAGCACGAATATCCTTTCAATCCTCGTTCTAAGGAGCGCATCATGTACCGCGCTTTCCCGAGCTGGTTCTTTGACGTAGAGGGACAGAAACCAATGCTTCTTGCTGAGAACGAGAACATCAACTGGTTCCCAGCCTATCTAAAACACGGCCGCTTTGCCAAGAACATTGAGCAAGCTCCAGACTGGAACTTATCGCGCGATCGTTTCTGGGCTACTGCCATGCCTGTTTGGAAGGGCGACCAAGGCTCGGTCAAAGTTGTCGGCTCTTACAAAGAGCTTGAGGAGCTTTCCGGAAAAACTCTCGAAGATTATCACCGCCCATGGGTGGACGAAATTACTTTTGATATAAATGGTGAGCATTTCACCCGTATCGAGAAGGTTCTAGATTGCTGGTTCGAATCTGGTTCTATGCCATTCGCCCAGCTTCACTATCCATTTGAGAATAAGGAGAAATTTGAGCACAACTACCCAGCTGATTTTATCGTGGAGTATGTCGGCCAAGTCCGCGCCTGGTTCTATTATGTCCACGTTGTGAATACTGCGCTTGCCGAAATCGGTGCTTTTGGCGAAAAAGCCAAGAACGGCCACAAGAATGCCTACAAGAATGTTATCACCACCGGCACCTTAGCAGGGAACGACGGCCGCAAAATGAGCAAATCCCTCGGCAACTACACTGACCCGAATATTCTAATGGATACTTACTCCGCCGACGCCTTGCGCTTCTTACTACTGTCCAGCCCTGTTCTTTCCGGCGAAGATTTCGCCCTCCTTGATAAGGATGTCTCTGACGTCAACCGCAAACTTGCCATGATTTGGAATGTCTACGACTTCTTCACGACTTACGCCGAAGTAGAAGGTATAGATAGTGAGATGTTAGAATTAGATTTGCATAATCCATTAGATATTTGGATTATTTCTCGTCTCTATCAACTTCGTGACCAAATCACCGAAGGTATGGAAGAATACAACCTTCCAAAAGCTCTCGAGAATATCTTGCCGTTTATCGACGACCTCTCCAACTGGTTCGTCCGTCGATCTCGCCGCCGCTTCAGCCGCAGCGAAAACGAAGAGGACAAGAAGCAGGCCTTCGCCACCCTCTATTATGTCTTGGTCTATCTCAGCTATATTCTCGCCCCATTCACGCCGTTCTTGGCCGAAGAGCTTTATCATAAGATGACCGGTGACACTGATAGCGTTCATCTTCACGAGTGGCCAGCCGCTGGTGAAATCAATCAGGAGATTTTAGACCAGATGTCCCGCACTCGCCAGATTATTACGGACGCTCTCGCTCTTCGCATGCAAAAGTCTGATACCGAGGAGCAAATCAAAGTCCGTCAGCCACTCGCCAGCCTCACTTACGAAGGCGAAAAACTACCAGATTTCTACGAGCAAATCATCGCCGAAGAAGTCAACGTCAAGAATGTCGTAAATGGCTCCGAGTTCGCGCTCGACAAGACTCTCACCCCAGAGCTTCTAGAAGAGGGCAGGGCCCGCGATCTCATCCGCGCCATCCAGTCTGCCCGCAAACACGCCGGCCTCCAGATGGACGATCGCATCAAGCTCTCGCTTTCCTGCGATGCCCCGAAAGCTCACGAAGAGCTCATCAAATCCGAAGTCCTCACCGATAAAATCGAACACAATGAGAACTACGCTCACGACGAAATCGCCAAAATCGGCAGCGAAAACATCACTATCTCCCTCGAGAAAATCTAGCAATTCTTATTACTCGTAGCCAAAAAGTCCTGCTCGCAGGGCTTTTTTGGTATAAAAGAAAGTAATTTTGACTAGCTCCACCTCTGTTAATTTGACAAACCATGCAAAACTAAGCATAACCACTATTGACAAAATCGGCCATCTGTGCTATACTCAAAATAAGTTAGAAAACAAAACAAACATTCTAACAAGCAACAAACAAAAATAAACACTAATAAAACAAAAAGGAACCAAAACATGGCGAAACAATATGAACTAAACAACAATCTTGGATTTCAAACATTCAAAGATGAAGAAAATTATGCCTCGCCAGCAAGCATCAGCCGGGAAGCGGCTCGCAGAATAGGCAATTACGCAAACGCAGCTATATTATAATAGACTAGCCAAAAAACAAACATAAAATAGAAAGGAATAAAACGACCAAATGAACTTTATATCAAATTTAATAGGAGAGATTACCGATGTAAGACACTTTGATCACATCTATGAATTTGTTATCATCCTAATCGGTGCCGTTTAACGGACATCTTAACAGACACCACGAGGCAAAAACCGAACTAAGCGTTCGGTTTTTTGTGGGCCACCAAATTATTTTATTGACCATTTTAAATACTTGTGGTAACCTTAAAACATAAAGGTTATACAAACACTATTTTATGCATAAAAATCTAGCTAGGAGGTAAAATAAATGGAAAAAATCAGTGGTAGCGGGGAACAGCCACAAAATACCGGTGAGAACGGCAAAAGTATACCTAAATCTGCTTACGAGCAGGTATTCTTTGAACAGCTTCGCTCAGGAGTAGAATACGATGAGAGCAAATTGTCAGACGAACAGCTCGAAGCCTATAAAGCTGCAAAAAAATCCTACGAAAAAACCAAAGCAATAAACAAAGAGCGCAAACAAGAGCATGATAAAAAGTTATTCAAAAAAATCACCGCTGGCGCCTTAGTTGCCATGATTGGCACTGGCATTAAAGCAGCTAAAGACTCTGGCGTCTTTAATGGCATCAGACTGAACTCGCCAGAACCAGTAACGGATGTTTCCGCCGAAGGCAATGAAGCAACAACCGAGGATACTGAATCTACCTGGTTCTACGGTGGCAGTAATCCTTACGAAATCACTATTGGCAGCGAAGCTAGAAACGAATTTGGTCTTGAGGAATACACGAACAACGAAAAATTAAATTCTGTACTCAATCAAACCGGTGAGCAATTCTATCTCCCAGGAATGTACAGCTACAAAAAAGAAAATAAAGTCACTCCTAATGCCGTCGCCAATCCGAAAGCAATTTATGAGTATATGGGTGTAGCGAACCCGGAGAAACCAACGCTAGAAGAAACCATTGATGCTATTAAATATGTAAACTATGGCCAAGGCTTCGTTAGCTCTGGCGTAGCGACTATTTTTGCCGGTGCTGGTCTAGCCCCAGAAGGTTTTACGACCAATTACGACAAAAATCAGGAGCACGTTTACTCAATGGAAAAAGGCGGAGAAGAGAGGCTGGCGCACGAAGAGTGGATTGAACAAGTGTTTGAAAACTCCACTTTCAAGCGCGCTCAAACCACTTTTTCCAAACTCCATATGTATGGCAACGAAAAGAAAACTGGCAAAGACGGTGAGGTGCTTGGCAATATGACGAATGGTGACAGCAAGCTAAGAGACGTCATAGAACAGACCTACACTGACCCAAAAACTGGCGTCGAAATCACTGTCGAGTGGCAAGAAGAGTGCTTTAATCTTGGCCAGACTGCCAAAATTAAGAAAAAAGACGGCACCGTTTATTATGTCACTGTCCCAGATAAACCTGACACGCCTACTACCATCACGGAAACTCCTCCAGAAGACCCAGTAAATCCACCGGCAAAGCCTCCGGTAAACCCTCCAGTCAATCCACCTAGTAGTGACGCAAAAAGCGCAGAAGCTATCGAAAATAATATGCAAACTGGTCCAGAAACCAACAATTATGTCACGCCTACTGGCCCTGGTAATATCGAGTCTCGTCCAGATACGTCTAGCAACAGTTACCAAAACGAAGTCAATTATCAGCAAGAGACGGCCGAACAAACTTATTCCGCTCCATCCGAAAGCGAGCAGTATGACACTATCGGAGATGCAATTTGGAGCGCTGACCAAACATATTCAGACCATGTGACTTATACAGAACCGATAGACTTGCAAGCTTTAACAGAACAGCAAGCAGCTGATGATGCGGCGGAAGCAATAAAGCAAGAGGCTGAAGAAAAATCAAAAATAAGCGATAGTGATGCTGCGGACTGGTTCAATAGTCTAAATAAATAATTAAAGAAAATGGAGAACCTAAAATGAATAAAATATCAAAAATAGGTAGGGTGATGATATCAATCCTAATCGGACTAGTACCATTCTTAGCCCTGACCAACGCGTCTGCCTACGGACCAGAGCGCGCAACCTTCACAATGGAGGAACCAGCTGATTACGTCACGTTTAACTCCATCACCGATAACCCAGTGCTCGGTGATGAACGCAATTTCGTTCGTATAGCCGAAGATGGAGCCGGGGAAGCGTATAAGGATGAAATCAAATTAGAGCCAGGCAAAACCTACGAGCTATATATTGGGTATCATAATAATGCTAAAAGCAGTCTCAATAAAACAGGCGCAGGTATTGCGCGTGGTGCTAAAGTTGCCGTGCAATATCCAACTACGGTCTCTCCATCAGAACCAGGGGACATTAGTGCTATTATCTCAGCAGTCAATGCCAATCCATCTGAAGTCTGGGATAGTGTTAGGGTGCTAGCCGATACGGATATTGTACTAAATTACGTAGTAGGTTCTGCCAAAATTTATAATGACTGGGGATCAAATGGCTCAGTTATGTCTACTGATATATTCAGTGAGACTGGTACTTACCTTGGCCTTAACCAGCTCGATGGCTTACTGCCAGGATGTGCAGAGTATTCCGGGCATATTCTAATTAAGTTTAAAGCAAACACCACTGAAGCTAGGGTTGACAAAACCGTATCGATTGATGGTTCTAACTTCTCCAAAGAAATAGAAGCAAAACCAGGTGATGAACTCACTTTCAAAGTTGAATTTACCAATTCCGGTACGACGGATTTAAATAATGTGACTTTTCACGACGAGTTCCCGGAAGGATTAGAATTAATACCAGGCACTACAACGCTTAAGTATTCCACTGAATCAGAGTCAATATCCATGACGGACCTTATCGCCAGCAATGGCTACAATACTGGCACATATGGCGCTGGCACTGGGGCTACATTAATCTATAAAGCTAAAGTATCAACAGCGCAAGACTATTGCGGAAATCTAGTAAATAAAATCTTCGTTGACCATAATAATGGCGAAATCACAGATGGAGCAATTATAATTGTTAAGGGCGACGGCTGCGAGCCTACCCCAACTCCTACCCCAACCCCCACTCCAGAAGACTGCACCACCAACCCAAACCTCCCAGAATGTCAGCGCATCCCGGACACTGGCCCAGTAGAGATTATCCTTGCGATAGTAATCGTACTCGGTCTCTGCGGCGCAGGTTTCTACTTCTGGCGCACTCACAAGAAAGTCAAGGCCGTAGAGAACAAAGTCGCCGGCAAAGACGAACCGAAGCCCGAATCGCAAGCTGAACCAAAGCCAGAAGAAAAGGCTCCAGAGCAAAAATAGTCATTTGGGCGGGTGACGGCCGCGGAGGGGGACCCCCGACGCGCGCAGCCGCAGGCGAGCACGTTGGGGGAGGACAGCGGCCGGCAGGACCCGCCCAATACTAGCTTCCTCTTCACAAAATCCCCAATCTATGATATAATGATACAGATTAACAAAGGAATCATATGAAGAAAGCAGTTATCCTCGTTGGCGGGAAGCAATATCTCGTCGAGGAAAAAGAGACCCTACGGGTGGACCTCCTCCCGGCAGGCACTAAAGAGCTCGAAACTGATGCTTTACTCGTAATTGATGGCGACAAAACTACAGTCGGCACACCTACGGTCAAAGGCGTTAAAGTTTCAGCCAAGGTCGTAGACCAAGAGGTAAAAGGCGACAAAGTTCGTGTTATCCGCTACCATTCTAAGAAGCGCGTTCACACCGAAACTGGTCATCGCCAGAAATACAGCGAAATTGAAATCACCAAAATCGCTTAAAAATAAGCCCTTGAAAGGGCTTATTTTTTGTTGTATAATCATTAACATAATGAGTGCGAAGGTAATATGTGTTACGAACCAGAAAGGCGGCGTAGGGAAAACCACCACCGCTGTCAATCTTTGCTATTATCTCGCCAAAAATAAACACGACACCCTTCTTGTTGATTTTGATCCTCAGGGTAACGCTACCTCTGGCCTCGGCATCGAGAAGACCGACGGCAAGCTAGAAACTACCATGACTGAAGTAATCCTTGGCGCCGCACCATTGAGCGAAGCTATCATTCACACCAAATATAAACATTTTGATCTCGCTCCTGCCACTCCAGAGCTCGCCAATGCCGAAGTCGAAATCACCAACATGCAACGCAAATTTGTCCGCCTCCGTGACGCCATCCGTACTGTTGCTGAGAATTACGATTATATCATCATAGACTTGCCACCATCTCTTTCCATCCTCACTGTTAACGGTATGATTGCGAGCGACTATCTTCTCCTGCCGGTCCAGACCGAGTTCTACGCCTTGGAGGGTGTCGCCCAGCTTCTTGAATCCATGAAGCTAGTCATGAAGCAAGCCAACCCAGACCTGAAATTACTTGGCGTCGTCGCCACTATGTACGATAAGCGCACCAGCCTTTCCGCCCAAGTCTTCGCTGAAATCAAAAAATACTTTAAAGATTTAGCCTTCAAGACCACTATTCCACGCAACGTTAGGGTTGCCGAGGCTCCTAGCCACGGCGTACCTGTCGGTGCTTACGACAAATTCAGCAAGGGCGCCAAAGCATACAAAGAATTCACAAAAGAAGTAGAGGAGAGAACAAAATGAGTTTAGGTAAAGGTTTAGGCAGAGGATTTGACGCGTTAATCCCGACCGATTTAGTCGACGAAGAGTTTGATCTCACCGCCACTGAAGACAAAAAATCCAGCAAGCTCGTAGAGCTAAAAATCGAAGATATTATTCGTGACGAAGAACAACCTCGCCGTGAGTTTGATAAAGATGCCATTGACGCTCTCGCTGCTTCTATTAAAGAACACGGCGTCTTGCAGCCAATCGTCGTCACCAAAGAAGACGGCAAATACAAAATTGTCGCCGGTGAACGCCGCTGGCGCGCCTCCAAAATCGCCGGTCTCGATAAAATTCCCGCCATCGTCCGCTCCCTAGACTCTCAGAATCGCCTCGAAATCTCCATCATTGAAAACGCCCAACGCGAAGACCTCAATGCGATTGAGCTCGCCACTGCCTATGCTAAATTGCAAAATCAGTTCAATCTTAGCTCTGAAGACATCGCCGCCAAGGTCGGCAAGTCCGAGTCTACCGTCAATAACACCATGCGTCTTCTCACTCTCCCTGAAGACGTCAAAAAAATCATGGTCAAAGAGAAGCTCACAGAAGGCGTCATGCGTCCTCTCATTTCCAAAGATGAGAAGACCATCAAGAAAATCCTTCCCAAGATCGTGAGCGAAGGCTGGACCGCCCGCAAAGTTGAAAAATACTTCCTAGAAAACAGCAAAAAGTCCAGTGCTAAGGCCATCAAGCGTAGCGCCTATGCCAAGGATGAAAGTGCCTTATCCGCCAAATACAACGTCCCCAAAGTAGACATCAAGGGCCGTACCCTTACTTTTAGGTGTCGCAAAGAAGCTGACCTCCAAGAGCTAATCAAGAAACTGATTTAGATTTTACCCAGTACACAGCATTTCTTGATATAATGGTTCTATGAAAGACCAAGATTCCCCCCGCGTCCAAAAAGCCATCGAGATGGCGAAAGAAGCTCACGCAGGCCAGTTTCGCAAAACCGGCGAGCCCTACATTGTTCATCCTCTTGCCGTCAAAAAAATCCTCGAAGAATGGGGAATGGACGAAGATACCGTTATTGCTGGAGTCCTTCATGACACCATTGAAGATACCAATCTTACTTTGAACGACATCAAAAACGAATTTGGTGAGTCGGTCGCCTTCCTAGTGGACGGTGTTACTAAGCTATCTACTGCCCGCAACGGTATGCGCGATATAGATACCTATCTCCCCACCACTAAGGATAATTTCTTGCGCCTGATGATTGCGCTCGGTGATGACATTCGTGTCCTCATTATCAAGCTCGCCGACCGCCTTCATAATCTTCGCACGCTTTCCGCTCTCCCGCCAGATAAGCAAAAGAAAATCGCTAAGGAAAGCCTTGAAGTCTTTGCCCCTCTCGCGGATCGTCTCAATATGGGTCGTCTTCGTGTTGAGATGGCTGACCTCGCCTTCAGATATGTAGACCCGAAACGTTTTGACTATCTGGAAAACCTCATCAAAACCCGCAACAAATCCGCTGCTAAATCCCTCAAAAAGATTGAGCAAGAAGTCTCTTCTGCATTGAAGAAGGAAAAAATCAAGTTTGAAATCTCTGGTCGCGTGAAGTCAGTTTACTCGCTTCACAAAAAACTCGCCAAACACAATCAAAACATCAACGAAATCTACGATCTCACCGCTCTCCGCGTCATCGTGGAAGATGTTACCAGCTGTTATCTTACCCTCGGCATCATTCATTCGCTCTATACCCCTATGGGTGGCCGCATCAAGGACTATATCGCCATCCCTAAGCAGAACGGTTACCAATCTCTCCATACCACTGTCATTACTAAGGACAAACATGTCGTAGAATTTCAAATCCGCACCCGTGAGATGCATGAATATGCCGAACGCGGTCTCGCCGCTAGCTTCTATTACAACGAACAAAAGCTCACTGAGAATTACAAAAAAGGGAAGATTGAGCATCTTCCTACCAATCTCCTCTGGATTACCGAACTCCAAATGACCGCTGCTAGGCTCCGCGAGGGCAAGAAAGTTGATCTCAAAAAACTCAAGCTTAATCTCTTTGCTGATAAGATTTTCGTCTACACCCCAAAGGGCGACATTATTGACTTACCAAACGGTGCCTTGCCACTAGATTTTGCCTACCGCCTTCACTCCGAGATCGGTGACCACGTCGTCGGTGTTAAGATTAATGGCGCCATGAGTAATCTGAACAGAAAATTAGAACAGGGCGACATCGTAGAAATCCTCACCTCCAAGAACCAAACCCCCAAACAGTCCTGGCTAGAAAAAATCTTCACCTCTCACGCCCGCACCAAACTTCTCCATGCTTTGAAGCCCCCAGTCCACGAAAACTCCCCTCGCAAAAAACGCAAACCCCGCACAAAGTAAAGTTCTTGAATAAAATCCGTCAGATTGGTGGTTTCTTCGTATGAAGCGCGTCTACTGGACGAGCGAATACGAAAAACCGCCAAGATGGCGGATTTTAACAAGAACTGGAGCCGATGGCAGGGATCGAACCTGTGACCTGCTCGTTACGAATGAGCTGCTCTACCAACTGAGCTACATCGGCATCTGTTTCATTATACCACAAATATGCTATAATAGTTATAAAATAATCAGGATTTTGTATGTCAAACACACCAAAAATGGAAGTTGAAGTCATCAAACGGCCAGCCGGGCAAATCGGTGATGATATTAAAAAAACAGCATGGTCTGCTGTCATTGAGTCGTTTGCAATTTTAATTTTGGGTATTCTGTTTATCGTTTGGCCAGATACTATGATGAAAGTCGTATCTTACGTGGTAGGCTCAATCCTTATCATCAAAGGCATTCTTGACATCATTAGCTATTTTATGGACAAACGCCAGTACGATTTTTTTGACAATGGCTTATTATTAGGCGTCATCTCTATCCTTATCGGCGCCGCAGCATTGTTTATCGGCGAAGACATCGCAAACGTTTTCCGCATCGTTGTTGGCATTTTTATTATTTATGAATCTCTCGTTCGCATCAATACCGCCATCAAACTTTCAAGTATCGGCATAGAATCCTGGAAATACATCATGCTCATAGGGGTGGCTGTTCTAGTTTTAGGCATTGTTGTTACCTTTAGCGATGTCGCTTCCATCATTGGCTGGATGATGATAGTTGCTGGCGTAGTTGGTGCAATAGGTGATATTTTATTTATTCAGCAAGTGGACCGCGTCGCCAAAACAATTATTGAAAAAAATAGTTAATCTCTATGAACAATTTCGGCAAAGACATCAAAAAAGCATATCAAAACGAACGTTGGATGTTAGTTTTGATGATTTTAAATCTCTTGCTTTCTATTGCCTTAGTTGTCTACGGCCTAATTATCATTAATCCAGAAAGCCCTATTGTTAAAACTGGCTATGGCGACATTGGTGGTTACCGCGATGGCGTTTGGACAGACATGCTGGCATTCCCGTTGCTGGGTGTGTTATTTGGAATCTTCCATAATTTCATCGCGCTCAACATTTACCATAAGCGTGGCGCTGGCATGGCTAAGTTTTTCCTTATCGTCACCTCGGCCATCATCGTGGGCGCCTTTATTGTACTGATTCGCCTTTCAGGAGAGGTCTAGAATGCGTCAAAATCTAGAAATTCCTCAGGGCAAGCGCACAAGGCTCTACCGTTTTCTCGAAATACTTCCAGGCCTCATCTCATATAGCGCGATAATTTTATTGTTCATTCTTTCACTAATTAGCCCCATTCTCGGTTCAATCTATCTGTTCATTATTATCGCTGCCACATTAGTTAAGGCCATCGGCGTGGCCTACCGCACCATCCAAGGCTACGAAGTCATCAAGCGCGCCGAACGTGTAGATTGGCGCAAGCGTATGGAAGATTTAGAAAATCCACACAGCGCCTACGAGCGTCTTCGTGATGACGATAACAAGAGCTATCATTTCAAAGAGCACGTAGAAAACCTCAAAATGATGTCTACCGTGGATAACGATTATCCAGACCCAGCTAAGACATTGCATGTAGTCATTATGGCCGCTTATAACGAAGGCTACGAAATTATCGCCCCGTCCATTAAGTCTGTCGCTGATAATACTTTTCCAAACGACCGCATTATTTTCGTACTCGCCTATGAGGCCCGCGGCGGGGAAGAGATAGAAAAAACCGCCCAGCGCCTTGCCTCCGAGTATAAGGGCAAATTTAAGGACTTTTTGCTAGTCAAACACCCCGCGGATTTGCCCGGAGAAGTTGTCGGCAAAGGCCCTAATCTTACTTATGCCGGCGAAGCAGTTGCGAAGTACTTTAAAGAACATAATTTGCCAGTAGAGAACGCCATAGTCACATCTTTGGACAGCGACAACCATATGGCGCCTAAATACCTAGACTGCGTAGCCTATGAATTTATCACTCACTCAAATCGCCAGCACTTGAGTTTCCAGCCGGTTTCGCTGTTTATGAACAACATTTGGGATGCCCCTGCCCCCTCGCGTGTCATCGCCGTTTCTAATTCGTTCTTCAACGTTATCTCTACTATGCGTCCACACGTTCTGCGTAATTTCGCCTCGCATTCTCAGCCACTTCAGGCCCTTGAGGCGATGAATTTCTGGAGTAAACGCACTATCGTGGAGGATGGCCATCAGTACTGGCGCAGCCTCTTCTTTTTCCGCGGCGATTATTCTGTGCTGCCAATTCGTATTCCTATCTATCAAGATGCGGTTATTGATGATACATTTCTTAAAACCGTCAAAGCTCAGTTCGTCCAAGTTCGTCGCTGGTATTATGGCGCCTCAGATATTGCTTATGTCGGGTCTAAATTATTCGTCCCGCGCAATAAGCGTCTCGTGCCATTTTGGCAACTTTTCCCAAAGTTCTGGCGTCTGCTAGATAGCCACGTTACGCTCGCCATGATGGCCCCGATTATTGCCTTCGGCGGCTGGGTCCCGATGATTATGAATATGACTAATCACACTATGATTGCTTACAATTTACCCAACATCGTCAGCTGGGTAGAAACTTTCGCTTCTATTGGTCTTATCATCACGGTGCTAGTCTCATTTCGTATGCTTCCGCCTCGCCCCGCCAAATATCGCAAAAGCCGTAGCTTCCTTATGCTCATCCAGTGGATTCTAATGCCTATCACCTCTATTCTGTACCAGTCCATCGCTGCCTTTTACGCTCAAACCCGTCTCATGCTCGGTCACTACATGGAAAAGTTCGACGTCACCAAAAAAATGGTTAAAAAATAAAGGAGCAATATGACCAAGCCAAAAGTTTATTTCACCAAACAAATCACCCCAGAAAGCCTGATCAAAATTTACGAGGCACTCGGCGTGGACGTCACGAACGGTGGCAAAGCGAAAGTCGGTGTCAAGGTCTCTACCGGCGAGGACGGCTCCAAAGGCTATCTTAAAGCGGACTTAATTGGCCCCTTTGTAAAAAAGTTGAACGGCACGATAATAGAATGTAACACCGCCTATCCCGGCGCGCGTAACACTGCCGAGGACCATATGAAAGTCGCCGAGCAGCACGGCTTTACTAGCTTTGCGCCAGTAGATATCATGGATGCCGAGGGTGATTTCAAAATCCCAGTTAACCGTGGTAAGCACCTCAAATACGACCTCGTCGGCAAAAACTTTGCGAACTATGATAGTATCGTGAATCTCGCCCACGGCAAGGGCCACATTATGGGTGGTTTCGGTGCTAATCTCAAGAACCAATCTATCGGCATTGCCTCCAGAAAAGGGAAAGCCTATATTCACTCTTGTGGCAAAACCACTAGCCCGCGCCTCTGCTGGATGAGTAAGCACGCGCAAATTGATTTCATCCATTCTATGGCCGAAGCTGCTACCGCTGTAGCCGATTATCTTAAGGAGCAGGGAAAGCCAATAGTCTACATTACGGTCATGAATGCGATTTCTTTAAGTTGCGATTGCGATGCGGAGCAAGGCGACCCAGTGATGGCAGATCTCGGCATCGTCGCTTCTCTAGATCCAGTAGCAAACGACCAAGCCTTCATTGATATGATTTGGAGCAGTACCGACCCAGGCGCCAAACAGCTCCAGGAGCGCATAGATTCTAGGGAAGGTCGTGAAATTTTGCCCTATGCCGAAGAACTCGGCCTCGGTTCACGCGAATACAAGCTGGTAGAAATCTAAGAAGTATGATATAATTACTTGAGTGGGTGATTAGCTCAGTTGGCTAGAGCGTCTCGTTTACACCGAGAAGGTCGGGGGTTCAAGCCCCTCATCACCCACCAACGTAGGAAGCGAGCGAAAAGAAAAGCTTGCTTTTTCTTTTCTGAGCTGACGCCCGCTGGTCCGGATTTGCGAAGCAAATACGAGACCAAAACAAAAGCAACCCCCTCCGGGGCCTTTTTTGTGCCAAATGATCCGCCATTTCGGGACTTTTTTAAAAGAAACGCGACATTCGTCTCGTTTCTTTTAAAATCAAAAATCTAAGATGCAAAAAATGTGGTACAATTGCGCCAACGGAGGAAGAAAGGAAAATATGTTGAAAGTCGTTGTTTATGATGACGGTTATGGTGGTGAACTTTTTGCGGATCAGTTAGAAGCGGAGCTTCCAGTGTTGGAAGTTATCCGGGTCATAGACTGGCGCAACTCCAAAATATTACAATCTAATCCGCGTAGAGCGCGCAAAATTGCTGAGGCTGCACTACGCCCCTACATTGGCAAAGTAGATTTAATCATTTTCGCCAATTATTTAGTCGCTCTGACAAGTCTCAAATACTTTGTCAAGAAATATGAAAATCAAACGTTCCTAGGGCTTCATCTTACGAGCCCTTCTTCTATTTCAAAGAAGGAAATATTGATTCTCGGTACTAAAACATTCTCGCGACTGTGGAGTTTCCGGAACTATACTTTTCGCTTGCAAGCTCACATAACTACGGCTTGTCTAGATGGATGGCCAGCGGCTATAGATGACGGCGAATTATCCATAGATGATATCCGCGAGCGGATTGGGCATTATTCCAAACTGTCATCGCCGCCAGAAGGCCTCATCATGACCTGCAGCAATTTTCATCACATCAAACCGGAACTCCGCGCCATCTTCGGTCGCAATATCAAGATCTATGACGATTTCAAGGTTCTTATTCAGCAAGTCTCAAAAACCCTTAAAATCCGTGGCTACTACTCCAAGCAGAAGTAAATATGGTATAATGTATATCATAACAGAAAGGATAAAGATGGATTCAGATAATCTAGAAAAAATGAGACATACCTTAAGCCACGTCCTTGCGGCAGCCGTGAAGGAACTTTATCCTACAGCCAAATTTGGCATCGGCCCGGCCATAGATAACGGTTTTTACTACGACATTGATTTTGGTGACGCAAAAATCAGTGACGCTGACCTCTCCAAGATAGAGAAGAAAATGCGTGGCATCATCGCCCGCAAGCTTCCGATGACCAAGCGTTCCGCCACTAAGACTGAAGCTTTAAACTGGGCACGTGATAACGGCCAAGACTACAAAATTGAGCTAATTGAAGAGCTCCCAGAAAAAGAGAAAATCACTTTTTATGATATGGGCGATTTATTTACGGATCTATGCAAAGGCCCACATGTCAAAGATTTATCTGAGACTGGTCCATTTAAGCTCATTCGTGTCGCCGGGGCTTACTGGCGTGGCGACGAAAAGCGCCCAATGCTTACTCGCATTTATGGCGTAGCTTTTGGCACTCAAGAAGAACTAGACGAATATCTGAAACGCCAAGAAGAGGCTAAAGCTCGCGATCATCGCAAACTCGGCAAAGAATTAGACCTTTTCTGTTTTTCAGATTTGGTTGGCGCTGGTTTGCCGCTCTTTACCCCTCGCGGCACCGAACTTCGCGAGTTGATGGCGAATTATTCGCTCAGCCTCCGTGGCAGGGAAGGGTTTAAGAAAGTTTGGACCCCGCATATCACTAAGACTGACCTCTACAAAACCTCCGGTCACTACGCCAAATTCGGTGATGAATTATTCATGGTACATTCTCAGGTTAACGGCGAGGATTTTGCTATGAAGCCAATGAACTGCCCACACCATGCTCAAATTTTTGCCTCTCGCCCGCGCACTTATAAAGAGATGCCAGTTCGTTATATGGAAGCTACCACGGATTACCGCGACGAAAAGACCGGCGAGCTTGGTGGTCTTTCCCGTGTCCGCTCACTCACTCAGGATGATAGTCACGTTTTCTGCCGCAAAGACCAAATTAAAGACGAGGTTAAAAGATTGGTCGCTATCGTAAAAGAATTATACACGACCATGGGTATGCAAAAGCTCCGTGCCCGCCTATCTTATCGTTCCGATGAGGACAAATATTTAGGCGACAAAAAGCTTTGGGAAATGGCGCAGGGCCAAATTAAGCAAGCAGCTATCGACAACGGCCTAGATTTCTTTGAACAAGAAGGCGAAGCCGCCTTCTACG
This sequence comes from Candidatus Saccharimonadota bacterium, assembly GCA_017512925.1. Classification (GTDB taxonomy): domain Bacteria; phylum Patescibacteriota; class Saccharimonadia; order Saccharimonadales; family Saccharimonadaceae; genus Nanosyncoccus. Next base: position 19,807 of record JAFWEN010000002.1, on the reverse strand, counting down.
GCCCTAAAATTGATTTTATGGCTGAAGACGCCATCGGGCGCGAGCATCAGCTTGCTACCATCCAGCTAGATTTTGTTCAGCCAGAACGTTTTGGACTTGAATACGTCAATGAAAAGGGAGAAAAAGAGCGCCCAGTTATGATCCATCATGCCACGCTTGGCTCCATTGAACGTTTCTTATCGGTGTTCATTGAGCATACTGGCGGTTGGTTCCCATTCTGGTGTGCGCCAGAGCAAGTGCGTATTTTAACTGTAAATGATAAAGTCAGTGGCTACGTCGCTAAGATTACAGATATTCTTGATGGTATCATCCTAGACAAGCCCCTCAAATATAACGAGTTGCGCTACACTGTAGACAACTCTTCCGACTCTCTTGGCAAGAAAATCAAGCGCGCCACCGAAATGAAAATTCCGGCCGTCCTCATCGTCGGTCCAAAAGATGCCGAAGAAGGAATTGTCTCTATCCGCCTCCGCGATAAAGAAGAAAAAGTTAAATTATCTAAGCTCGCAGACTACCTAAGAGGATTATAATATGGCGGATGATGCGCGGCAGGACCCGCCAACGGTGATTATCTTAGGTCCTACCGGCTCCGGCAAGACTGGCGTTTCTATTGAAATCGCTAAGGCCATCGGCGGCGAGATTATTTCCGCTGATAGTAGAGCGATTTATAAAGGCATGGATATCGGCACTGCAAAACCTACAAAAGAGGAGCAAGCCGGCATCCCTCATTTTGGTTTAGATTTAGTAGAACCAAGCGAACGTTTCACCGTGGCAGACTGGAAAGCTTATGCCGAACAAAAAATCAAGGAGATTAAAGCTCGCGATCATATTCCCATCATCGTCGGCGGCACCGGCTTGTATATTGACGCTTTAATCTATGACTATCATTTCAAAGGCCCCACCGGTCATAAAATCGCCGACATTGAACAAAAAAGTTGTTCAGACAGAACAGAGGTAAAAGGTAATTTTCTTATCATCGGCATTAAGACCGAACCAGAAAAATTGCGCACCAGACTACGCAGTCGCATAGACAAAATGTTTGACCAACCGCTATACGAAGAAGTCATTAGACTCACGAATTTATACGGTTGGGATCTCGGCGCTATGAAAAGCGATATTTACGAATACGCTCATAAATATCTAACTGGTGAACTAAGTTTGGAACTTGCCAAAGAACGTTGTTTTTTTGAAGACTGGCATCTTGCAAAGCGCCAAATCACTTGGTTTAAACGTAATCCAAATATTGTATGGCTAGAATTGGAAAAAGTTTATCCATACGTATTAAAAAACATCACTATTTTGTCACGAACGTGATAAAATATAACTAAGATGAGTAAAGAAACTAACACTCCAATTGAAAAATTATTTGGCTCTAAGACTCGAGCCAAGTTATTGAAACTATTTTTTGAAAATCCTGAAAAATCATTCTATGTCCGTGAAATGACTAGAGTCATAGACGAGCAGATTAACTCCGTTCGCCGTGAATTACTAAATTTAGAAAGCATCGGCATCATCAAGAATGATACTTTTGATAATAAAATATATTACTCAGCCAATCCAAAGCATCCTTTCTATCATCCATTCATTGAAGTATTTTCTAAAAAAATTGATACAACGCGTGAAAAGGATGTGCGCGAAACCACGTGGGAAGAATACATCCGTCCAGTCAAAAATTACATCAAAGGCCTCGTCGTTACGAATCGCTTGCCGGGTCAAGACGGTATTGATTTACTTATCATCGGTAACGATAAGACTAGGAAACTCACCCGCTGGGCCGAGGTAATTGAGAAGAAGCAGGGAAAACCCATTAATTATGTCATCTTATCGGTAGATGACTTTCTCTATCGTAAAAACGTTGGCGACCGATTCTTAAATGACATCTTCGAGATGGAAATTACCGAAATCGTAGATCCAGATAAAATCATAAAATCATAAGGAGAATATATGTTTGAAATAGAAAGTAGAAACCAAGACGAGATTTCAATTATCACCAAAAAAACCGCGATAAAATTCAATATTGCCGATGCCACCATAGATGCTAATCTCCCGGTTGGCAAAATCTCTGGCCCTGGCGAGTTTGAAATCGGCGATGCTACTATCCGCGGCGTTGCTACCGAGAGCGGCAAAGTTATCTACGACGTAGAAATCGGCGGCATCCATGTCGGTATCCTCGGCGGCATAGAAGAAAATCTCGACGATATCGTTGCGGATATTCTCTGCACTTCATCCGTCCGTGCCATTCGTGAAATCGAACCCAAACTCATTATCTCCATGGGCAACGTAGATGCTATGGTCTCAGATTTGAAACTTACCGCTCGCACCGAGAAAAAACTTAAAGTCAAAAATCTAGACAGCCTCCCAACTACTAAAGAAGTCGTGGTATTGAATTAGCCTATGAATTTTAATTTTGGCTATCTACTTATCATTCTACTAATCGTAGTTTCTTCGGTCATTCTCCATGAATTAGCACATGGCGTCGTCGCTTATTGGTTAGGCGACCACACTGCTAAGGATGCCGGCCGCCTCACCCTTAATCCTATTAAACATATTGATCCGTATATGTCTATTCTTGTACCGGTCGTATTGTATCTACTAAAGGCTCCGGTTTTCGGCGGAGCCAAGCCAGTGCCGATTAACTATCGTAATCTTAAATGGCGCGAATGGGGAATGGCACTAGTTGCCCTCGCCGGCCCGTTTACGAATTTTCTCCTTGCTTTTCTATTCTTTCTCATTGGGCATTTTTCTGGGCTACTTTACGGCACTGGTGGGGAAATAGCGGAGTTTATCTTTGCTGAAATCGTCTATATTAACCTCGGTTTTATGCTTTTTAACCTTATACCCATTCCGCCCTTAGATGGCTCTCGCGTGCTTTACGCCATCTCGCCCGACGCTATCCGTCAGATACTATCCAGAATAGAAGTTTACGGCATTTTCATCGTCTATATATTAATATTATTATTCGGCGAAGTTTTCTCCAGCTTGATGGTCAATGGTATGAACGGTATCATCAACTTCTTTTATCTAGTCGTCGGCAAATAAATATGATATAATAAAACCATACCCTACCGGTAGCATGATTTTCCTGAATAATCATGTTTTAGGGATTTCGTGGCTTACATCCGTGGATGTATCGCATAAGATTTTACCCACCTTGTATATATTACGGGGAAAACAGGCCAGTAGGGTTTTAAGATAGGTGGGTATGAAACAGAGAATTCGTGTAGTTGGTATTATTAGGGGTGATAGCGGGGTTTTAGTTTTAAAACGCAACCGGGGTCGTTTAGACGCTCCGGTTTTTTGGGAACTTCCTACTGGCAAAATCAAATTCGGCGAACAGCCCGAGGAAGCGATGGCAAGGCTTCTGAATGAATATGTGGATCTAACGGCTAAAACAATCGGAATCAAAGACGCAATCACCTTTGTTGCGCCGGAAGGATCTAGCCGTCTTAATAACCTGTATATAGTATACGAAATAACCATTCTCGATCATCAAAAGCCCAATCCTCATGATAGATACACCAGTTATAAATATATTAAGGATGTCGCTAGCTCTAATATCAGACTAAACGAAGCTAGCCTGTCTGTCCTCGAAATCATAGAAGGCGAAACCATCGCCAAACCCATTTCACCAAGAGATACGGCCAGTTCCGTGACTGTTTATGTAGATGGCGCCTCGCGTGGTAACCCTGGCCCATCCGGTGTGGGGTATTACATTGTTAATACGAACGGGGAGGTTATCGAACGAGGCGGTAGCTTTATCGGATTCGCAACCTCTAGAGTGGCAGAATACCAAGCCATGAAAAATGGCATAGAGCGTGCATTGGCCTTAAACTTGAAATCCGCACGTTTTATGTCGGATAGTCTGATGGTGGTCAACCAGCTAAATAACACTTTTACTATTAAAAATCGTGATATTATACCAATCTACAATTCTATCCAAAAACTCTTAGAAAACTTTGATAGCGTATCTTTTACTCATATTCCTCGCGTAGAAAATAAAATTGCCGACGCCGAGGCAAACAAGGCCATCAATGACATCTTGAAAAAATGAACAAAATATGGTAAAATTAAAACATGATAACAGATAGCGAAAAGTCTATTATCGGCTCAAATGAATACGTTGAGATTGCTGGTATCCAAAAAATCCCTGCCAAAATCGACACTGGTGCGGATACCTCATCAATCTGGGCGTCAAACATCGACATGAAAGAAGACGGCACGCTGGTTTTCTCGCTTTTTGGGCCTCAATCCACCCTTTATAGTGGCAAGATACTCACGACGCGCGAATATTTTATTAAGGTAGTACGCTCTTCTCACGGTGATGAACAGATTAGATATCGTATTAAGCTTCCGATTGTCTTGGGCGGCATGACATTTGAAACCACTTTTACTCTGTCTAATCGTGAACGTAATATTTTTCCAGTTTTAATCGGCAGACATACACTCGAAGGAAGATTCCTTGTTGATGTGTCCAAAACATCTGTACCGCGCCAGACTAATCACAAAACCCCAGTTCTTAACCAAGAACTCCAGATCGACCCATTCAAATTCCATCAAAAGTACATAGCAGGAAAGGAATAATATGAAAATTGCTATTTTATCAAACGGACCGGGGAATTACTCTACGGAACGACTCGTCGAGGAGGCCAAGAAGCGTGGCCATGACGTCCGCGTGATTAAGTATAAAAATTGCTACTTAGCTCTAGATGACAAACACCCAGATGTCTATTACGGGGGCGAGAAGCTCGAAAAATTCGATGCAATATTGCCACGTATCGCCAATTATATGACGCGCTACGGCTGTGCGGTCGTTCGCCAATTTGAGATGCAAGGTATTTGGACATCGGCTACTTCAGTAGCTATCACCCGTGCTCGCGACAAATTGCGGGCAGCGCAAATTCTTGCAAAATATGATGTAGATACGCCTAAAACTCTGGTTTCCCGCAATACGTCAGACATTGATGATTTATTGGGACAGATTGGCCTCCCGGTTATTATTAAGCTTGCTACTGGCACTCATGGTAACGGAGTAATTCTCGCTGATACTCGTAAAGCTGCCAAATCGGCTTTGCAGGCATTCTATCTCTATAACGAAGATGGTACCAATATACTATTGCAGGAATTTATCAAAGAATCCGCTGGCACCGATATCCGCGCGTTTGTGGTTGGCAATAAAGTGGTAGCCTCCATGCAGCGTACCTCTCTTGACGATGATTTTAGATCCAATCTACATAAGGGCGGGCAAGGTATTTCAGTCAAGCTTACAGCAGACGAAAAGAAAGTTGTTCTGAAGGCCGCAAAAGCCATGGGCCTACATATTTGCGGCGTAGATTTTATGCGTTCCAGTCGCGGCCCGCTTGTGCTTGAGGTGAATGCCTCGCCAGGGTTTGGCATCGAAAAAGTCACTGGCTGCGATGTTGCTTCCAAAATTATAGAATATATTGAGCTTAACGCTCCTCGTCGCAACAGCAAAGATCGCGTCGGCGCCTAAAATATGATATAATATAAGAGAGCCTGAAAGACAATCGCTTAGTTTTCTAAGAGGAAAGTCCGGGCAACATAGAGCAAGGTAGTCGCTAACGGCGACCATCCGTGAGGATAGGGAAAGTACCACAGAAACAATACAGCCTTCGGGTGATGGTGAAAAGAGTGAGGTAAGAGCTCACAGTATATTATGGCGACATAATATAGAGGCAAACCCTACCTGTTGCAAGGAGTGCTATTAGCTTCTGCTCGAAGACGCACGCTCACCGCTTGAACATTATAGCAATATAATGTCTAGATAGATGATTGTCGCTCGCACTTGTGCGCAGCACAGAACCCGGCTTACAGGTGGCTCACTATCAAAAATTCACCCTCGCGGGTGAATTTTTGTGAGAGACCTTAAATTATTTGTTCGCTTTGGCCTTAGGGCTCTCAATCAAGCCTTTTTTCTTCAAAGTTCTAAGTGCAGAAGTAGAAACATTACATTTCACTTTCTTGCCGTTAATGATCAAAGTCCTCTTAGAAACATTCGGCTTAAATACCTTGCGTGTATGGCGTTGCGAAAATGAAATATTATGACCATACATCTTACCCTTACCGGTGACTTCACAGATTGCCATCTTATTTCTCCTTCACTGTATTTACGATTGCTTTAAACGCTTCTGGATTGTTCACTGCAAGATCGGCCAATACTTTACGATCAAGATTGATATTCTTAGCTTTCATGCCGGCAATCAATTGCGAATAGGAAAGACCAAGTTCTCTTGAAGCATTATTGATGCGAGTAATCCAAAGAGCGCGAAGATCACGCTTCTTGTTACGACGATCGCGATAACTATAGCGAAGAGCCTTAATTACGCCTTGATTCGCTAAACGATAGCTACGCGTACGAGCATGTTGCATGCCCTTTGCAGCTTTCAAAGTTTTCTTATGCTTGGCCATAGCGGCCACACCACGTTTTACTCTCATGATTAAACCCCTAATGCAGTCTTAATATTTTTCTTGATTTTGCCATTGATAGCAGCAGCGGTTTTCATGTTGCGCTTCCTGGCTTTGGATTTCTTTGCGAGAATATGATTCCCGAAGGCACGTTCACGAGTAATCTTTCCAGACCCCGTAATCTTAATCCTTTTGGCAGTGCCTTTATGCGTCTTTAGTTTTGGCATAGGTTTTCCTTTAGTTTATGATTGATATTTATGCGCTCATTTGCGCTAATGTGCCATCAGTGAGCCGTGAAAGTAGGAAATTACTTCTTCCGTACTTGTACTGATAGGTTACGCCCGTTCATCTGTGGTTTGCCCTCGGCCACGGCATCCTCTCCGAGCAGCCCGATTACTTTATCTAGCAATTCCTGGCCAATCTCCTTGTGTGCCATCTCGCGACCACGAAAGATAATCATTATCTTCACTCGGTCACCGTCCTCGAGAAAACCTCTCATTTTACGGACTTTAATGTTAAGATCGTTATCTGAAATCTTAAGACCAATTTTCATCTGTTTTAGCTCGGACTGTTTTTCACGAGCCTTCTTACGATTTTTTGCCTCTTCTTTCATCTTTTGATACTGGAACTTACCCCAGTCAATAATTTTAACGACCGGCGGGTTAGCATTGGCAGCAATTTCTACCAAGTCTACACCCTGTTGCCTCGCGAGAATCTGGGCGTCACGGCTAGACATAATACCTAGCTGCTCGCCACTCGGGCCTATTACGCGTACCTCCGGATAACGAATTTCTCCATTTATTCGGGTGCGTGATGTAGTTTTTATAATAGTCCTTTCTTCTCTTGATTTAACCTGTAAACATTATATCAAATTTTGGCGGATTTTACAAGGGCAAATCTTTGTTTATCTCTTTCTATACATCAGCGCTTCGGCAACGTGCTCTTCTGATATTACTGCTGCACCGCCAAGATCTGCTATTGTTTGTGCTACCTTTATGGTCTTGAAATAAGTACGCGCAGATAGATTTAATCGTTCGGAAGCACTAGAAAGCAATTTTTTTGCCGCGTCCGTCATCTGCAGTTTATTCGAGACCTCATACGACGAAAGCGAACTATTAAAGACTCCATCATTGCCAAAACGTTGTTTTTGACGTGTAATTGCATCTGTTATAGTATTTTTTACAACATTATGTTCGGTGTTAGTTTTCGGCATTTTTTTAAGTAGATCAGCATTGTCTACCTTCATTACGTCTATATACATATCAATCCGATCGAGCAGCGGCCCAGATAACTTTTTCTGATAATTTTGTATTTGGTTTTGCGTGCATTTGCACTCGTGCGCCGGATCTCCAAGATATCCGCAAGGGCAGGGGTTCATCGTAGCTACCAACATGAAATCTGCAGGATAAGTCGCCCGCTGATTAACTCGTGTAACAGTTATCTTCTTATCCTCTAGTGGCTGCCTCAGCGCTTCTAGTACAGATCTCGGAAACTCCGGAATTTCATCCATAAAGAGCACGCCTTTATGCGCCAGAGATATTTCACCTGGCAAGGCCCCGACCCCTCCCCCAATTACGGAAACTGCACTTGCCGTATGGTGGGGCGACCGGAAAGGACGCTCCGTAATTACTGCATCTGTAGAAAGCCCTGCGATAGAGTATAACTTTGTAATCTCAACTATTTCACTAGCCGATAAGTCTGGCAGCAGGTTGGCCGCTACTTTAGCCAGTAGAGTTTTACCTGCCCCCGGTGGACCAGATATTAAAATATTATGATGCCCAGCAATCGCAATTTCCATGGCCCGCTTGGCAGCTTGCTGCCCACAAATATAGTCCAAAAATGGTCCTGAGACATGCCTATTTGCGTTTTTTAGCGTTTCTACGCTCGTGGTCGGCAAACTCACTTGCTTTTTCAAAAACAAGACTAGTTCTTTGATGGTGCTCACCCCGTATATCTTCAATCCTGACACTAATAAAGCTTGCGACAGATTATCAATCGGCACAAAAACTTCTTCAAAACCCGCTTTTTTGGCTTCCTCTACCATATTGATGATGCCTTTTACCGGACGAAGCTTGCCATCTAGTGACAGTTCGCCCACGAACAATCGCTGTTTTACGTCCAGGCTAATCAATTGCCCGGAAAGTAATAACACCGAAAGCGCAATTGGCAAGTCTAGATAAGAACCGTCTTTAGCCAAATCTGCCGGCGCCAGATTTATCGTTACTTTTTTGCTCGGAAAGACCATTCCGGAGTTTACCAAAGCGCTTCGGACTCGTTCTTTTGCCTCATTTATTGTTTTATTTGCCATGCCCACGATATTAAATGCTGGTAGCCCTTTGTTCATATCTCCTTCAACTTCTACCAGCCTACCACCAAAGCCGAAGGGAATTGCAGAATGTATTTTAGCTATCATGCGCCTTTATTATCACAGATGTTATTTGTTTTCAACCCCCCACCCCATTTCATCACGCTTAAGCCTCTTTTCATAACAAAACTGTCCACCAAAATACTTGTGGAAAACTCGTCGAAAAAATAACAAAATTGTTCAAAAAATCTATTGACTTTAGCATTTTTTCGCGTTATTATAGAGATAGCTTTTGAATAAAAAAATTATTCAAAAGGCCAAAAACAAAAATATAGCCAAAATAACTCCACACTCTACTTAAGAAGACCGGTTTTCCTCGCAGTTACCGGTCTTCTTCTTTTTTTGTTTCTTTCATTTGAGGCTAAAAGCCGGTAGATTGTAGATGAGGGAATTTGTTAGTTATAAATCGCCTAGATTGGTGGTTTCTTTGCGCGAAGTTTTCCCGCAGTCGCAACGCGACTGTCAATAATCAAAAAAACGAATCGGGATTCACTCCTGATTCGTTTTTTAAGCTAGGTTCTTTTGCTGGACTTTTCTTCCAAGAAAAGTCCAAATATCTGGTGGAGCTGCCGGATACTGCCTCCGGGTCCGAACCGCCACGTGGACACGAATCTACGTACATAGTCTTCTGTTTCATCTCGGCTTTTACCGTTAGCTGCAGAAAACGAAACTAACGATCGCCATGGCAAGTTTTTCTGATTTCAGAGCGCCACTTCAAAAATCATATTCCCGTTGTATGATAATTTTGGCTCTACGGAACCTTAAACCAAAACCAGCCCATAATTAATTAGGCATAAGCCGGCATGTAAGCTACATGCGCGGTTTTCGTGTTTTTAGCACTTATTCAATACTTACGGTACTTAATCGGTACGCATCGCGTCTGTTAACAATCCGTCTAAGCTTTGTCAGCCCCAACTACCTAAATTATAGCACAAACGTCTAAAAGCTACAACCCCAGTTGACTGATGCAATAAAAACGCCATAGAACATGAAACGTTGTAAAAAACACAACAAAAAAAATAACAAATTTGAACAGGGAGAACAGGGAAGAATGTTGTAAAAAACACAACGAATAATAACGTAAAATCTTGATTTATTAAAGAAATTATGCTAATATGAAAACAGTCGAGATGACTAAAACAAAAACACAACATCAAAAGGAACATTATGAAAAGAGACAAGCCAAAAGACGCGTGCGCATAATCTTTTGGCGGGCGAAAAGGTAATTTCTAGCCATAAATTACAATTATAGGAATTACCTAGAGCTCCGCCAAAGTTGCGGGCGTAGAGCGCGCCGTCAAATCTTTCGTTAGCACATTGAAGACCAGAACATAAACAAGAACGAAAGGGAACGACAGCAAGGATTTGCTTCACCTCTGCGTGAAGCGGTCAAAGAAGGAAGCGGCTAAAGGTTGCGGTCAATAGTTAAGATTTACGTACCGGATAACCCCACCGCTTTCTTCCCAGAAATGGGGGAATTTCTTGGGGGATTTAACCATCTATGATATAATCAATATATGAAGCATAACCGTGTTGGCATATCATTGAGCGTAGCAGGACTCGCAGCCTTAATTATTTTGCTCAATTTTACTTCTCCTACGGAAATTGGCCCATTAGGTGTTTTATTATTTTTTACAACACTCTACCTAACAGTTTTTGGCGTTATTATCCTCTCTATGAGGATTTTTTATTATCTGGCATTCAAAAAAACGGATTTTCGCAGCAAGGATTATCTCTATTCAGCCATCCTTTCGTTTGGCCCAATCATGATTTTGATGGCACGCTCATTTGGTGCCGTCACGCCCTGGACCATCAGTCTAATCCTAATTTTCCTTACTTTAGCAGAATTTTTAGTCTACAAAAGAATTTGAAATGTGATAAAATAAGCATATGGATAATAAAGGGAGTAGTTTTCAACCGGGTACTGAAACGCAAGATTTTTTTACACCCGGCGTTGGTACGCGTGAAAATACCAATCCAGATATCCTAGGGAGCATCAATACTGATGCTAATTTCGTGAACCCTAACAATCAAAACATCGGCAGTAGAGTTAATGACATCTTTTCTGATACTGAAAACGTAAATATCCCAATCGCCAATAGTGAGGAGTCCCTAGACAACGCCGAAAATATCGGCGATGCCGCATTGGGCAATATCACGCCAATCCAAGCGCCCACAGCAACCCATGAACAGAATCAAAAACTTGCTCCTGCGTTAGAAAGAAAGTACGACAGCACTCCAGCGCAGGAGATAGGAAGAGAACTGATTAGAGAGTTTAATGGGAACGGCAATCCCGTCGCACTCATGGAGAATATCGCCAGCATCAGAGAGCATTACGCCGAGGCGGGAGCAAAGTAATGGAAAATTGGGTGGTCATAGCTATCATCGTTGCTTCAGTGATCATTTTGCTGTCGCTTATTTTTAGCACTCGCATCTCTAAGCTACGCAAAGCAAACAGATACGAGCGCGGCCTTAAAATGACACCTATGTTAATCCATTTGCCTCCTACTACAGATGATATTGACGGCGGCGGGCGCGACAAACGCGATATCGCAAACGAGGCAATCTCTAAAGCGCAGGTAATGTACTCCATCCTTGCTTCCACCTCTACGAAGGGAATTAAAAATAGACTCTACGGCGAGCAACATTTCTCCTTCGAAATCATCGCCAAAGATGGCTTTATTAGGTACTACGCCATAGTCCCTTCTGCCCTAGCAGAATTGGCAAAACAAGCTATTCAGTCCGCTTATCCGACTGCGCGTATTGAACAAAAAACTGAGGAAAATATCTTTACACCGAATGATAGCGTTGATACCGTCGCCGGAGCGGAGCTTACTCTCAATAAAGAATACTATCTCCCCATTGCTACCTACGAAGACACTAAACGCGACGCTTCCATGGCCATACTGAACGCCTTGTCGAGTGTGGGCAAAGACGAAGGTGCCGCCGTTCAAATTTTGTTCCGCCCAGCACAAAAAAACTGGTCTGAAAGCTCCAAGCAATATATCGAAAAAGTCCAGTCCGGCAAAAAGGCCAAAACCGTGGGGGCCGGCATTGGTCAGCTTGCTATGGATGTCATCCGTGCTCCTTGGGAAGTTCCAGAAATGCATGAAAAAACCGAGGAAACCACCACTGTTACCAGCGTCAAACAAGACGAAATTTCAGCTATTGCTAATAAAATGCGCTATCCAGCGTTCGAGACTTTAATTAGGGTGATAGCCAGCTCCAGCAATCGGCCACGCTCTGAAGCTATTGTGGGCGGCATCGTATCGGCTTTTTCTCAGTTCGACTCCCCAGAATTAAATGGCTTCAAGGTCAACTTATTTAAAGACCCCAAAAAACTCGTTATAGATTACGCATTTCGTTTCTTCCCCTTAAAAACCCGAACAAATATTTTAAACAGCGTTGAGCTTGCTAGCGTCTATCATCTCCCGGAGCAAAATGCTATTCCGAATTCTCAAGTAGAGCGCCAGCTAGTAAAGCAGGTTGACGGCCCTGCTAAGTTGATGACCGAAGGCATTTTCCTTGGCACTAACGAATTTCGGGGCACTAAGAAGCCTATCTATCTCGGCGAAAAAGATCGTCGCCGCCACATGTACGTCATTGGCCAAACTGGTATGGGTAAATCTGTCTTTCTCGAGAATATTGCCTTTCAGGATATGTGCGATGGACGTGGCTTTGCCTTTATTGATCCACACGGTGATGCGGTAGAGGCACTTTTGAAACGTGTTCCAGAGGAACGCATTGATGATGTCATCTATTTTGACCCAGCCGATATCGAACATCCGGTCGGCATGAATATGTTTGAATTCACCTCTGAAGACCAGAAAGACTTCATTGTTCAAGAGGGAATTAGTATGCTCCAATCGCTCTTTGACCCTCAAAACCAAGGCTTTTTTGGTCCTCGCGGTCAGCATATGTTTAGAAATGCCGCTCTTCTCCTGATGGCAGACCCTGCCGGTGCTACTTTTATTGATATCCCGCAGTGTTTTACCGACCCAGAATTCGTCAAATCCAAACTTAAATACGTCACCGACAAGGCTGTCTATGATTATTGGACTAAAGAATTCCCAGCCAGTCAAAAATCTAGCGACGCCGGCGAGGTCATTACTTGGTTCGCCTCTAAATGGGGCCCATTCTTATCCAATACCATCATGCGCAACACTCTCGGTCAGGTCAAATCCGGCTTCAATATTCGTGAGATTATGGACAACAAGAAAATCTTCCTTGTTAACCTCTCTAAAGGTCGCCTCGGCGATATCAATGCCAATCTGCTCGGTATGATTTTCGTGATGAAATTCCAGCAAGCCGCCATGAGCCGCCAAGATATCCCAGAAGATCAGCGTCAAGACTTCTGTCTCTACGTAGACGAGTTCCAGAACTTTGCCACAGATAGTTTTGAATCTATTCTCTCTGAGGCCCGCAAGTATCGCCTTAACCTTATCGTCGCCAACCAGTTTATGACGCAGCTCACCGAGAAAATCAGGGAAGCGCTTCTCGGTAACGTCGGTACTATCATTTGCGGTCGCATCGGCGTAACGGATGCCGAACTGATGGTTAAAGCTTTCAGCCCTACCTTTACTGCCGAAGACCTCACCAAAACGCCAAATTTCGCCGCTGTCGCCAAAGTAATGATGTTTGATATGCCATCCGCACCGTTTACAATGAATCTTCCAGCTCCAATGGGTGAACCAAATGACAACTTGATGGAATCACTCAAAGACTATTCTGCCACTAGATACGCCAAAACTCGTTCCGAGGTGGAGCAGGAAATTAACGAACGTTGGTCTTCCGCCCAAAAATCGCCTGAGAGCCACGTAGAGGCCCCTAGGAGCGTTTCTGAGCACAAAGACGGCTTCCTGGACGGCTGGCTGAACAAACAAGGCAAATAAAGCGGGTGGCGAAGATGTCCCAACGAAGGGGCATTTCGGAGCGCGCCCGTCGCGGAATTAGCGCGCGATCCCCGTGGCGACGGGAGCGAGCGACGCGGCCCTGAGGGGGACACTTCGTCAGGACCCGCCTTGTTTTTTTTGGTCTCTAGGTGTATAATAGAGAAGTATATTTAAGAAGAGGTATTAAAATGGCCGAGAAAGAGGCTTACGATTCGTCTGAAATTCGCGTGCTTGAAGGCTTAGAGCCAGTACGCTTGCGCCCAGGTATGTATATCGGTTCCACCGGTTATGATGGGCTGCACCACTTAATCAAGGAAATTGCTGACAACTCTATTGATGAGGCTATTGCTGGTTTTGCCAATAAAATAGACATCACTATCCTGAAAGACGGCGGTGTTCGAGTAGACGATAATGGTCGTGGTATCCCTGTAGATATTCATCCTAAAACTAAAAAATCCACTCTCGAGACGGTTCTTACCGTACTTCATGCCGGTGGTAAATTTGGCGATGGTGGTTATAAAGTCTCATCTGGCCTTCACGGCGTAGGTTCATCCGTAGTAAATGCTCTCTCTACCCATATGAACGCCGAAGTTTACCGAGATGGTAAAACTCATCATATTGAGTTTGATGTTGGCAAGCCTACCATGGAGTTGCAGGTCACCAAAGGTTCCCCACGCGAACACGGCACCTCTATTACTTTCTATCCAGATCCTAGCATTTTTAAGGAAACTACCACTTTTGACTATACTTGGGTCTCTAATTACGCGCGCCACCAAGCCTACCTCACCAAAGGCATCCTAATCACTGTTTCCGATGAGCGTACTGGCGCACACGAGTCGTTTTACTTTGAAGGTGGCATCAAAAGCTACGTCAAGCGCCTCAATAACGGCAAAGACCTATTATCTGACGATATTTTCTATGTAGACAAACAGATAAACGACACCGGTGTAGAGATCGCTCTTCAGTATAACGATACCTTCGCCGAGACCTTGAAGCCTTTTGCCAATAACGTCCTTACCCCTGATGGCGGTATGCATGTTGTCGGTTTTAGAACCGGTCTCACTCGTACGGTTAACGATTATGCTCGCAAAAATGGCCTTTTAAAAGAGAAGGAGGACAACCTTACCGGTGACGATATTAAAGAAGGACTCACCGCAGTTATCCTCGTTAAACTCCCAGATCCGCAGTTTGAGGGCCAGACCAAGAATAAGCTCGGTAATCCAGAGGTTCGTGGTTATGTCGATAAAGTAATGACCGAATACTTCGGCTACTATCTGGAAGAAAATCCTGCTATTGCTAAGAAAATTGTCGGTAAGGCCACCTTGGCTGCCCGTGCTCGCAAGGCTGCCCGTGCTGCTCGTGATAATGTTATTAGAAAAGGTGCCTTTGAAGGTCTTAATTTACCATCCAAGCTTGCAGATTGCTCTTCTCGGCACAGGGAAGAATGCGAACTTTTCATCGTAGAGGGCAACTCCGCCGCCGGCTCCGCTAAAGAGGGTAGAAATCCTCAAATTCAAGCTATTTTGCCTCTTCGTGGTAAAGTTCTCAACACCGAACGTGCTCGTCTTGATAAAATGCTCGCAAATGCCGAGTTAGTCTCGCTGATTAAAGGTCTTGGCGTTGGTATTGGCGACCAGTTTAACCTCGACGGCCTCAGATACGACAAGATCATCTTCATGACCGATGCCGATGTAGATGGTCTTCACATTGCTACGCTACTTATGACTTTCTTCTTCCGCTATATGCCACAGGTTATCGAGGCTGGACATGTTTATTTAGCTAAGCCGCCGCTATTCGGCCTGATTAAAGGTACGGGCAATAGCCGTAAGATAGATTACCTCTATGACGAGGTCGCTTTGGGAAAGAAATTGACCGAAAAAATTGAAGAACGCCGCAAAAATGGCACTAAAATCGACGAATCTCAAGAAAAATTCAAGCAGGCCGGTTACACTGCGCAGCAACGTTTCAAAGGTCTCGGTGAAATGGACGCCAAACAACTCTGGGAGACCACCATGGATCCCGAGAACCGTGTTCTGGTGAAGGTTCACGTTGAAGACGCTGAAAAAGCCGACGCTGTCTTTACGAAGTTGATGGGAGACCAAGTCGAACTCCGCAAGAACTTCATTCAAGCTGGCGCCGCCACAGTTAACCTTGATGATTTAGACTTTTAAGGAGGAAGATGGAAGACGATAAATCAAATAACCAGATTATTGAACAAGAAGGTGTCGAGATTAAGCCCGTCGAACACACTATGGAGGACTACTTCCTTCGTTATTCCATGTCTGTAATTGTCGATCGTGCACTCCCTGATGTCCGTGATGGTCTGAAGCCAGTTAACCGCCGCATCCTCTATGCGATGAACAAAAATGGCTGGAAAGCTCCTCATGCCACTGTCAAATCTGCCCGTATCGTCGGTGAAGTAATGGGTAAATACCATCCGCATGGTGATTCCTCCATCTATGACGCCATGGTGAATCTCGCACAACCTTGGAAAATGCGTTACACCTTAGTAGAAGGTCAAGGTAACTTCGGTTCTGCCGACGGCGATGAGCCTGCCGCCTCTCGTTATACTGAGGCTCGCATGGATAAAATCGGTGTTGAACTCCTCGCTGATATAGAGAAAGAAACTGTAGATTTTCGTGATAACTTTGACGGCACAGAGAAAGAGCCAGTGGTACTCCCGGCCGCAGTCCCTAATATTCTCTTGAATGGCCAGATGGGTATCGCTGTCGGTATGGCTACCAATATTCCGCCACACAATCTTGGTGAACTAGTAGACGCAACTGTTGCTTTAATTGACGACCCTGAAATTGGTTTAGATGGTCTCATGCAACATGTTAAGGGGCCAGATTTCCCGACTGGTGCCGAAGTTTATGGCGGTGCACCTATGCGCCAGGCTTATGCCACCGGTAAAGGGTCAGTCGTCATTCGTGGCGTCGCTAATATTGAAGAGCGCAAAAACGGCCGCTATAATATCGTCGTCACAGAAATGCCTTACGGCGTTAGCAAAGAGGCCTTAATTGCTAAAATCGTTCAATTGGCTCAAGATAAGAAAATCACCCACATTGCTGATGCACGTAACGAATCTGCCCGTGGCAAAACTCGTGTCGTAATCGAGCTTAAAAAAGACGCTTTCCCGAAGAAAATCCTTAATCAGCTCTATAAGCTGACCGATCTTCAGACTACATTCCACTATAATGTCCTTGCTTTAGTTGATGGTATCCAGCCACGTGTGCTCGGACTCAAAGAGATTTTAAGCGAATTTGTCAAGCATCGCCAGATTGTTATCCGCCGTCGTACTGAATTTGATCTCCGTAAGGCCAAAGAGCGTGCCCACATCTTGGAGGGCTTGAAGATTGCCCTTGATAACATCGACGAAGTGATTAAAGTCATCCGTGCCTCTTACGATGATGCCGACAAACAGCTCATGAGCCGCTTCGGCCTCTCCGAAATCCAGGCTAACGCCATTCTCCAGATGCAGCTCAGAAGACTCCAGGGTTTGGAGCGTGATAAGATTGAAGAAGAGTTGAAACAGCTCCACGAACTTATCGCCAAACTCGAGGCTATTCTTGCCGATGAGAAAGAGGTTCTACGCGTCGTTAAAGAGGAACTTCTCGCCATCAAAGAGAAATATGATGATCCGCGCCGCTCTAAGATTATCAACCACGAAGTTGGCAAATTTTCTGAAGAAGAACTTATTCCAGAAGAGGAGAGTGTTATTCTCTTGACCTCAGAAAATTACATGAAACGCGTACCGCAAGCAGATTTCCGCAAGCAAAACAGAGGCGGTAAAGGTAAGCGCGGTATGACCACCAAAGAAGAGGATGTTATTGCCCAGATTCTGACGGCTAATTCTCACGATTTTCTACTCTTCTTTACCAACCAGGGAAGGCTCTTTCGTATGAAAGCCTACGAAGTGCCGCAGGCTTCTCTAGCCGCTAAAGGGACTGCTGCTGTAAACATGCTCAACATGCACCCAGAAGAAAAAATTACCGCCATCATTAAACAGGGCGATACTGGCACGGACGGCTACCTCTTCATGGCCACCAAGAAGGGAACTATCAAAAAATCCGCCGCTAAAGATTTCTTCAATGTTCGCAGCAATGGCCTCATCGCCATCAAGCTAGATCAAGGCGACGAGCTCAAATGGGTCCAAGAAACCTCTGGTGAAAACGATATTGTTATCTCTACCTCTGCCGGCCAAGCTGCCAGATTTAACGAAAAAGAGGTTCGTGTGATGGGTCGCGCCGCCAAAGGCGTCCGCGGCATACGTCTCCGTCCAAAGGATGAAGTTGTTGGCATGGACGTAGTTACTGACCCTAAGCAAAAACTCATTGTCGTTTCTGCCAACGGCTACGGCAAGGCTAGCCTTGTATCTAACTTCCCACCTCACCGGCGTGGCAGTGTTGGTATTAGGGTCGCCTCTGTCACCGCCAAGACTGGACCAATCGTTGCAGTCCACACCTTAGATCCTCTAGCTAAAGAAGTTATCATGATGTCCACTAAAGGTCAGGCTATTCGTGTTGCCATGAAAGAAATCCCAACTCTTGGTCGCGTTGCCCAGGGAGTTCGCATTATGAAGATGTCGGAAGGCGACACCGTTGCATCTATCGGTATTGTTTTGCCAGAAGAAAATACCAACGCCGATGCTGGGTCTGAAAATGCCAAAACTGCTGCAGAATCCGGCTCTAAAGCTAGTTCCAAGTAGCCTCAAATCCCAAACATAAGCCTTAAAACGCCTAGAAAATACTTAGGCGTTTCGGCATTTTTCACAGGGGTGATACCGCTTTTGCTAAGAAAAATCATGGTAGGGGGTTGTAATTCTTCGCGTTTTATGCCTATACTCCGGCAAAATTAATCATTTGAAAGGAGTATTATGGGTAAGAAAATCCCCATCCTAATATTAACCGTAACATTATTAGGCAGTTTTACCATCCCAAAAAGTGCCTTTGCCGACGAAGACGGCCCCTGGACGTTTGATGAAATGAACACCCTCAACCAAGAAGTCGAAGCGCTCAAGGATGAACAATGCAAAGACTCGAGCGACCCATTTATGTGCTATAGAACATTCAAATGGGATGGCGAAAACCGCCCTAAATATGAGACATTAACAGCTTTTAATGAGAACTCTTTCACGATTACCGCAATCAATCCCAACAAAAACACCATCAGGGTTTATTACAACAGCGAAAACGTCAATGGAAAGCACATGGGCTCTCACGATTACTATTCAGATGTCTCTGAGCTCTACATCGGTCAATATCGCCAGGGGTATTCAGGAGACTTATCTTACAGTATCAAAAATAATATCGAAGATCCCGATCTCAATATCTTATATTTCGGTGCTAGACTATTCACCAGTGAAGGACTAATCCCATCCGATATAGAAATAGAGCTTCCATTGGTAAATCAGCTATCCTTATCAGACGACATGGACCAGAGAATATCGGTTTCTTACACTAATACTAATCGAGCCAGCTACAGCTTTTCTTTCAATTATTCCAACTGTGTAAACTCTCCAGACTATCAGGAGGGAATGGAATGTCAAATTAGATATTTTGGTTTCGACCAACCACCGTTCTATGTTCCGGCCATGCCTCGTGAGGAGCCCGTGTCGGATACTATTGATGAGCAGTTTGCGACGGACGACCAAAACGTACTAGGCGTGCAATCTACTCAGGATGTCGAAAGAACCGAAGGTTATGGTGGTTCTTCTGACGGTTCGACCGCTAATTCTTCTATTACCATTAAAACTCCAAACACCGGCGCCCTCACCGAAGAATGTGCAAAATCCGTAGAATTTCCTTGGTGGCTTATTGCTCTAATTTTACTAGGCAACGCCGCAATTATTTGGTGGTTCATTCCAGCTCGTAAAAGGAAATAGCCTTGAGGGGGGGGTGGGCTTCCGACTTTTTCTCGAAAAAAGTCAAAAAAGTCCGAAAAAGTTCTTGACAAATCTATTTAAACGCGATAAGATGGTATCAGTCTAAAGCTGCGAGAACTTATTTTAGAAGTCTTTAGAAATAACTTAACAATTTAGTTGTGCAATTATCATCGTCAGTTTATTTATTTTAATTTGAGTTTTTCAAATTTTCTATAATGGAGAGTTTGATCCTGGCTCAGGATG
>JAFWEN010000001.1:0-74074 GCA_017512925.1 Candidatus Saccharimonadota bacterium | reverse complement strand
CATATCCATAGTATAGCATATTTTATGCCTGTGGAAAAAAGTAAAAAAATATTTAAAAAAGTCTTAAAATTTGTGTTGACATCATGCTCGTGCTTGTTTATAATAAAAAATGTTAAAGGTCATTACATTTAACACAAAATATAAAATAATTCTGCTTTTCGCAGAGGAGAATAAAAAATTATGAAAAAAGCTTTAATCGCAGGTGCAGCTTCAGTAGCTCTCGCAGCTATGCCCGTGGTAGGGGTGTTTGCAACAGATTGGACTGACCAGTTCACTCTCAGCATTAACGATTCTTGTACCATCATTCGTAAAACTGATGAAGCACACGGTACAGGCGAAACCTGGACAACTGATTCACAGGACACAACCAAAGATACCTTCGCAATCGGTCAGGTATACAACGGCGAAACCAAGAACAACTTCGCATCTTCAAACTTCACCGCATCCTGCAACAAGGACAATGGTTACAGCCTAACCGTAGCAACACAAGGATTTACTCGTAATACTAGCCCATCTGGTGTTGATACCTGGGCATACAATGCAGGTGGTTTAGCTTCTACCGGTTCCTCCTGGACTCTAGCCGCGACTGGTGATGTAGTAAGCCAAGACTTGACCAACAACATTATCACATCCACCTCTAGATCCACTGTTGACGATATCAATATTACCTACAGCTTGAAGGTCGGTGATACACAACAGCCAGGCACTTACAACGCAAGCGCAGCTTATACGCTCACTGCTAAATAGTAGAATGTTTCTTAAAAATACAGCCTAGGGGGGGGTGGGGCTGTATTTTTTATTATACAGAATAGAGAAAAGAGTATGGTCAAAAAGAATAAAACGCACGACTATCTAATAACAACTGGTATTATTGCAATAGTATTAGTTATAATATTATTGATATTTTTTTTACTCCAAGGACAGACAAAAATATCTGGCAAATATCCCGATGATTACATTAGCGAAGCCTTAGTTTGTAGTCAATCTGATTTAACATATCCTTTTTATGAATACAATAACAGCACATCACAAGAAACGAAAATAATTTCCATATTTGAAAATGACAAAATTGCCAATATTTCTTTAGTGCAAACATTGTTCTACAACGATTACGATTCCGCATTTCAAAGTGAAGCCCGAAATCATGCAAGTATGAACTATTCATTTGACGATTTGGGGCCAGACGCATTAAACGCTAGATACTCCATAGACAACGAAAAAATGCAGATGACACTTTATGCCGAAAGTAAGAATCTAGACTACCGAACTTACAAATACTTCTTGCTCAATGTTGCACCAAATAGTTTACAAGATTTGATGAATCATTATGAAAAACGTGGTTTCACATGCAATAAACAATAAATAAGAAAATGAAAGGAATAATATGAAAAAAATTAAGACAATGATAATGTTATTAACTATAATGATATCTCTATTTGCCCAAATCGGCGTTCATAATAATACTTTTGCAGATGACGGAAGTTATGGCTTAACAGTGACGCCACTATCTACAAACATAGTTCTTACTCCTGGCGAAGAATACACAGGATCGTTCAATGTGTTCAATCCTTCGGGGAGCACCTTGCCATTATCTTATGCAGTTGAGGTTCGTCCATATTATGTTGATGAGGAATATAGATTGACTTTTGATGGGGCTGAGGGGATGAACCAAATAGTAAATTGGATTACAGTTAATCCATCAAAAGGCGAAATATCACCAAACCAGGGAGATGAAATATTCTTCACGATAAAAGTTCCAGAAACTACACCAGCCGGTGGTCAATATGCTGCTATTTACGCTCGCTCTAATAACATAGAAGACAATAACAATTCAAAAACTACCGATATGGGCGCAAACTTCAGCCAGACATTTGGTATCCCTCATATTATTTATGCAGAAATCGCTGGCACAACCAAGAAGAACGGCGATATTACCGACACAAAAGTTTCTAGTTTCTTGTTGGACGGCAATATTTCTGGTAGCTCTGCAATAAAGAACACTGGCAATGTTCACGGAACTGCAACTTACAAAATGCAAGTATTTCCATTATTCTCTAGCGAAGAAATCTTTACTAACGAGGAAAACCCCGAAACACATATCATTTTACCAGACAGAACATATTACAACACAACAACCTGGGATAAGACTCCTTTTGCAGGCATCTTCAACGTAGTCTACACCGTAGAATTTGAAGGCGTTACCGCTCAGGTTTCTAAGATGGTCATCAAGTGTCCAATCTGGCTATTATTCATCATTATATTCATAATCGCTGCAATTATTATCTACATAATTGCAAAAGCCCGCAAGCGCAATATTAAGAAAGAAACTGCATAATAATCAACTAACAAAAAACACCACGCACAGGACGTGGTGTTTTTTTGCATTGTCCGCCTTTAACTGCCTCTGTTTTATACTGAAAAAATATGATAAAATAAACTTGAAATGAATTTGAAAAAGTTTAAGATGTGTTCTTGTAAACTTACTACTTTGCAACTCGTATTAATCACACTTTTTGGTGTAATGCTAATTGCGCTGATAGTTTTTGCGGTGCTTAATCTGGCGTTTTCTAAATCGGATTTGTCGGAGGCAGACACGTCAGAACAAGAAATTCCCACGACCATCCCAGATTCGCTAGACGATGCCACCGATGAGACAGCTGAACCAGCTCCAGAAGAAGATACCACTCCGCAAATTTCACCTATCACAGAACTATCTTCGGAAAACTGCACAATCAAATATGGTTATCTAATGCTAATTAATCCTAATTTTACTGTTACAACTGATTTTATTGATGCACGTCGTGGCGAACTGGTTAGCGTATCATCACTTTATGGTATAGAGGAAGGCAATCCTTATAATGGCGATAACCTGTTAGATGCCGAAGCAGCTACACATTTAAACGATATGGTTCACGCTTACGAGGTAGATTACCCTGGTCATACCTTTGAAACACGCTCCTGTTATCGTGCGCGCGGTACTACTTGTGGTCGGCTGTGCGCCGCGACTGGTACTTCCGATCATCATACTGGGCTTACCTGCGATTTGTTAGACCCAGCTTATGGCACTGTGCTAGATACAGATACTTATGACCAACATATAGATTGGCAATGGCTCTATGCGAACTCTTACAAATATGGCTTCATAGATCGCTTTCCGGCTGAATGGGCGGGTGGCTCTATGGATGAGCTACTTAATGTAGACGAGTATGGCTCTACCGGGCTTTTTGAAACTTGGCATTATCGCTATGTCGGCATCGATGCCGCCACCGAAATCGCCACTGGCAAATACAATGATGGTCACTACGATTCGTTGGAACACTATCTAAAATCACTGGGATTAGTTTCTGATTTGAAGGCTGGAACTTGCCCGGAATAATTCTAAATCTGTCTCTCGCTACAAAAACTTCAAGTTTTCGTAATAAAAAAACGATTACTCCATTACGGCAGCAAAAACTGCAAAATATGTTATAATTACAAATAGGTAATATATACTGTTCTTTAAATTCAGAGATAATCATCTAGAGAACTATATTTATGAGGAGGGGGTTATGTACGTTAGAGCTCTTGATTATCGGCTTCATTCAGCAAAGATTACGAAGCAATATAATTTAATGTTACTATCAGATGTTCACATTGAGCCTATTCTAAATAGGCAAGATGAGACGAATATTGCAGCTATTTTAGAAATTGCGAAGCAGCGCCAGCCAGACGCTATCATGATTGCGGGAGATTTTCTTGATACGCTAGAGGTGCTTTATTGCGAGGTGATTTTAGAGAAAATAAAATCTTTTTTGCATATTTTAAACAGTATTGCGCCAGTTTATATTGGTGTAGGTAACCATGATTTGGGCATTGGCTTCCAAGCGCGCCAAGCGAAATATGAGCTGAAAATGTTTTCGGAGTATCAAAGTTTTATTTTCTCCACACCGGCAAATTTATTGCATAATAGCAGTGCGTATCTGGATGCCTCGAAGGAAATTAAAATATTGGGATTAACTTTACCGCCAGAATATTATAATCTCGATAAAGATAAACATCTTGATGCCAGGGAGAAGCATAAATGTCTGGAAAACATGTTGGTGGAGAATGCTAAGGGAGTTAATGAGGACTTTACTGTGGCGTTAGTTCATTCGCCGGAACATCTGGACGTCAAAATGCGAAAAACATGTCCAGGAATCGACCTATTCATATCTGGACATCTGCATGATGGGCTTGTTCCAGTTGGGATATTCGGCTTAACGCGTTTTTCGGATAGAGGCTTAATTTCTTCGGACGGATCATTATTTCCTGCTCGAGCAAGAGGTACCAGCCGTGATTTGGATAACGGATTATTGATACTTGGCGCCGTGAAAGCTATCCCGACAGACGTCAGTAGAGCATTTCAGCTCATGGCCCGGCCGTTATTTCCACCAGAAATATCGTTTCTTCATCTCATTCCTGAATAGAAGCTTTTGAAAGCCCAAAATTGGGCTTTTTTATTGTCCGATTACTATAAAAGCACCGCTCTTATTTGGAACGGTGCTGGGAATACAACTATGCAGTTTCCTTTTTATCTTTGCGCTTGCGGGCTTTGGCTACAATATAGATAATGATAGCCGTAATCACGAAAATAATTATGAAGAGTAGCCAGATTGGGCATTTAATAACTAGCTTGGAAACCTGCTGAATTACACCTTCAAACTCCACTGTATAAATAACATTAAATATTCCAACAGCTGGAGTTCCGTCCCAAATGGTTTCATTATAGAGGATACGATCTGGTAAAATGGTCTTTGTCTGTGGATCTTCTTCATTCGTATAGACTTCTTCACTGGAAAATAGCGGAAAGACTTGCAGAGTATATTTAGCGGTGCTATGGACATTTCCAGTATTTTTTATTGAGCAAGACCCCGAAATATTACCGGAAATTAAAAAAGATGATACGTCGATGCCGACAATTTCACCTTGCCGTTCCGTCGTGCCAGATACTTCTGCATATAATATATATGCACTGCCAAACTTTACTTTGATTTGGACACCATCGTCCGTGTCTTCATTGAGGGGAACCGAGGTGACTTTTATGGCGGCATATTGTCCTCCGGCCGGTGCATCTTCTGGTACATCTACCGTATAATGAATAACGTTGACTTGGTTTGGACTAAGAGTGCCAGTGGGGTTATCTATTATTATCCAATCTACGATTTGATTATAATCGCCATTGTTATCGTAGAAAATATCATAATTTTCGTCCACATAAAATGGCTCAACTGTGACTTCATAGGATATACTGTCGGTATATTTAGCTTGATTAGAAACCTTGAACGAACCTTCATATTTCGTTCCGGGATCTATGATGATTTTCTCATTAAGCGGAGACAGTGTTATTCCGGCGTCTGCAAACGCACTTGGTATGCCCACCATAGAAAACAGAATAACTGCGATAGTTCCGTATAGCAATTTACTAATATGTTTCATTTTCATTTCCTTTTATTGTTAATATTGATTTCGCAGGCAAAGCCCTGTTTTTCTAGATGTTTTTTGTATTGTTCTATGGACGATTCGAGCGGTAAGTTATCGATTAGAAAATATTTGTTTCCATGCATAGCTTGCAAGTCTGATGAGGTGGCGTAAATGTTCATTGTCATCTTATTCCCGTTTATATTATAATGCGCTGAAAAAGAGTCGCCGCCTAGCCCACTTTCTCCGAAGTTGATGTTCATTGCGGCATGATTTTGCGTTTCACTAGTTTTAGCACCAATTTCATTATTATAAAAAAGTGTATATACCAACGATATAGATTTAAAGCTGTCATCATTAAAAAGTATGCTAATTTTTGCATTTTTCTCTAACGAGTTATCATATCTAAAAAATGGATAATCAAAATTATCAGAATTACATATAATGGAATTGTCTTTCACGTTTTCTGGATAGTTGCCGCTAATAGTGGTATTTCCTCTCATCAAAAATACAAATAACGATATAATAGCCAATACACACAAGAAAACTCCTGATGATACTAGCCAACAAGTGCACCTGGTTTTCATTGTAGCATGCTCCTTTTATATTTAATTCTTATCAAAATACAGCTCCCACCCCTAGAGCTGTATTTTTTTATGCATTTACACTAGACTAAGCTGATGGAAGCTGAGCGAAGGTGTAGACAATTGTGCCTTCATAGACTTGTGCGGAAAGTACGTGGTCTACAGATACTGCATACTTGACGGAGAAGTTGCGACCAGCAGTCGGGGTGGTGGCAGTACTCTGTGCAACGATTTGCGAAGCAGTGCTATAAGTACCAGTGCCAGTAATAGCCTCATCGCTAGAGCTAGAAGTATAGTTCCAGGCGGCCGTATCAGCGGCTGGAGTACCTAGAGGAATGTTTTCAGTAGTAGTCGTTTTGCCAGTAAGGGCAGAGGCGGCTGCAGTTACTTTCCAACCATCATGATTATTGCAGACTACATTAAAGGTGGAAGAACCGAAGTCTTCATCAAGCGTACCAGCAGCAAGGCTACCAGAAAGTGTATCGGCAGTCGTGCTAGTACCCCAAGTACCAACAGAACCGCTACCTGCAGTGTGAGCGGTAGCACCACGACTAAAAGTACAAGCGTTTTCAATGGTCACATCCAAGGTATCAGTGAATGGGCCACCAGTAGTGGTTGCAAACACCCCTACCACCGGCATAGCCGCTAGCGCTACTGAAGCTGCACCTGCGATTAAAGCTTTTTTCATAATTGTTTATTCTCCTCTGCTAAAAGCAGAATTATTTTATATTTTGTGTTAAATAAAGAAAGAGGCCCCACCCAAGGCCTTTCCATTCACAAAACACTTCCCTATTTCCTCTTGCTCTTAATCTCTTGTAGCTCAAACCTACATCTCTGCCCAAAATCCGAGCATTTTTTATCATCCAGCTCTTCCAAAAACATCTCTAGCGGCCGCACCCACAACTTATTTTCCCCATACAATCCCCGGTAAATCACCATCAGCTCCCCCGTCTCCGTATGCGTCGCTATATCTTCCACAATATACAAATCACCCTTATAATGCCTATACACACCATGCACCACTATCTCTCTTTTCATACCACAATTATATCAAACTCAGCACCGAAAAGACAATCATACCTTTTCTAATCCTACCTATACTTATCAAACAACTCCTTCAGCCTCCCCTCAAACCCATGCAAATACCGCTCCGTTGTCGCCACCGACGAATGCCCTATCATTTCTTTAATTTCCGCCACCGAAGCACCACGAAGCTGCAAATCTGTCGCAAACGAATGTCTCAGCGCATGCGGATAGAACCCATCAAACCCTGCATTATCGAACGCCTTTCTCAATCTCAATCTCACCGTATGCACCGCCGGCGGTTCCCCATTTAGCGCCAACCCATATTCAGAATATGCCCACAGATAATTCCACACGCCACTCCATTTCACATACCTTTCTAACAGACTCAGAGTCTCAGGCCTCAGATACACTTCTCGTGGCTTCCTTCCCTTACCAATAAATCTCACGCATCTCCCATCAATATCAGATACTCTCAGTTTCACCAGCTCCGCAATTCTCATCCCGGTCTCAAACAGCACCCTTATCATCAATCCCGTCACTTCATCCGCATTCGCCACCACCACCGCAATTTCTTCCGCAGTATAGAATTTCCGCTGCGTTCTGCCCTCTTTCAACTTCCCCACCAGCGTCAAATTCAGAGGCACCCGCATCCCAATCCCCTGATAATACCTCACCATTGCCACCACCACCGAATTATATATATTTACCGAACTCGGCGCGACCCCTCGTGTCACTTCTTCACTCGCCCACTTGTTAAACGTCTCATTCGTCAACCCTCTCACATCTTGCAGCCCAGTCACTCTTACAAATCGCTCCAACACATTCCGTTTCGCTGACAAAGTCGCCTCCGTCATCCGTCGCACTTTTTCACAGTATGCCAAATAATCCCCCACTTGTTTTTCTATTGTCTTCATTTTAACTCCTTTAGTTATAAGACAATAATAAAACAAAATTTACAAACTCACCCCCACCGCCCGCTCGTTCGGGCAGTTCTCTAGCACCCGCAGAATTGCCTCTTTTTCTGCCTCAGTTACCCACAGCTTATACTTATACTTTACCGAAGTTTGCCTCGCCACATATTGGCAGCGAAATTTTTTATTTGCCGGCAACCAAGTCGCCGCATCGCCATCAGATTTCTTGGAATTTGCCGCTGCATCCACCGCTAATAAATTTAGCGGATCTGTCGCTATTTTATACCGAGAATCCGCGTCCATATACTGCGCTCCCTTCTGCCACGCATCCGAAAGCGCCACCACATGGTCTATCTGCACCCCCTTCGATATCTCCTCTCGCACACTGAATTTCAGATGTTCCCCAGTATACGGCTCGTCATATTCTCCCGCTATTACATTGCAACCATCCAGTACTGCCGTCTCGCCAAACTCACGTTTGATAATTCTCTGTCTCAGTGAACATCCATCCACTGTCGGCCAGCCAGAATAGAACTCCTCGCGCGCATAGCCAGTCTTCGGCGCCCGCCCCTTCACCTCTAATTTCTCTAGTACTTCAGTCGCCAGCGACGCATTCTCATCATAATCAGAAGAAGCCTCCGCCGAATAGTCCATACTATCCGCAGAAGCTCCCGTATTTTCCACCGGCGTAAAAATCTGCTCATAGCTCGCCGGATTCGCCACCAGCCAAACTACTACCCCTACCAGCGCTACAATTACCGCTACCAACCTCCGACTTCTTAGTTTCATGCCTCAATTATAGCATAAAGAAGTCAAATCCCCCTATGAATTAGCGCCTGTATTCTCCGTTTCAGTCCCGTGTAATTCTACATAGCCACCATTGACCCACACGTAACCATCTTTATCGCGTTTAACAATCTCTTCTTCTGTTTTCTTGTCAATATACCCAGCATCATGTAGAGTTTCAGTAAATTTTTCCGCCGGAAAGCCATACCAATCCCCATTCGCATCATTAGGCCCATCATAGACAAGAACCTCACCCTCATAAGGGAGCTCAATCAGTTGGCCATCATTATCAAGCTTCCCTAATATGTTAGAATCTTCTGGATTGCCCGGAACTTCTGGATCTCGTCGCACATTCGGGTCATTGTAAATAGTAATTCCATCGACCCGCAATACCTCAGTGTCCTTTGCCCACTTCGTATCCATCAGCTCTTTATTTAACTTCGACCCGACGAAATTCAAAGCACCCGCTGCAGCCGCCACAACCAACGCTTTCTTGCCCATCCCCTGCATCGCCTCTCTTATATATAAAGTTTCTTTTCTCTTTTCAGCATTCTTATTTTTCATACCACCATTATAACACAAAGAGCCTCACACATTATATATACCCACCCTTGACAAATTTAGCCAAAAGCGATACAATATTACGGTGTCTCGAAAGCATTTCACAGATAAGGGGGTGATTAAATGCTTAATCGTGAGAGGAACGTAATTATTTCAAGTCGGATAGTCAACCTAACTGGGAAACCATTTGTAATGTACGAGGAGAGCACAGGAGATATTCTAGTCTTGCTCCCCAACAAAAAGAAATTACCCGCTAAGGTAGACTTGTCCGATACGTTCTATGTAGTTGAAAAAGAGCAAATAGAAAAACTTCGTGAGGAAGGTCGCGATTTAAACGACATCGCTTTCATCTGCAACGAAGATGATGGCTATGCTAAAATTCATTTCTGCGCTCTGGCGTCAGCCAAAAATCCGAGTGTTCGGATAAGATTACAGCGTCGCCGTACAAAACCACATCAACTACCATATCTCGACGACTCTTTGCTTTACGTCGAGATCTAACCGGCCCAATGGACCGGTTTTTTCATTTTTATTTTTCATCACCACAACAACATTGTATAATTATATTATGAATCGCAATCGCCGTGCTATAAAACGAGTCTTCGTCTCTTTATTAACAATAATTATTATTGCCTTAATTATCGCATTTATTGTCAATCGCGCATGGATTTATGACTTCTTCAGAGGTCTGAATTACCACCCTACTACAGAAATGGCCTCCATTCGTTCCGCACTAAACCTCACAGATTACGGCCCTCTTGTTTTTAATTCCTCCTGGCCAGAAGAAACGAACTATTACAAGAATACGAATCGCTCGATGATTTATACAACGAACTCAATATCTTAATTGACGCCTACAACGATAAAATCAACGCTTATAATAACGCCGTAATTCATAGTAATACTCTTAATACTATCATTAACTCTTCTTCCAAGCCAAAAAGTATTACCAAATAAGAATTTCATTTACTACGCCTACTCACTTAATATACTTCTGACACTTCCTTCTACATTCTCTGTAATTTATATTTATACACAAAACTATGCTATAATTATACCTATAATAACAGATTACACAGGTTGGTTATGAACTTAAAGATCGGAATCTTGAATTTTTAAACCAACCTACCTATTTTATCCCGTTTGTAATCAAAATCCACTTACCAAAAGCAAAATGGAAAAACACTCATATTAAAACGCGCCGGTAGTTTTAGCTGTTTAACCTATTCAGTAGTTCTTCCCACGCATCACGATAATAACCATCAAGATACTCGCCGGCTTTATCAATCAATATCCACTGTGCTTTTTCCACCTCTCGTTCTTGTATATTTAATTCATTATCCAAAGGTTTCGCGATAAAAAGAAAGATCTTTTTAAATGCCGCGCCATCATGAATTAGGTGTCCAACCATAATAGGCTTCTCGTCAATTATCTCCACCTTTAACCCAACTTCTTCTTTTGTCTCCCTTATCGCCGTCTCTATGTCAGTCTCTTCAACTTCTTGTTTTCCTTTCGGAAACGCCCAGAACAATTTCCCCTCATCATCCTTTGCTTGTATCAATAAAATTTCATCGCCTTTGACAACAATACATCCGCAACTTTTTTTGCTTTTTTCTGCCTTTTCCTTCCAGCTATTATCCAGCCTATAAACGCTCTCTAACTCATTACTATTCCGCTTAAAAACAAACATCGTTTTACATTTCGGACAAATCCAAGCATCTTGCCCCAATTCAAAACAAATATCAAACCACGTATCTACATCTTTATAATCATTCCCAAATTCTGGGTCTTTTCGTTTTTCTTTATATTCCTCATTTACCTTTTTAACTATTTTGTTATATTTCTTTTCCTCTAAATAATCAGTATTAGTTTTGATCAAATAATTCTCAAAAAGATTATCGTTACTGCTGTTACACATTCTTTCACCACAATTTGTACAGAAAAAAGTCGCCATACATTCATTATATCAAAAAACCCGCTTGGCTCAAACCAAACACGGGCTCCAATATGCGCTCTTTTCAGACTTGGCATCATGATGCTGTTCCTTATCCTTTTATGGCATTATTGCCGGCCCTCTGGCGTGACCCATTCGGGAGAGCTAGACCACCTGTTATACTCACGCTTCGTATTTTCGACAGATGCAATCCTACAATCATTATATCACACATATACTACCATTGAAACCCAAAAAAGATGCGCTTGATATAGTTCAATATCTTGGGCATCTTTTATACTAATAATTATACTAAACTTTCTAAAGCATTTCAAGGATTTCTTCGGATTTTGTTATAACAATTAGATGACGAATCTTACTACGATGGCTCGTAAAATAATGGTTAATATTTGAAAGAGCCTTGGTCTGATGCATTTTTATTCGTCTCAAATCAATAATCACATTAGTCGATTGTTTCCTAGCGGTATGAAGATTATTTTTGATCGTATTTTTTCCGTCACCAAGTGGACTCTTCAGCTCCCACTTTATGCCTTTTATGTTTAAGTCTGGTGTGTGCTGACAGGATGGACGAAGAAAAACAATATCGGTTTCAAAATAATTAGCAATCAGAATCGCAGCCGAAAGTTCGTGCTCTTTTGGGCGGTTTCGAAAATCAGTTTCAATAATAACTCGATATTTCATTTTGCGCATTATATCCAATTCGCCTCAAATTTTCAACCCCCTACCTACAATATAATAAAAGTATTGAAGTCCTTGCAAGGCATAACATACACCGAACACGAGAATCTATTTTTACACTATAATTTGCTGAAAAGCCCTAGTCTCATTGTATTTTTTGTAAGCACTCAAAATCAAGGATGCATTATTAGTTAAAGCTATGCTCTTGACATCGTTCAAATCAAACCATCTTTTTTCAAGTATTTCATCCGAATCCGACAAATCTTGTTCTGAAAATCTTCCGCACAAGAAAACCAGCGTAAAAGGCCTGGTTTTATCTCCGTTTGGATACTCATATCTATAATTCGGTCCAGAGATAGTCGCAAATGGAACTAAATCTACTTCTTCAGTTATTAGTCCCGCCTCCTCTTGCATCTCTGTCTTTATTGCACTTTGCCAGCTATCATTTAGTTCAACATGTCCAGCTGGCAAAGTCCAGGCATTAAAATCCTTATTATAAACTAAGCATACCTTTCCATCTCTCGTAGCCACTACGTCTACCGTTGCGGTAATTAGCTCATCATGCCCAATTTTTTGGCGAATTCTCCATACGTAACTTCCGATGTAACCCATATCTTATATTATACATCAAAATATGCTATAATTGTATCTGAATTAACAGATATCACGGATTGGTTATGAATTTAAAGATCGGCATCGTCGGCTTACCTAATGTCGGCAAATCTACACTATTTAATGCACTCACAAACGCTGGCGCACTTGCCGCCAATTATCCTTTTGCCACCATTGAACCAAATGTTGGCATTGTTCCCGTTCCCGATGAGCGTCTAGACGTCCTCGCCAAAATGTACGAAACCGATAAAGTTGTTTCAGCTACAGTAGAATTCGTGGATATTGCCGGCCTAGTCGCAGGTGCGTCCAAAGGCGAAGGTCTCGGCAACAAGTTCCTCGCCCATATTCGCGAATGTCAAGCCATCTGTCATGTCGTCCGCGCTTTCAAGAACAACGATATAGTTCGTGCCGACAACCAGCCAGAAGATGACATCATCAAACAAGCCAAAGACGACATCGACATCATCAACCTAGAACTAGAACTCGCCGACGAAGAAACCAAGGCCAAAATAGCAGCCAAACGCAAAAAAGACCCCGCCGACGAATTTATTCCGTACCTCACCGACAAACCAGTCATCTATATGTTCAATGTCGACGAGCAAGGTCTCACCGACCAAGAACTCCAATCGCAACTTAAAGACCTTGTAAAACCCGCCAAAGCCATCTTCGTCAACGCCAAACTCGAAGAAGAGATGTCCGGTATGACACGTGCAGAACGCAAAGAATTTTTGCAGTCTTACGGCGTCAAACACGATGCCTTGGAGGAACTTATCAAAGCCGCCTACGACACCTTAAATCTCCAATCTTTCCTTACCGCTGGCAAAAAAGAATGTCGCGCCTGGACAATCAAAAAAGGTTCCACCGCCCCCGAAGCCGCCGGCACTATCCATACCGACTTCGAGCGAGGTTTCATCGCTGCTCAAATTTGCAACTACGACGACCTAAAAACTCTCGGTTCCGAACAAGCCGTTAAAGCAGCCGGCAAGCTCCGCACCGAGGGTAAAACTTACATCATGCAAGATGGCGACGTCGTTGAATTCAAATTCAACGTCTAGCCGCCACCGTCAAAGTTAATCTTAAATATTATTTTCTATACCAGAAAAATCACAATCCATCAATTCCACAAGACCATCCCCCTCAATCATCGTAGCTTGAGAGCTAGTCGCCACACCAGTAGAATTTGCAACTATCGCCGAACCAGCCGAATATACCAGCGGAGAATTATTTCCCGTAGTTTCGAGCTGCATTCCTTCAACCTTAACCGACCCTAAATTTCCACTTGCCCCCAAAGCCGGGCTCGAATCACCTTGAGTAGAAATCGTCACATTATTTGCTTCAATAATCCCATTCAACGTCACATAAAGGCCCCGCGATTTCTCGCCTGTCGTATTAATCGTTACATCTTCTGCCGTCACGAGGGCTCCGTCAATCGCCATCACGGCATTCGCGCCAGAAGCAGAAGTTACGATAGTCGCGCCTCGGATTGTTGCCTGCGAAGCATCACCTATCAAAACTATCGCCGAGTTAAGCCCATATTTATCACAACTTTCATCGCAAGCAGCATTTCCACTCTTATTTATCTGCACGTCACCATCAATTACTAAGCTACCACCATTTACCACTACAAACACCGCCTGATTATCTATCGCCGAAGCATATTCTCCAGAGCTAATCGTTGCTTCAATGCCGTCCACAATATACGCCCCAGCATAAGTTACTGTTTCCCCGTCCACAACTACCGTCACAGTGCCACTTTCTAGCACAGTATCTTCAACTACCGTTTCGCTCGGCACTGGCTCATTCTTTGCTCCAAACCAAGTATCCCAATTCATCACGAGTAGCGTACCGCCAGCCGCAAGCAAAGCAATAATCAAGAACACTACCGCAATTATCGTTATTCTTTTCTTCTTTTTCTCTGTTGCCACCTCAACTTTTTGTTGTTCCAACATCTGTTCTTGAACTTGCGCATCGTGTTCATTAATCAGCTCTTCCATCTGATCCTGCACAGATTTAGGTTGCTCTGGTACCTCTTGTTTAGTCTCCACCGGCTCAATAGAAGACGCTACCGGATCCATTTTATTTTCATCGTCCATAATACTTATGATTATACACGATTTTTTAAACGATTTCCACCCACTCTTTTACCATAAAATCTTCCCCTACCACATCTGCTGCCGCAAGTACTGGGTTATACTTTTCAAATTCTCTTGCCCGGAATTTCATAAAACACTCCGCCGCATATTGCATCTGCGCCAACTTTTTTGCCGTCACTGCCGCTAGTCCCCCACCACATCTATCGTCTTTCCGGTATTTCACTTCCGTAAAATATATTTTATCCTCACATACCGAAACAATATCTATCTCATAATAATACGTCTTAAAATTACGCTCCAGGATCTGGTGCCCATGCTGAGCTAAATACTCCGCCACTGCCGTCTCGCCCAAAGCTCCCACAAAAGTCGTATTTTTCTTCTTCGCTTCATTCCTAGAATACCCCACTAGCGACCGAATTGGCTCAAAACTCTTCCGGTGCTCCGCGCAAATCCCCTTTTCTTTTATCGCCGCCATATGCGCCGCCGTACCATACCCTACATTTTTCTCAAAACCATATCCCGGGAACCTCTCTCCCATCTCCTTCATATAATTATCTCGTGCGACCTTTGCTACGATTGACGCCGCCGAAACTTCCTTTACCAGATTATCTGCCTTGACCATAGTAGTAACATATTTTCCAAGAGCTGTCAAGTTAAGAAAATTCACTTTTCCGTCTATCACTATCTGTGAAAAACTTGTGTGAAGTCCCTGTACCGACTTCACAGCCCGCCTTGTTGCTAGCCTCAAAGCTTCCGAAATCCCCACTTCATCTAGCTCTGCCGCCGGTATCCAGCCTAATCCCACGCCAGGCGCTTCCGCCCAAATTATCTCAGCCAGTCTCTCCCGCTTTTTCGCAGACAATTTCTTCGAATCTTTCAGCTCATTTATCCATTCTAGCTGTACCCACTCTTCTTTCGATGGCAAAACTACCGCTCCCACAACAAGCGGACCCGCTAGGGGTCCGCGTCCAACTTCATCTATACCAAGTATTGCCATTAGGCTTTCGCTTCTTCAGCCGGTTTCTCAGCTTCGGTAGCTTCTTCCTTAGCATCTTCTTTAGTAGCAACTTCTTCCACCTTCACTTCGTTTACCGCCGCACGGTCAAAGTCCTTGCCAGAAAGACGCGCAGACTTACCAGAGCGATCACGTAGATATCCAAGATTATTGCGACGTACCTTAGAACGCTTCGTTACTTCAATCCTCTCTACAAGTGGCGAATGGATTAAGTAAGACTTCTCCACGCCCACGCCAGAAGTTACCTTGCGCACCACAATGCGAGCAGTGTGAGATTCTTTACGATCCACACGAATCACCACGCCTTCAAAAGTCTGCAAACGAAACTTATTACCTTCTTTAATTTTCTGAGTTACCCTGACGGTATCACCAGAACGCACATCCACCACAGCCTTCTTTTTCTGTGCGTCACCAATTTGCTTTAGAATAGAAAAACTCATATTTTACCTTTTATTTATCAATTACACCCTATTTTACCATACTCTATCTATTTTTTCAAGGCCAATTTTATCCGTTCTTCTACTGGCAAACTCTTATCCACACTTTCTAATGCCGCCGTAGCTTCTTTTAGTGGGAACCCAAGCGCAATCAACGCATCCAACGCCTCATCCGGCTCTACATTAGTCATCGCCGTGCCACGCTTCACCTCTGTCGCGCCATAATGTGATGGAATTCCTACTTTATCCTTCAAATCCACAATCACGCGCTCCGCCGACTTCTTCCCCACACCAGACGCCTTAGAAATAAATGCCGCATCCGCATTCGCAATTGCGTTTCTCACCTCTTCTGCTTCCGAGAGTGACAAAATAGCAATCGCTGCCTTCGGCCCCACTCCTTGCACACTAATCAGCAGTTCAAACAACTTCTTCGCCGCCAAACTAGAAAAACCATACAATTCTTCCGCATTTTCACGCACCACGTGATAAGTGTAGAATTTTTCCTCAGCTTCGAGCATCGCATCTTCAAAATCCGGCAAAGGCACCGTCACTTCATAACCCACTCCATTCACATCTATCACTAGCGAACTTCCAAATTTTTCTACAATTACCCCTCTAATATGTGCTATCATTTTATCCTCCTTCTCATTACTTTTTTGCCTCTTGTATTAGAAAATTCATACGTTTGCACTGTCGGGCCTTCACGATAATAAAATCCACACGTAATCGCCGCCGCTAGTGCATCCGCCGCATCATCCGGCTTCGGCTTTTCTTTTAGTCCTAACTGCACTCGCACCACCTCTTCCATTTGCGCCTTATCCGCCGCTCCATACCCGGTCAACGCCTTTTTAATCTCATTCGGCGAATATTCATATACCGGAATTTCATTTTGCGCCGCCACTAGTAGTACCATTCCTCTTGCTTCCGCCACCGCAATGCCCGTCGTAATATTTTTCGAAAAAAACAACTTCTCTACCGACACCACATCCGGTTTCGTCTGATTCATCAATAAAATCAAAGATTCGTACAGTTCTTTCAACCTGCTCGGAATCGGCGCATCCACCATCGTCGTAATCACTCCATAATCCATCAATTTCGCGTCCGCACCAGTAGTCGTACTTATCATGCCAAAACCACATCTGCCAAGTCCCGGGTCAATTCCAAGAATTTTCATTTCACATACCTTATCAAAGTTTCTCTTAAATCCTTCGCCGGAATTACAAACTTATCTCGCACCGTAGCCGGCCCTATTGCATGGGAGAAACCCAATTTTTTCGCTTCTGCAATTCTCTGATCCGCCCGAAAAGCCGAACGAATTTCTCCGCCTAGCCCTACCTCACCAAACACTACATATTTTTCATCCAATTTTCTTCCTGCTACTGCCGAAGCAATCGCCATGCAAATCGCAAGATCCGCCGCCGAATCTTGAATTTTCATTCCACCCACTACATTGATAAAAATATCCTTGTCAGATAATTTTAGCTTCGTTCTCCGTTCCAATACTGCAATTAACAAATTTAGTCTGTTGATATCAAATCCACTCGCCGTCCGCTTCGGATAACCAAAGTTTGAAGACGTCGCCAAAGCCTGTATCTCCACCAAAATTGGTCGGTTTCCCTCCAAAGTCGCCAAAATTACCGAACCATCCGTATTCTTTCGTTCTGCCAATAATGCCGCCGAGGGGTTCTGCACTTCAGCTAACCCATCCGCCAACATCTCAAAAATCGCCACCTCATTTGTCGAACCAAACCGATTTTTTACTGCCCGCACCGTCTTAAATCCGCCATATCTATCGCCATCGAAATTCAGCACCACATCCACCAGATGCTCCAAAACCTTCGGCCCAGCAAGAGTCCCTTCCTTTGTTACATGCCCTACTATTACTACCGCCGTATCAGTCGCCTTCGCTGCGCGAATTATCAAATTACCGCAATTTGTCACCTGTGACACCGTTCCTGGCGCCGAAGATAATTCATCTAACGCCAAAGTCTGAATTGAATCCACTATCACCAAATCAAACTCACCACTTTCTATCGTTTTCGCAATATCATTTCCCGATGTAGAAGCCGCAAAATTCAGCCTATCACTACTCGCACCCAGACGCTCCGCTCTTAATTTTACCTGCCCTGCCGACTCCTCACCAGAAACATACAGCACATCATTTGTTTTCGCAACTTCTGCGCAAATCTGCATAAGAAGTGTAGATTTGCCGATACCCGGTTGCCCCGCTAGCAACGTCACCGACCCCGCCAATATTCCACCACCTAGCACCGTATTTAAATCAGTGAATTCTGTCACCAGCCGTGCCTTCGCATCAGACGGCACAATGGATGAAATTTTTACAAAATCCAACTTCTTACCCGAAGCCTTGCCTTTGGCAAGCGCAGATTTCGCATCCGCTCTCACTTCAGGCACTTGTTCCACTAAAGAATTCCAAGCGCCACAATCACTACACTGCCCAACCCACTTCGAATATGTGTGCCCGCACTTCTGGCAAGCAAAAACCGTATTACTCCTCATAATTCCATTATAACAGATTTTAGTACCTCGGCGCCAACTCTGTCCGGTATACTTCCGTCATCGTATTAGATTCACTCGTCCCAACCATATACCGAGCCCATAGAATCGTTGATGTATCATAATTAATCGTCTCCGCCGGCGTCCTGGTAAAACCACCAGAAATAGTGTACTCGTCTCCTGTTCCCACAAGCCGACTTTGAGAATAATTATAACCAGCCGCCGCACCATAAGTCCTATCAAGATACAGTTTATCCGCTATCATGATGCCGCGCACTGTCAACGGGTATGATAATCTTTCATCATTTACTACTTTCTTGTCAATACTTAATCCTCCGCCAGTATATATAGTGCCACCTGCTATTAACATAGCGTCAATGCGTTCGACATTATATCTGATACTGATATTTTCCGTCGCATAAATGATTACTTGTGGCAAATCTCCAGCCGAGCTAATGCTGCTGCCAGATTCTGAATAAATAATATTGTCAGTTATCTCGAGATTACCATCAACTCTCACCAATCTAGTAGTACCGTTCGGTATGCTCGCATGATTTGTATAAGCCCAAAACTTACCATTTTTTATCTCACCCATTCCGCCATCGCCAGAATGTCTATATGTATAATAAATGTTCTTTCCAGTATTACTATAATATCTGGTCGATTCACCAAGGCCATCGTTAGATACTATTTCTCCAGTATCCGCCGCGCCCCTCAACCAAAAATCCGTATACGCACTTTTATCTACATTTTCTGTTTCCTCCGACTTCCCCATCAACCCCGCAACATTTGAATTTTTGCCGGAGCACACATCTTTGCCAGCATTTGCCATCGTAAGTGGCACAAGATTTTCGCAATAATTATTATTGCTCGCGCCGTTATTGCCTTTGAATGCCGATCCAGACGCTAGTCCAGTAATAGCATCAATTCCAAACACGCTCTGTTCTGCAAATGACCCAAAGTGTACACGATTGCCACTCACCCTACCAGATTTATATTTGTATTTATAGTCATCATAAGCACCAAGATGAATCATATTCGTCTTCGCAGTGTCCAATGTCGCAGTTTTTGCCGCAGTATATATACTTCCACCATAAACACCAAAATACGGTTTCTTGGCAATTTTTATACAATCCGGACTATTATAGTTCCAGGTGCCACTACCTTTTTCATTCATTTGTTTATCATTCTCGCTAGTCGCTGGATAAATAGCTATAGCAAAACACATATAATCTCCAGCATTAGCATCAAATACCATATTCTCCCCTTCAATATCGGAGAAATACGTCGTCACTCCGCCTAACAAACCTTCAGGATTTAGATTTCCCTCTAACAATGTTTTTTCATTGCAATACCTACCTTTACTATCAGCTCCAGCATCAACAGCATTTGTGCCAGAAGGCACCCTTGACAATGATTGGTTACTGCCATCTAATTG
This sequence comes from Candidatus Saccharimonadota bacterium, assembly GCA_017512925.1. Classification (GTDB taxonomy): domain Bacteria; phylum Patescibacteriota; class Saccharimonadia; order Saccharimonadales; family Saccharimonadaceae; genus Nanosyncoccus. The sequence continues at coordinate 54,026 of JAFWEN010000001.1, read as the reverse complement.
ATCACACAAATCACTATCCCAATCGCCGACACTATTAGAACGATCCTTTGTTGCATACGTCACAAGTTTCACTTTGCCACCACGCACAATTGTGGCATAAGTAGACCCAATAAGATTGTTCACCCTGGTTCCAACAGTTGCTGAAGCTTCCTCTACTATTATCTTGTCTCCAGCATACACTATCTCTTCACCATCTACCTTATCAGTTCCTCTCACACTAATAGTTGCTGAATTATTGAAATTGTATGGGATTTTTACCGTACCAAAACCACTCGATATGTTAGGATCCAATGTCCCTATTATATAATCTTCAGGATGCCTATTGTAGAAATACGCAGAACTATCATACTCCACCCAATCATAAATATCTTCCTTATACACATTGCCTACATACCATCCAGTGTCGCAATATCCCACTCCTGTGGTATCATTTAAAGTGCAATAGTTTTTATTCGCCTTTACTATATCAGACCAGTCTTCCCCTACCTTTTCCCACCTCTTTTTCTTGCATTCGTATGTACCAGCCTGCGACCAACCATTACTGTGCTTTCCGTCATTCTCTATTCCAAAATATTTTGGCGCACCAGTTTCGGTGCTCTCGGTAAATGCGCTACCAACTTGTAACGGTTGTACCGTAAACCCTTCTTCGCGTTTGTCTCCAACTATAGTACCATTGCTATAAGTTTTCCATACACCAGGTTCCATTAAGCTTCCGCTGATAGCAGTCGTCACAAGACCGCCCGTCCTATCAAGCTTCCATTTATTGGTCCAGTTTTCCCAACTCCATTGATTGCCCATGGTAGTAGATCCGCTATACCCCCATTCATCCCAATAATAACCACCATCATCACTTCCGCTATATCCTTGATCACTGCATAACTTATTTTTGTTAATGCTAAAAGAGTGATACTCATGTTCGGGTTTCTTATGATAATCCACTGTGCCAGAACCAACTACTGTAGCTTTCCTCAAAGTTTTATTTTTGTATTTATCTGCATGCATCGCCTGCACCCCGGCAGCATAGCAATGGAACCACTGTATATCATCCGTAGGCATCGCATACACTTCTCCATCTTTTTTCCAATCAGCACTTTCGCTCGTAGAATTTCTCTGGGTCAACTTCGTATTAATAATTTTGGTTATCATCTCAGTCTTGCCCCACTTGCCTTTTTTATAGTAATCGTCCACATCACACGTTGGTTGACTAATCGTCGGAGGAGAAACATTTCCGTTCGACGAACAAAACCACGACAGCCCACTTCCACCACCCCAAGGAATGCTCACGGCTCTCGCCGCCAGCAAAGCCCTATATTCCGCTTCAACCTGCCCCCAGTTACCACCAACATAATTCATATCACCACCGAGCATTCTAGAATTGTAAGTTTTTGAATTACCGTCGATACCAAGTACACCCACTAAATGACCTTTTTTATAATTTCCTAAATCTTTCAACGCCACAAAAGAATAGCGCCACAATCCTAACGTTCCCTCCGGACAGCTCACATCTGCTCCATCTATAGCAAAATTGCTAGATGAACTGCTCCAGCCATCAATTCTAGCGGTGGTGCTAGAAGTAAAAGTAAGTCCACCAGCAGAATCACTACTTCCCCACGAATAATATTCCCATCTTGCACCACCAGTAGTAGAAATAAACAAATTCCCATTGTCGGCTATCCCAGGGCCCGTGCCATGTCCAACTCCAGAATTGGCACTTATTGCAGATATATTATTTGACGATGCAAAAGACACCAAGAACACCACCAAAACCAATAATGGTGCAAATTTAATTGTTTTCTTAATCTTCAACACCTTTTGGCCCTCCGGTTCTCTTATAGTTTGCTTCTCTCCATAGCTCCGCGTACCCTTCTGCAGCTTCTTCATCGCCGAGCGCTATCGACGTCAGATATAGCATATTATAATATTCTTCCTGATTCCACAAAGCCAAGTCTTCTGGATGTTCCACTCTGTTCAATTCCGCCAAAGCTTCATCATACATTTCATAATAATATAGTACATTTACTTTTATTATACGTATATTAAACGCATCATCCAAATCATCTTTTTCTTCAGCCCTCTGTTCTATATACGCCAAAGCATCTTCAAGCGTCATCCCATCAAAACCGTTTCTTACATCTTCAGCCTCATCGAACCATCTTTGCACTCTTTCCGCATTCTCGGTCTCAGATTCGCCCCCTTGTTCGCTACCGCCTTCACCTTCATCGTCATTTTCATCACCCTCGTCGTCTAATCCCATCGGCTTAGTAGTTCCAGCCATATAACCATCTCCCTGGCCGCCAGAACCATCACTCTGACCACCGCTAATCGACTCGTTGTATCGGTTTACTTTCACAACCGTAATCCCCACAATCAGCCCTATCATCACCACAGTCAAAGCGCACAAAACTACCACCAAAACTTTGTTATCATTACGAACAAAAGACCTCATGCTTTCATTTTAGCATAAACAACTTATTTTGGACAATATTTTTTCAATATTTTAATATCTTGGCGCTAATTCTGTGCGATATACCTCCGTCATCGTATTAGATTCACTCGTCCCAGCCATATACCGAGCCCATAGAATCGTTGATGTATCATAGTTAATCGTCTCCGCCGGTGTACCAGAATATCCATCCACCGCCGCACCATAAGTTCTGTAAAGATATAATTTATCTGCGATTATCACACCTCGCACAGTCAAAGGATATGACGCATTGCGGCTATTTAGCACCGGCAAACCATTCTTCGTCGTACCTATACCATCTGTGCTAATATTAGCACAAGTATTCACCTCATTTTTAGCAATTAAAATAGCATCAATCCTTTGTACGCTACAATTAATATAAATATTATTTGCATAAATAATCGTCTGTGGCATATCTCCTGCCGATTCCACCTTCCATCCCGAATTCGAATACACAATATCTCCTGTTATTCTGATGTCACCAGAAACTTTTACCAACCTAGTAGTGCCGTTCAAAACCGAAGCTCCACCCGCAGTCATCGATCCATCTACATAGGTATAATAAATATCTTTTCCAGTATTGCTATAAAATCTCGTCGATTTGCCTAGCCCATCATCTCCCCTTTCTTCACCAGTATTCAACGAGCTTCTCAGCCAAAAATCTACATATGCTTCTTTGTCTACACTAATTTTATCCACATCGCCCATAAGCCCAGCCGTCGTAGAACTATCATTTTTACACGCCTGATTGCCAGCATTCGCCATCGTAAGTGGCACTAAATTCTTGCAATAATTATTATTCGTGACTCCTTTATTTTGCAGATACGCCGACCCAGAGGCTAACCCAGTAATTGCATTAATCCCAAACACACTTTGTTCCACAAAAGAGCCAAAGAATCTTTTTGTGCCGCCGCCTATAGCACTACTATATCCAAAATCTTCAACCCCAAATATATTAGTCTTGCCCATACTTGATGTACTAATCTGCGCAACAGAATAAATGCTTCCACCATATACCCCAAAATACGGCTTCTTCGCAATTTTCAAACACGAAGGATTCGAAAATGCCCATTGATGATTGCCTTCCGGATCTTGCCAATTCGTCCATGCACCACTATTGGCAGGATAAATTGCCATTGCATAACACATGTAATCCCCTGCATTAGCATCATACACCATACGCTCACCTTTTACATCCGGATAATCTTCAGTCGCACCACCCAAATTTCCTGCCGAATTCAAATCTCTATTGGTTAGCTGCGTAGCTTCGCATAATCTATTGCCATTTATCACAGACGCATCAACCGCAGCACATAAATCATCGCCATTAGTCGGATTATAGTACCCTGGATTTGGCGTAGCGTATGCCACCAAACGTACTTTCGCGTTTCTCACTATTGTTGCGTACTCTGCTTCTGTCGCCCCATTATATTGAGTATGTATAGTTGCCGATGCAGTTTTTACATTTAAAGTACCGCCAGCATAAGCCAAACCCTCATTATTCGTTGCTTCCACCTGAATTTCAGTGCTATTCCAGAAATTATACGGCACATACACTGTAGCAGTTTCACCTGTAGAACCAGCATTAAAATACGTAGATTCCCAGCTCCTATTATGCCTATTATAGTCACTGTGAGTCACCCAGCACCATCTCGCGTTGGCGTATTCATCCCAATACGGATCGCTATAAACCCAATGTCCCGGACCAGACCAATCATCCCAATACGACCACGCATATCCAGCCGGTCTCCAGGCACCATCATATCCACAAACCGACCCATTCTGTTCCCATTCTTCCCACTCACAACCCCCAGTTCCACACCAAGTATGATAATTACTGCCCATACTATACTGAGTCGGCACACCAGTACGGCTTGAATCATATTTTTTAGTACCTACATCGCCCACCCTACTAATATAATAATCGTCCACGCGTTGGATAGACACTGCAGAACCAAGATTAAAATGGTATTCATATCCAGATTTTTCCCACGGATGACCAGTCGAAACACTTCCAACACCATAAGACGACGGTAGCGGACTAAAATTCCGATCAATTTTAAAGAAATTTTGCCAATTGCTCTCCGGGAAATACTGATTAATATTTCTTACATCAATATTCGTAGTAATATGGTTATGATGATTATGCACAGAATAATCAGGTTCTGGGTCATCGCTTCGCCAAGAGAATGACCCACTTATTTCTGAAAATTCATGGCTCCTATACTTATAATGGTTTTGTACACCAGCGGAATAACAATTATTCCAACGTATTTCGTCGGTCGGCATCGCATATATTTCATTCACCCAACCTTTATGTGCCAAACGTTTATCTTTCAATTTGGTCGTCATATATGTAGTATCGCCACTCACGCCACCACAAGTCGGATTTGGATTATTATTCGGCACTCCATCTCCAGCTGAACAAAACCATGACAGCCCAGCCCCATTCCCCCAACCCACATGCACTAAACCTTGATCGTACAGATTCTGATAAGTACTTTGCACCGAGCTCCACGACAACGCTCCAGACACACTGGTATCGTATTTGGTGCCACCGCCAAGCTGGTTCGAATTATAAACTGGCGAATTACCATCCGTACCCATCAACCCCACTAAATCGCCTTTCTTGTATCCATATCCATCACGTTGCGCAACCAACGAATATTGATATAGATGCGTAGTTCCAGCCGGGCAGGTAATTGTAGCTCCGGCCGCATGAAAATTTCCAGTGCCATTAAACCCTTGAATCGTAATAGAGCCATCCGCATTCATGCTCACGCCACTCACGTTACCGGCTGCAATATCGCTCAAACTTTGGGCCTTCCATGCTGCACTTTCCGTAGAAATAAACAATCCACTTCTATAAGATTCTCCGCCCCATGCATTACCATCCCCATCGGCGCCTGCGCTATCAGCAATTACTTTTACAGACAAACTCATATGCGTAATAATCCCTATAGCTACCAAAACCGCCAGTACAGAGACCGCACTTATTTTTTTTACCGAACAACTAAACGTTCTTCTTCTCATTCTAATCAGACCCCCTAAAATCGCCCCACAAATCTTTGTAAGCCTGGATGTACTGCGCGCCATACTCGTTTTCTTTTTCCGTATCGCCAAGCATCTGATACGTATAGGCCATCATATTATAATACTCAATTTTGTTCCACTTGTTCAATTTATCTACGTTCTCAATCTTCTGTGCTTCCGCCAAAGCTGCCTCATATTGCTCGTCATTATTTAATACATTTATTTTTATTAAACGCATACTAAATTTCTCATCCGCTGAGCCAACATTTTCTATTTGCCCGTCCAAATATACCAGCGCATCGTCCACAGAAAGTCCTCGGATATACTGCTTTATTGCATCTTCTATCGCAATTTGATTCTCTACCTGAAGTTGTTCCTCTTCAGTCTCATCCGGTTCACCAGAAACATCACCCCCGCCGTCTTCATCATCACCATCCACTACCACCGGCGCGGTAGTACCCTCACCCTCTTTTATCTCATCTTGTTCATCAGGGTTGCTATCCTGGTTATACCCCCCCCCATCAGCTATCTCACTGTATCTACCAACCTTCACAGCCGTAATCGCCACAATCAGCCCCACCATTATCACAGTCAAAGCACACAAAACACCAACCAAAATCTTATTTCCGTCGCGTTTTTGCTGTTCCATACCCCCATTTTAGCATAAACAGTTTACTTTTCCAACATTTTTCTCAGCCACGTATCCGCCGGACCAGCCGTCATCAATAGTACCAAATAATCATCATCTACATACTTTTTGACAGCACCCCATAATTCTGGCGAAACCTCAATCGCCTCTGCAACCTCCGCATTACTTAATTCCGCAATAAAATCTTCTGGTTTCAATACTGGCAAATCCGGATTTTCTCGCGTCAGATACGTCGGCAACCAAAAAATCTTATCCACCCCTGCAAACACATCTTTATATCCATCTCGCACTTCATGCTGTCGCGTATTTTGATGTGGCTCATATATCACCACCACCCCCTTCTTGCCATCAATCTTCGCCTGCTCGCAAGCTATTTCTATCGTCGCCTTCACTTCTTCTGGGTGATGTGCATAATCTGAGTACACTCCATCTGCCAGCCTTTCAAACCTCCGCCCCACACCCGGAAATTCATTTAATGCTTCCATAATAACACCCAAATCAGCATCCAGCACAATCCCTTTCTCACGCGCCTCTTCCGTCACCATTTCAAACACCGCATTAGCCGCAAGCGACGCATCAATTCTCCTAGCCTCACCCGCCAATCCGAAATTTTGCGCCTTAAACATCGGTCTTACTGTATTTTTCCATTCTATTCCAGTATCAGTCTTCTTAATCACTTTCTCACTCTGCATCTGAAACTTCTCAAACGCTTTCTCATAATCTTCTCTCGTCGGAAAAATATCCGGATGATCATAACTCACATATGGGATTACCGCGAGCCAAGGATGATATTTTAAGAAATTTCTATCATACTCGTCCGCTTCATAAATAAAATATTTATCACCTTCATGGTAAGCCCCACTCGGCGCAAATCCAAGCGTACTCCCCACAATATAAGAAACCGGCAACCCCAGCTTCAAAGCAGCCCACACAATCATCGCCGTAGTCGTAGTTTTGCCATGCGTCCCAGCCACCGCCACCATTTTTAATCCTAGCATTTCCACCAAATATGCCGTAAAATCATCACGTTTTGTGCATTTTACACCAACCTCACGCGCTAACACGAGCTCCGCATGCTCTTCGGGCAAAGCCGATGTATACACAAACCAATCAATTCCTTCTTGCACCTTCTCGCGCAAAAATTTCCCATCCTGCTTGCCAATCTTCACTTCAATTCCAGCCTTCTTTAGCTCCGGATAAATCGCACCCTCGCTCAAATCTGACCCATACACCTCCATGCCAGCCGCCTTCGCCATCAACGCCAACGGCCCCATCCCAGTTCCAGATATCCCAGATATATATACTCTCATGCCACCATTATACCACTTTTATTTCTCTTGTATTTTCATCTACGTAATTAATATATACTTTTCTGTGTTCATCTGGTAACATTTCTGCCACCGAATCTGCCCATTCCACCACCACAATATTTTCTGGATTATTTATGTTTTCTTCCAAATCTTCTTTCATTAAACCCGGCTCTGCTAACCGATAAAAATCGTAATGTACTAAATTCCCACCACCCGGCAATGCATAAGTTTTAGAAATCGTAAAACTCGGACTAGAAATCGCTTCTTTCACGCCCAGCCCTTCCGCTAAACCCCTCACAAAAGTCGTTTTTCCTACTCCCACATCACCAATCAGTTCAATCACTCTTTGTGAAACATCAAAATTCCGCCCCAGTTCCAACATTTCTTGTTCAGATTTTACTTTCATTGTATAATATATTATACCATGAAAATGTATCTAGACACCTCTACCCCAACCACCATTTTGAAATTAGACAGTCATGTCTACGAATGGAATTCTGGTCGCAACCTAGCAGAACAGCTCCTAAAATTCATTCACGACAAACTTCAAGAAAACAATAAAGATTGGCAAGACATCACCGAAATCACTTTTATGTCTGGTCCAGGTTCTTTCACCGGACTACGCATCGGTGCCACCGTAGTTAATGCTCTCGCACACGAACTTCAAATCCCACTTAAAGACCACCACGGCAAACAAGTTAAACTGATTGCTCCTGATTATGGTCGCGACGCGAATATCTCACAGCCACGGAAATAGCTAACACAGATACCATCACCAACGTAATCAAAATCACACACTGAGCCACAATAGCGCTAGCAATAGCCTTGCTTCTGTCCGGTCGCACCGTTAAACTCTCACCTAGCGGCGCTACATAAGACGGATTTGTCGGGTCATAGGCCACTTCCGCTTGCGCATCTTTCGCCACTGTCGTATTTTTTTCAAAATTAAGTAACATATTCGCAAACTTTATCTTAAACACAGAATTTACGCTATTTCTGTCCGCATGGAAAATCCGAATGATCGAACCTGTTTCCTTAGTAAGTTTTACTCCGCTAAAAGCCAAATCTCCTCCACCCACCGCCGTATATACTTCACCACTATTATTAATTTTCAGCCTACCAGTCAACGCATCGTGAATCCCGCCCATGTCTAGCACTAACCTATCACCTACAAACACCCAAGTATCATCATCTGCTGTAATCGTGAATTCTTCATTTCCGTCCGCCAACACCTGGAAAGGCACACCCAAATTCAACGTAAACAAATGGTTATTTCCATCTTTATTTACAGTTTTATCAAACGTAATTACATCGTTCAACGGATAAAAATCCTCATTCTCATAGTTAAAACTCGCCGTTGCACTATCATACTTTAGGCTAAGCGTCTTCGCATACACCTTGTTAACGCCATCCACCTGACTAAACCACCTTGTAAAATTATCACCTTTCACCCCACGATTCGGCATCATCTTGCCACCTATCGCCACCGGCAAATAATCCTCATCAAGAATCGGGCTTATCATTTCTTCTTCCAAACTCTCGCTCAAATACCCACAACTCAACCATTCAAATTGCCGTGCCTCGTTCGCATTTTTTGCATCCATATCATAGATATTTACACACTCATCCATTTTTTGGTCGTAATATAAAATCGGGGCTGATAGAACAGCCTCGTTACCCATATCCACACTTGCCAAAATCGCATCTGCTTCGCTGCGACCAATTTCGGTCCTCAGCTCGCCCACCGTTTGAGATAAATTAGACAAAGCAAACCCTATCGCTACCAGTGCCAACACCGGTACGACCGCACAAACTACAGAAACCACAGTCTTTTTCATACTACCATTATACAACAAAAAATTGAAACGAAACCATTTTCGTTTCAATTTCTTGTTATTTACTTTATAATCTCGTCAATTATACCGTATTCTTTTGCTTCTTCCGCACTCATCCAATTATCGCGATCCATATCCTTCTCTACCTGTGCCAAACTCTTACCAGTATTTTTCGCAAAAATCTCCGCCAGTCTCTTCTTCAAGAAAATCCCCTCCTTCAACATGATCTCCTGATCCGTAATTTTACCCTCCGTACCGGAAGATGGCTGGTGAATCATGATTCGCGAATTTGGCAATACATAACGTTTACCCTTCGCCCCACACGAAAGCAACATCGCACCCATCGAAGCCTGCAGCCCAATCCCAATCGTCTCTACATCCGGTTCAATGTAATTCATCGTATCGATAATCGCTAGTCCGTCATACACACTTCCACCGGGAGAGTTGATATATAGTTTAATCGGTTTCTTCGGATCTTCATGTGCCAGATATAATAGCTGAGCCACCACCAAATTCGCCGTATGCGCATTCACGTCCTCACCCAAGAATACAATCCTATCATTCAAAAGTCGCGAATAAATATCGTACGCTCTCTCACCTTTATTGGTTTCTTCTACCACAGTTGGTACTAAATAATCTTTCATAAATTACTCCTTTACTAATTTTAATTTCTTGTTCACGAGTTTCAGAGTTGGAATATCACCTTTTGCCAATTCTCCCGAAATTATTGCCTCAGATAATAGCGATTCCACCTCATCCTCAATCTTCCGTCTCAAAGGTCGCGCGCCATTTTTCGGATCATAGCCTTCTTTGATCAAATATTCCTTCGCCTTTTCATCAATTTTCAGCCCAATCCCCTTCGTCGCCAAACGCTTACGCAAATCGTCAATCAAATTATCGAATATTTTCTCTACATTTTTCTTCGTCAACGCATGAAATACTTGTATATTATCTAAACGATTAATCAGCTCCGGTCGCATCACTTTCTTCAAAGCTTTCATCGCATAAGTTTTATTTTCTTCATATTCCTCTGCCAAAGCTTTTTTATCTTTCGCCGTCTTAGCAGTAAATCCAAGCTCACTTTCACGATACATATCCGCCGACCCAAGGTTAGAAGTCAAAATCACAATTGTATTATTAAACTTAATTTTGTTACCCTGTCCATCCGTCAATATACCGTCTTCCAAAACTTGAAGTAACAAATTAAATACATCCGGATGCGCCTTCTCAATCTCATCAAATAGTATCACCGAATATGGTTTACGTCGCACTGCTTCAGTTAATTTGCCGCCGTCATCATAGCCAACGTAGCCTGCCGGCGCTCCAACTAGTCGCGATACATTATGTTTTTCGCCAAACTCGCTCATATCTATTTTTACTAGCGCGTTCTCTCCACCAAATACTTCACGCGCTATCACCCGAGCTAACTCAGTCTTACCCACGCCAGTCGGCCCCATAAATAAGAACGAACCAATCGGTCTCCGCGCATCCGCAATTCCACTTCTACCTCGGCGAATTGCTTTCGCTACCGCTTCCACCGCTTCATCCTGACCAATTATAGATTTCTTTAGTTCGTCTTCCAACCCCATCAGCATCTTCATTTCACTTCCGTGCACTTTAGATACTGGGATGCCAGTTTTGAGCGATACCGCCGTCGCCAAATTTTCTTCTGTAAGAGTCGGTGTCTCTTCAGCTTTCACACCAGCTTTCTCTAGTTTTTTGATTTCTTTTTCTAACTTCGCCAACTCCGTCTTATAATTTGCCGCCTTCTCATAGTCTTCCTTCTCTGCCGCCTCAGCAATTTTGTCCTCCAGAGCCGCCTTTTCAATCTTCATCTTTTTATACTTGCCACCACCCTTTTTGTCTGCCGCCACTTTGGCTATTGCACTTGCTTCATCGATAATATCTATCACTTTATCCGGCATAAATCTATCATTAATATACCGCTGGCTCATTGTAATCGCCGTCTCTAGGCAAGCGTCCGGAATAATCACGCCGTGGTGTTTTTCGTAATGCCCTTTAATCCCCTTCAAAATTCTTAGCGTCACCGCCGCCGAAGGCTCTTCCACTACTACCGTCTGGAATCTGCGCGAAAGTGCCTTGTCTTTCTCAATCGTCTTGCGATATTCATCTAGAGTTGTCGCACCGATCAAATTAATCGAATTTCTCGCTAGCGCCGGCTTCAAAATATTCGCCGCATCCATCGAACCTTCACTAGACCCAGCACCACACAGTAAGTGTATCTCATCGATAAATAACAGCACAGTATCGTCCCCCACCGCTTCATCGATTATACCCTTAATGCGCTCCTCGAATTCACCACGAAACTTCGTTCCCGCCACCACCGACGACAAATCTACCTGATAAATATGTTTACCAATCAGCGAACCCGGTACTTCATTTTTCACAATCCGCGTTGCCAGACCCTCCACAATCGCAGTTTTGCCCACACCCGCTTCACCAATCAGCACTGGATTAGACTTTGTGCGCCGCGACAAAACCGTCACCACACGTTCAATCTCATTTTCACGCCCAATCACCGCATCCAGCTTGCCCGCCCGTGCTTCTTCCGTCAAATCCTTCCCATATCGTTTCAAGAATTTCAGCGACGAAGATTTCACGTACTTCGCTTTCTCGGCCTTTAATTTTTCATCCTTCGTCTGCTCTTCCACTAGCTTTTCAATTTCATCCATCAATTTTTCGGCATCCACATTTAAGCCTTGCAATATCAGAGACGCCCGCGAGTTCGGCTGGCTAAGCAAAGCATATAATATATGTTCCGTCCCAATTACCGACAGCCCTTGCTCTTGCGTAAAATTCTGCGCCATTCGGAGCGTCAAAATCACTGCCTCCGAAAGAGACATCATCGCCATATTGCTGCCTGGCACCTCCACAGCTACTCTATTTAATGATTTTTCAACCTCCTCTACTGTAGCCCCTTCTTCACGAATAATTTTCGCCGCCGTGCTCACATCTATGCTCATAATCCCTAACAAAAGATGCTCCGTCCCCATATAGCCATTGTTGTAACGTTTACTATAATAATCAGCCTTCTGAAGCGCGAATCGCGCATTCTCTGACAATTTGTTCATTATTTCACTAAATTCTGCTTGCATACCCCTATTGTAGCAAATTAGCACTCCCACGTCAAGAGTGCTAATTCACAATTCTAATCAATCCTTAAGCTATATTTTTGAATAATTGTCTGGATTCGCAAGCATTTCTCTAATTAAATTGGTACTATCAATTTCTAATTCTATCAACGTCGCATCATTTATGTTTGCGTAATCTGCCGTATACAGTACTTGCGGTCCGCTAAAGCAATAATTATAACCATTGCTATTAAAAACTAAACCACTATCAAAACCACATTCTCTCACCGAATCGTCGGAGGCAATCGCATCACTATAATAATCTTCAGGCGCCCTATGAACATTACCTAAGCCAACACTATTTTTCTCAAAATCAGCGAAATCAAACATCTGTTCACTGTTGGCTACACCAACTACAGATAAAGATGATATATTATTATCAATCTGTCGAAACTTATAGTCCACATTTTTCAGACCATCAGGTATTTTTATCTTCAATCCCCAGTCATTCACATAAATATATTCATCACTAATTGGCGCCGAGTCACTAGCTCCATCAGAAGAACCGCTATTCGACGTCTCTTCAATTTCCTCCAAACGGTCTGCCAACTCGCTGTTTTGTTCCCTCAATGAGCTAATCTGATTTTCTAATTGCTTTTTCTGATTATTCCCATCCATCATCGCCCAAACACCAAAACCAACTCCACCAGCAGCAATTAGAAATAATAGTGCAAATCCTAAAATAATACCCGTTTTCTTATTATTTTTATCAGAAATGCCTTGAGTCATTATATTCTCATCAATAGGTTTTTCTGGCCCAATATTTTGTGCTTCGTTTGATATTTGCTGATCCATCTGCTGATTTATTTGTTGATTTGGTTCCATAAAAATCCTTAATTAGCTATAATCATTATAGCACAGGATCAGGTAGGGGGTTGAAATTATTTAATAGGTATGTTAATCTGACCTTGGGTTTGGGGTACTTTTAGTTTGCGAGATAGATCCTCCTTGTCGTGGAGGCAAATTGTAGTGATGCAGAGATTGTTTGCATATTCATTTGCCTCCATTAAGGGGGGATTTATACGTTGATGATTCTAGATAAGTCTAGGTTGATAATCTCCCCATCTTTTTTGCTAAAACAAAAACGGAAAGGAGATGCGTATGGAGATAGAGTATTATTTTCACTTTAAGCTTGTACGTAAGCCTAAAACTAAAAAAGTTACTGTCCAGGTAGAACAGTAACTAGCTCTTTACCCACGGGTGTTTTCTAGAAACACCCTTCAGTCTAATTCTATAATGCAAGATATTGTTTGTCAAGAAATATTATGATTGCATACGTAAAACTTTTTGCCACTACCTATGCTATAATCATATTATGAAAAAGATTTTCCTAGCAGCGATTCTGATATCTTCTCTTGTTATGACGCCTGCGCTGGCGATTTCGGAAACGCAAGAAAAAGCGATTGTTGATCACTGCGAGGAAATTAAGAATGACCTGAGGAATGTACAGAAACTTGATGCTAGAACACGAGTTTATCTGGGCGGGTATTATGAAACGATTTTGACGAAATTTATTACGCCGTTGAATGTCAGATTAGTTGAGAACAATATGTCTAGCACTGGATTAATTGATAACCAGGATCAGCTGGTAAAAAAACGTATGGTATTTGTAAACGATTACATTATGTATCAGCAAGGGCTGGAAGATTTGGTGGGTGCTAATTGCAAAACAGAACCGACAAAGTTTTATGAAAAGTTGATAGAAGTGAGGGCGAAGCGAAAAATTGTTAACCAAGACGTAGCAAAAATTCGCGAACTAATTTCTGAACAAGTAAAACTGGTAAAGGGTTTAAGGGAGAAATTATGATAAAAGGTGGACGGAATCTAGTTTTGCTTGGGATAATTGCGATGGTGGTGGCGGTTTTATCTACAAGTGTTTCGCTAGCAATCTATCATTATTCTGGAGACATCTATCTAGATAGGTCAAGGCCGGGATATTTGCCAGATAAAGAAGAAAGTGAAGAGGAACACGAATCGGAAGAAGGAGCGTATTCATTTGAAAAAACTGGTGTCATCACGAAAGAAGTGCTAGATGAATATTTAGAAAAATTGCAGCTAGAGATTGGCGCAATCGACGAGTATAAAGATCCATTTGGTGAGTCGTTATTGACGGATGAGGCTTTAGGAATACAGAATAAATAGTCTGTGCTATAATGGGGGTATTATGATTACAAAAGCTATTATTCCAGTCGCCGGATGGGGTACGCGACGTTTACCAATTACTAAAATTATTGAAAAATCAATGTTGCCAGTAGGCAATAGACCATTAGTCGATTACTCGGTGCAGGAATTAATAAAAGCCGGTGTAAAAGACATTTACATGGTAATTTCTAATGTGGAGCCGTGTCAGGTGCGTGAATTTTACCGGGATAATTTGGCGCTTAATCAATATTTGATTGAGCGTGGAAAAGAGGATCGCCTAGCGCTAGCAAAAACTTTGCCAGATGATGTAAAAATTCACTACACCGTACAAGATCCAGCCGGAAAATATGGTACAGCGGTGCCAATCGCCATGGTGGTGAAACAATACAAAATTAACGAACCAGTATTGGTATTCATGGGCGATGATTTTATTTGGAATCCAGGTGGAGAGTCTGCGGCAGAAGCATTAATAAAGGCATCTGGTGGTGATAAATCGGCAATTCTCGGGGTAGAAATTCCGCACGAGAAAGTGGAAAAATATGGAGTGCTGTCGGTAGAGGATGGTCATTTGACCGGCGTAGTAGAAAAGCCTTCAGTGGAAGAGGCGCCATCTAATTTGATTAATGTATCTAAATATATTATGACACCAGATTTGCTTTCGCGAATTGTGAAATATGTAGATGAACATGATTTTGGGCCGAAAGATCAGGAATATATGGTAACCGATCCAATTGATGAATTTATCCGTGACGGTGGAGTGATGAACGTTGCACCAACTAACGGCGAGTACTTAGATGGTGGTTCGGTCGAGGGGTGGTTGCATGCGAATAATGTGGTGGTGGGAAAATAGCGTAACAAATTTTTCATCACACCACACTGCACTTGACAATTTTCCAATGCTAATATATCCTAACCATATAGAGTGCTTCTAGAAAGCACTCGGGTTTAAGGTACAAGCTACTGTTCAGATTCTACCTGGACAGTAACTTTTTTAGTTTTAGGCTTACGTACAAGCTTAAAGTGAAAATAATACTCTATCTCCATACGCATCTCCTTTCCGTTTTTGTTTTAGCAAAAATTTCAACCCCCTACCTGCCTCAATCCCGTTTCAGCATCACCGTAAACGCTTCACTCGGAATATCAATTTTACCAAACCTCTTCATCCGTGCCTTGCCACGCTTCTGTTTTTCTAGTAATTTCGCCTTTCTATCCCTATCACCCGTGTGAATTTTCACCGTTACATCTTTGCGATACGCACCAATCGTCTCTCGTGCGATAATCCTCGCGCCAATCGCCGCCTGAAGCGCCACTTCCCAGTTTTGCCGCGGAATTACCTCTTTCAATTTCTTCGTCGTCTCTCGCCCAATCGCATCCGCCTCTGACCTATGACACATCACCGACAACGCATCAATTCGCGACCCGCCCACCAAGAAATCTACTCGCACCAAATCTTCCGCCCGATAGCCATTAAGTTCATAATTAAACGACGCATACCCGCTCGTCGCCGATTTCAACTGGTCATAAAAATCCGTCAGCAAATTTGCCATCGGCGCTTCAAAATCAATCACTGCCCTCTCTTCAATATATGATACATTTGTCTGATGTCCGCGTTTTTCATTTATCAAATTCAGTACATTGCCAATCATATTTTTCGGCAAAATGATTTCACCCTTCACCCAAGGTTCACGAATTTCTTTCACTTCCGAAACATCCGGCAAATCCGCCGCCGACTTTATTTCGCGCACTTCGCCACTGTTCATAATCACTTCATAATTAGTGGACGGGTTCGTTACGATTAGCTCCAGGCCAAATTCCCGCTCCAGTCTCTCACGAATTATATCCATATGAAGAAGCCCCAAAAATCCAATCCTCAGCCCAAATCCAAGCACTGGCGAATTTTCCGGCTCATACCTGAGCGCCGAGTCAGACAACGCTAATTTTTCAATCGCCTCTTTAAGCTCCTTATATTGGTCATTTGACACTGGGAAAAATCCCGCATACACAAATGGCAATACATTCTTATATCCAGGTAGCGCTTCCTCTGCTGGCGCTTTCGCCAAAGTGACCGTATCACCCACCTTCGCTTCACGCGTAGTTTTCAAATTCGTCACAATATAGCCAATTTCACCCTCTGACAATTTCTCACGCGGACTCATCTTCGGCGTCAAAACACCCACTTCTAGTGCCAAACCTTTCTTCTCTGCCGCCATCATCAAAATTTCCGCATTTTTCTTAATTTCCCCCTCAAAAACCCTCACATAAAGCACCACTCCACGATAATCATCAAAATACGAATCAAATATTAACGCCTTAGTCTCATCAGAACCCTGATATTTAATTTCATCCGTTTCAATAATTCTATCTAATATTTCATCCACTCCGAATCCAGTCTTCCCCGAAGCCTCAATAATCTCCTCGCGCGAGCAACCTAGTAGATTAATTATCTGTGCCGCCACCCCCTCCACATCCGCCGCTGGCAAATCAATCTTATTAATCACCGGAATAATATTCAAATCCTGCTCTATCGCTAGATACACATTCGCCAGCGTCTGTGCTTGTATCCCTTGCGTCGCATCCACCACCAGCACAGCAGTCTCCACCGCTTGCAGACTTCTTGACACCTCATAAGAAAAATCCACATGCCCCGGCGTATCAATCAGATTAAGCGTATAGCCTTTCCAATGCATCGTCACCGGCGCTAGTTTAATCGTAATTCCTTTCTCACGCTCTAGCTCCATAGAATCAAGAAGCTGCGCCTTCATTTCGCGCTTCTCCACCGTCCCTGTAAGCTCCATCATCCTATCCGCAATCGTAGACTTCCCATGATCAATATGCGCAATGATACAAAAATTCCGGATTCTTTCCATAAAACATATTATACCATAATAAAAGCCCCCTGTCAGGGGGCTTTTATTGCTACTTGTCTACGCCTATCATAGATAGTGACAGCTTCCCCCGCTCAATCGCCACCAGTCTCACACGCACCTTATCACCCACATGTAAGACTTCTTCTACGGATTTCAACCTCTTGCCTTCACGAATCTGTGAAATGTGTAGCATCCCATCAATCCCTGGCATAATATTCACAAACGCACCGAAATCCTTAATTGTCACCACAGTACCATTATAGATTTTACCCACTTCCGGCTCTTCGGTAAGACCACGCACCCACTCTACAGCTTTCGCAATTTTCTCTGGATCACTACCAGAAATCGTCACCAAACCTTCTTCATCAATATTTACCTCAGCACCAGTTTCCGACGTAATCTTATTGATAGTTTCGCCACCCTTGCCAATCACTGCACCAATTTTATCTTTAGAGATCTTAATTTTCTCAATTCTCGGTGCATATTCACTAATCGTCGCCTTTGGCTTCGCAATTACAGACTGCAAATGTTTCAAGATAAACATTCTACCTTCATGACTCTGTTTGATAGCTTTTTCAAGAATTTCTACCGGAAGACCATGTACTTTCATATCCATCTGGAGCGCCGTCACACCTTCTGTCGTACCAGTCACCTTAAAATCCATGTCACCAGCAAAATCTTCTGCATCCATAAGATCCGTCAACACATAGGCCTTATCAATATCAGAAGCTTCAATCGCCTGTCCTTTCGGAACATCTACCATGAGACCCATCGCCACGCCAGACACTGGGCGCTTCAGAGGCACACCCGCATCCATCAAAGCCATACAAGACGAACAAGTCGCCGCCATCGACGTAGAACCATTTTGGGACATAATCTCAGTCACTGAGCGAATTGCATACGGGAAATCTTCTTCGGATGGCAATACTGGAATCAACGCTCTCTCTGCCAAATACCCATGGCCAATCTCACGACGTCCAGGCGAGCCCATTCTACCCGGCTCACCCACTGTATAAGATGGCGCATTATAATGATGCATATAGCGACGCTTGCCATCCGTCACTTCCATCGTATCCACCTCTTGGGCATAAGACAGCGGTGCCAGAGTCACGATATTCATTGCCTGAGTCACGCCACGTGTGAACAACGAGGAGCCATGCACTCTCGGCAAAATCCCGACTTGGCTAGACAGAGGTCTTACCTCATCCAATTTACGACCATCCGGACGCACGCCTTCCTCTACGATTCCACGACGCACCTCTTTAAATACTGCCAACTCAAACGCTTGATCATATACATCACGCAGATTCTCATCATACCATTCGACTTTTTCATTATCGGTTTCACCCTCGCCCTTTTCCAGAGCAAACTCATCGTGCATCGCATATTTCAAATCATCTAGCATCTGTGCACGTTCCATCACATTGCCACGAATCTTAGAACCGAACTTCCCTTCAGTCCATTTCGCCACCTCTTCAATCACCTCGTCCGAAGGTAGCACCAATTCGTACTCTTGTTTCGGCGCATCCACCTGCTTTGCGAGCTCTCTCTGCAAATCTAGCACTGGCTGCACATTTTCCACCGCCCAGTGCATCGCTTCAATGATCGTATCTTCCGGCACTTCTTTCATGCCAGCTTCCACCATCACCACTTTGCCATCTTTACAAGCAACCACCAAATCCATTGGTGAAATATCGCGTTCTTCTTTCGATAGAAATCCTTTAAACTCGCCACCAATCCTGCCAATTCTAATCCCCGCCACTGGCCCGTCAAACGGCACGCCAGCGTTCATAAGAGCACTAGAAGCCGCAATCATCGCCACGCAATCTGGACGGAATGATGGATCCATTGATAATACAGTGCAAACCACTTGTATTTCCTGTCTATATCCCTTCGGGAAAAGCGGACGAATTGGCCTGTCTATCAAACGTCCCACTAGTACCGCCTCATCAGACGGCTTACCTTCACGTTTAATAAATCGCGACGAAGAAATCTTTCCCGCCGCATAAAACTTCTCCTCATAGTCAATTGACAATGGGAAGTAATCCAGCACTACCGGCTTCGTCCCTACTACTACGCTCGCTAGCACCACAGTATCCCCGTAAGTAACTAGCACCGAAGAAGTCGTCCGAAACCCTACCCTATTCACCTCTAGAGTAAGCTTTCTTCCCAACCACTCAGTAGACACCGAAAGTGTCTTCTTGCCATTAGGATTTATTATTTCCATAAAAATACCCTTTCTCGGGAAAACTTCAGGTATAAGCTCCCCACCTTATATCTGCCGTCTTCCCTATTGTTAATATCCTACATCTATTATATCACACTTTTTAGCATAAAAAAGTTGACATTTCTGCCATTCCGTGATATAATGAAAACAAGAGTTATTTTTTAGCTCTCGTAAAGGATGGTGATTAAAATGGAAAAAGAGGATTTCAGTGCAAAAATCCTCCAGGGTAACGATAGTATCCTGATTATCAGAGGCTTAAGTGTCTCATCAAACGATTTTAATAAGGTCTGGAGCAAGGTAGCAAAACGCTACCAAGAGTCGCACGAGCTCAATATTATAGCTCAGCCCGCTTTCGACACCGAACGTGACGTATTTATCTGTGTTTTCCAAAATGCAGGAGATTGCGGCATGGTTGTCGCTGGTGAACTCTGTAGTGAGCTCAGACATTATAAAAAATCCCAGGGGTCATAAAGGTTAAATATATAGCAGCCATCCGTTCATACGGCACTGGCAGAGAAGGAGGCCCCGTAATGATAAGTGCTAGGTCCAACCTTACCTAGCAACCACCCCCTATGATTTGCTTCCTTCGGGAAGCAAAAACCCGCTCTTCATGAGCGGGTTCTTTTTATTTCCTAAGGCCAAGCTTCGAAACAGTTTTCTTATATAGCTCAAAATCAGTCTCTTCCAGATACTTCAGAAGCTTTTTGCGCTTCCCAACCATCTGCATTAGACCTCTTTTAGCCATAAAGTCATGTTTATTATTCTTCACGTGCTCAGTTACTTCTTTGATGCGCTCCGTGAGAATAGCCACTTGAACTTCAGGAGAACCAACATCGTTCTTATTCCGAGCGACTTTGGCAATAGCTTTAGTTTTATTCTCTTTTGTTATCATAGTGTGATAATTATATCATACCTCTTCAGATAATTCAATAGCGTCCTTCACGTCATATTCCCCCACCTTCAATCGCCGAAGCTCCATCAAATACGCACCAGTATCCAAATACATCCCAATATCTTCCGCCAAGGTCCTAACATACGTACCAGAAGATACATGGCATCGAAATCTCAAAATCGGATATTCGTATTCTAGCAGCTCAATCTTATACACTTCCACTTCGCGAACAGGCATATCCACTTTGCACCCTTTTCTTGCTAACCGATATGCTCTTTCGCCATTTATTTTCACGGCACTATATATCGGCACTTTTTGCGTAATTTTCCCTTCAAAATGTTTTAAAGCCTTCGCTACTTCTTTTCGCGCCGGTACAACCTGCGCATAAATGAAAGGCCGCATATCTTTTGGAATTCCACTATAGTCAAAATTATCCGGCATTTTTGAACGATGATCCCTAATTTCTCCTTCCGGATCCCCGGTAGAGGACGTGCATCCAAGTACCGCCGTCGCCTCATATACCTTATCCAACTTCAAAAATTCCCCAGACTTCTTCGTCATCTTCCCAGACAGCAAAATCAGAAGCCCTGTCGCAAACGGATCTAGCGTCCCCGTATGCCCCACCTTTACTCTATGTCCTAGCTCATCACGAAGCCGTCGTCTCACCCTTGCCACTACGCCAAAGCTAGACATCCCCGCTGGCTTATCTACCAAAATTACTCTATCTTCCATACACAACATTATAACATATGCTATAATAAAAATATGTTAGTAACCGCATCTCATCTTGTTGGTACGCCGATTCTTAGCGTTCAAGCCTCTGCCAAAATCGCCGAAATTTCTGAACCCATTATCGATCCAGATACTCTCAAAATCGTCGCTTTCAAAGTCGCGGGGCCAATGGTAGGCAGTGCTTACATTTTAGACGCCAAATCCATCCGCGAATATTCTCAGTACGGTATGGTTATAGATTCCATTGACGACCTTGCCGAACCAGACGATATTATTAAAGTCGCCAAAATTTTAGAACTTAATTTTATGCTCCCAGGCCTCAAAGTAGAGACCAAAAAAGGCACCAAGCTCGGCAAAGTTACAGACTACACCGTCACCGATGACAATTTCCTCACTCAGCAAATCATCGTCAAGCGTCCATTCGTCAAATCACTCATGGATCCTACGCTCACTATCCCACGCAAAGAAATCGTCGAAGTTACCGACTACAAAGTCATCGTCAAAGACGAAGAAAAGACCATCCGCGCCCGCGCCGAAAAAGAAGATTTCATTCCAAATTTTGTAAATCCATTTCGTGAACCAGGTTTCGCACCATCTCAAACTGAAACCCCTGTCGACAAAGATACTGAATAAGTTTTTCGTCGTCATAACGCCCACGTTTTTTCATAATCATCTTGCGTATTTCGTCTTCATCGTTTCTACCTGTTTCGCTCATCACTCGCTCTATTACCTCGTGCGAAATACCCTTCTTCATTAACTCCATTTTGAGTCTCTTACTTGAAATCCCTTTTTTTACAAATCTATTTTCCACATAATATTGAGTAAATTTCTCATCTTCCAAATACTTTTTACTCGTCAATTTGTCAATAATTTCATCTATATAATTACTATCTAACTTCTTTTCGCGAACTTTTCTACATAAATAATCTCTCGTCTCCCGCGTACTTCTCGGCCTTACCAATACCCACTCTAGCGCTCTCTGATACAACTTCCCAAATTCTGATGCTTTCTTAAACTCCGCTAATCTCTCTTCCGAAACCACCAAGCCTTTTTTCACCCCCAAATCCACCACTTGTGCTACATCTAGCGAAAACGAATATTCTCCATTCACGAAAATATTCACCCGGTTTTCGTTCTTCACCGCCTGCCGAATATCCGTAATCTTTAGCGATGCCTCCCCCTTGGCATCACTCACAAAGTCCCCCAACTTGTGAATTTCCATATTTATTCTACTTTAGCTTTCTCTCGCACCTGCTGTTCTATTTCTTCCATCAACTCTGGTTTTTCACGAAACAATTTCTTTACCGCTTCGCGACCCTGTCCCAAAGTCTCACCTTTATATTTCACAAAAGCTCCCGCCTTTTCTAGCACGTCATATTGAATACCCAAATCCAAAATATCCCCGGTTTTAGAGATTCCCTCATTATACATAATATCAAATTCCGCAGTACGGAAAGGCGCCGCAATTTTATTTTTCACCACCTTAATTTTCGTGCGATTACCAGCAATATTATCACCGTCTTTGATCTGACCAATCCTCCGGATATCTACCCGTACCGAAGCATAGAACTTGAGCGCATTACCACCAGTAGTTGTCTCCGGATTACCGAACATTACACCAATTTTCATCCGAATTTGATTAATGAAAATTACTGTTGCCCGCGACTTAGAAATAATCCCCGTCAGCTTACGCATTGCCTGCGACATCAATCGTGCTTGAAGCCCCATCTGCGCATCACCCATATCGCCATCAATCTCTGCCTGTGGCACCAGGGCCGCCACTGAGTCTACTACAATCAAATCCACCGCATTGGAACGCACCAAAGTCTCACAAATCTCCAGCGCCTGCTCACCGTTATCTGGCTGGCTAATCAATAAATCCTCCGTCTTCACGCCAATTTTCTTCGCATAAGCCGGATCCAAAGCGTGCTCTGCATCAATAAACGCCGCCTGCCCACCTTGTTTCTGAATTTCTGCAATCGCATGAAGCGCCAGGGTTGTCTTACCAGAAGATTCTGGCCCATAAATCTCAATAATTCTGCCCTTCGGCCAACCACCACCCAGTGCCAAATCTAATGACAGTGAGCCGCTCGGCAAAAGCTCCACATCCATCTTCGGAGCCTCACCTAGCTTCATGATTGAACCATCGCCAAACTGTTTCGTAATCTGCGAAATCGCAAGCTTCAACGCTTCAGACTTTCCGTCGTTCTTTTCTGTTTTTTTCTCCACCGCATCCTTTTTTGCCATAATAGTATTACCTTTCTATTGACAATTATATCTTATTTTATAAAATGAAGGTAGGGTTGACTTCTACAATCTTGTATGGTAGAATCAGTTTAGATTATTTTAAGATTTCTTCTGCTTATCGGCAGGAGATTTCTTTTTGAGTTTGATGATGATATAGTCAAGATCTAACTCTTCCATAATCCTCCTTTCTTCTGACCACGTTTTAAACTACATCAACCCCACCTTCTGCGACTTTACTTAACACACCAAAAAATCAAAGTCAACCCCATACCACGCAAATCTCAGGTAGGGGGTTGCGAAATACAGCAAGCTATAATATAATCTACAACTTTATGCTATAATAATCTTATGAAAATTCGCGAAAACATACTTATTGCAGAACTTACCACCATGCAAATCGGTGGTCCCGCCCGCTACGTCGCCGAAGTAGAAACTTTGCAAGATATTGATACCATTTATCGCTTTGCCGAAACCAACCTCTTTCCTACTTTCTTTCTCGGTGGTGGCGCCAATACCATCGGTCACGATGATGGTTTCTCTGGCGTCATTATCATTAACGCCATGCGCGGCATCAAAGACGAAGATGGCCTTCTCACCATCATGGGTGGCGAACCTTGGGATAATGTCGTAGA
Source organism: Candidatus Saccharimonadota bacterium (assembly GCA_017512925.1). Taxonomy (GTDB): domain Bacteria; phylum Patescibacteriota; class Saccharimonadia; order Saccharimonadales; family Saccharimonadaceae; genus Nanosyncoccus. The sequence continues at coordinate 29,844 of JAFWEN010000001.1, read as the reverse complement.
ATACGCTTGCAGCAAAGGCTACACAGGTATCGAAGCTCTATCAAAAATCCCCGGCAATGCCGCCGCTGCGCCAGTCCAAAATATCGGCGCATACGGCCAAGACATTTCTCAGGTTTTTGTCTCCGCCGAAGTTTACGACACCACCACCAAATCATTCAAAACTCTGCAAAAATCCGATCTCAATTTCGGCTACCGCAAAAGTATTCTCAATTCTACTGCTCGCGGACGTTATTTTGTTCTTTCCATCACTCTCCGCCTCAGTAAAGGTCAAATGTCTCGCCCATTCTATAATTCTATTGAAGCCTACATCGAAGAAAATCATTCCACCGATTTTTCCCCACAGGACATCCGCGAAATCGTCTCCACCATCCGCGCCGCAAAGCTCCCCGACCCCGCCGAACAACCCAGCTCTGGTTCCTTCTTTAAAAATGTCTATCTAGATTGGCAAGAAGCCGAAAAAGCCGAAGAAAAGCATTACCCAGTCCACCGCGGTCACGATGGCAACAAAATCAACTCCGGCTGGCTAATCGAGCAAGCTGGTTTCAAAGGCCAAATATTATACGGCATGCGCGTTTGTCCTACCGCCGCACTCGTTCTTATTAATGAGTCCGCCTACAGCTACGAAAATCTCGCCAAAGCGCGCAATCAAATCGCCAGCAAAGTCTACGATATGTTCGGCTATCAATTAGAGCAAGAGCCCGTTGAAATTATTAACCCCAAGAAAAATTACCAAGCCCCAGGAGCTACACCATTTTATGATCACGCTTAATGGCCGCGAGCTTGCCGGCTTCATTAAAGAGCGCCAAGCGCATCAAGTTGCAAGCCTCGCCACCAAACCACACCTTCTGATTATTCGCGACAGTAATAATCCTGTCATCACTAAATATGTCCAGCTAAAAATCCACTACGGCGAAGACATCGGTGTCCAAGTTACTGACCACTATGCCAAATCCACCGCCGAAATCCGCGAGACTATTCTTTCCGCTAACAATAATCCAGATATTCACGGCATTATTTTACAGCTCCCCATCTTAGAAAAATCCGCCACCGACACCCTCACCAACCTTATTGCCCCAGAAAAAGATGTGGACGGTCTCTCCGACCACGGCAACTACGATTCCGCCACTGCCACTGCCATTAATTGGCTTCTCGCCGGATACAATATTAAACTAGACGGGCAAAAAATCGCCATCGTCGGGCACGGTAAGCTTGTCGGCACCCCACTTGAAAAAATGTGGGCTAGCTCCGGTTTCAATGTTACTGTTTTCGACAAAGGCGACGACCTCTTAAACCTCATAAATTATGATATCATCGTCACTGCTACCGGCGTGCCTGGCCTCATCACTTCCGAAATGGTCAAGCCCTACGCCGTCATAGTTGACGCCGGCACCGCTTCCGAAAAAGGCATTTTGAAAGGCGATGTCTCGGCCGACGTCCGTTCTCGCACCGACCTCACCGCCATCACGCCACCTATCGGCGGCGTCGGCCCCCTTACCGTCACCTGCCTTTTCGACCACGTCATCCAAGCCGCCACAAAAAACTAAAAATATACGTTAGGAGAAATATGAACAACCGAGCTTTAGACACTATCGCTCACGAAATTTGGCACGCCCATCAATATTCTGTAGTTGATGAATACGAATCCAGTTCAGAAGCAAATCCATGCGCCGAATTATACAAAACAGGCATTGCCGATTACGTAAGTTCTGGCGAAAACCTTGCAATATACAGAAAACAGTTAATCGAAATCGAAGCCAGCGAATTCGCAAAAGCAATCCTCGACGAAACCATTCAATTATACAAACGCATCTACCGCGCCGCCATGGCCAGCTTATATTCTTGACGCATCTTACGCACCACATCCATCCACTACCCCACGCCAAAAGTCTACCGCCCACCTACTTATAACTAGAATAATTTGGCTAATTCCATTGACCACTTCGAGATCTTCCATTTATTGAAACTATAACAGACATTACGAACCACTTCATTTCCAAGAGCTCTCTATATAAACACTAATTATATTTTATACTAAACCAAATACATATATCACGTTGTTAAGCACTTTTAAGTTTCATGCAACATGAACTGTAGGGATACTCGAATCCTTCTTTGGATCGTAGCCAGAATCATTCAAAAGTTGCTCCAGTTGTCGACGACGCTTTAATTTAATATTCGCCGCACCATCTCCATTCAAGGCTTGATATACAACCCTCCCGACAGCCTCTTTATCTGCATTAGCCGGGATAGTACCATTCCCAAATACATTGGCAAATTCGTTATCATCCATAGAACCAACCGAACCGGGCGTGATACTATTAGCCAAGTCATCAAGATGATTTTTCCTGTAGTCAACAGTAGTTTGTGCAGCTCCGCCATTGTTAATGCCCTTCGCCACCTCAAACATACTTCTACGATTTTGCTTATAATCGGCAGTGTGATTAGCCATAATATTATCGCTAAAAGCTTTTAGCGCAGGATTATTCGCTCCAGCATTAAGAGCACTATTATAAGCTGTTTCAACCGCATCTCTTCCATCATCACCTTTGCTAGAAAGAGCATCAGTGTAGGCTCTGATTTTAGCTCTATTGCCGCTCAATAGAGCATCATACAATCCTCTGACAAGAGTCCCTTTATCATTCCGTCCTAATTCGCCGATAGCATTTATCTCCCCACTAGCCATAATTCTTGTCATCTCATTGTCAGTCTCTGTCTTAAGCATAAAATCTTCTTCATCAGCCGCCTTCAAAGACCCCTGCTCCCTAACCATTCTTTGATATTGCAAAGCATTCCTTTGCCGTTGTTTCGTACTGCCAGACATAACATTACCCAAAGTCCTACGCCAACCTTTGCTAGGATTACCGTTTTCATCTAATCCACCATATATTCTTGCTCTCCTCTGAAGCGATGCTTCTTGCGCCGCTTTGTATCTCCCAGAGTTCCTAATCATTTTCTCCGTACCGCCACTAACCGTCTTTCCAACACCAGACAATCTGCTACCTAGCCCACCAATTGCATCAAGCGATTTTTTCAGCAACATCGGTACGAAGAATATTGGTGCCACCCCTACAATCATCGCTGTAAAAGCCGGAATAACACCCTGCTCACCAAACCCACTAGTCATCAAAAGCCGCGAAATATAATTTCCGCCACCAATCAATAATCCACACATAGGATATAATAATAGCAAACTACTGAACAACTTAATATATTTATCAAAATATCCCTTTGAATTTGGCATCAAATAAAGCGCAAAAGCTAAGGGCGATATTACAATCAATACCACAATCGCCGCCTGCCTCAAAGATAGCATCATAAACAAGAAGAATATTGATATCACAATTCCAAGGGCAGAAACGAGCAAGCTGATCAAAATCATAGGATTAGCGAGCACAGCAAAAATGCCGATAGCACCACCACCAACGAGCGCACCGAGCAAGCCAACAGACATCAAATGCCCAGAAACCGCATAATTACCTAGACTCAACGTGCCACCATCAGTTGTTATAAAATCAGTTGGAGTACCAGCATTAAAGCCCTCAAACATTTCTCTTAAACCCGTACCAAATATATTTGATATATCAACGCAAATCGCACAAATATAATAAGACAAGTTCACCAATACCGCAGCGATAATCAACTTCGGTAACATTTTTTTAATTCCATAATTATCCAACCCTATTCCAGTTATTTGTGAAAACAGAATCACTAATAAGAAAATCACAAATAGCACATTAGAAATAGTCTGGAATTGTGTCCAAGCATCCTTGATACCATTATTCTCATTCCAATCAAATAACCTTTTATCGACCTTTAAGTTATCTTCAACTAAACCATATGCCCCATCGGCAGCTTCAGAAAGCACATTCAACGTTGGACAAAGAATCCAACCAAGCGATTTGCCGGCTCCAGACGACTGGCAATCCACATCCCCTGCCCCGTCGCCAGTATCTGGCACTTCTTTTCTAGTCTCCTCTTCAACCACCTCTCCAATCTGATCTTTGAAAGTTTCATACAGATCCTTAACTAAATCTTGCCAATGCTTCCGAGTCCCATTAAAATACCCTTCTCCACTAGTTCCACTCAATCCATTTACTTCATCGCCTTGATGCTTCATGGCGGTAGCCCAACACGCCTTATACGTATTACCCACTTTAAACGCCCCTAAAACATACTCAGAACCAGGAGTTGCCTCCGTATCACATATTATATTACCATCATTGATTCCATAAATATTCCTTAAATAATTGCTATACAGATTATACTTTTCATCCTTACTAAACATAAGATCCGACACATTACCGATACCGAGTAATCCAAATGCAGCCTGAGTCCTATTTTTTAATACATATTTCGAATTTTCAGATCTGTCACCAGCATCAGGAGTCTCCGATATACCAGTCCATTTATATGCACTCTTACTTGTTTTTATGAATCCATTTTCATCACTACCATTCTGATAATATTTGTCTATATGGCTCTTAACTTGACTCTGCACCGAAGACAAACTTCCGTTAATAGTATAAACATAATTATTCGGAAACTCCACTTGCCCAGTTTCAGGATTATAAATACCCAACTTCAAAACACCGCTCTGATACGAAAACCTAATCGGATACGTTTCACTGCTGCTATTGTCAACCCATGTATTATCCTTAGTCATGTTATTAGGATCCGAACTACATAGGCCCAAAATATCTATATTAGAACTGTCACCATTGCCGTCCACCGACATCTTCTGGAATTTAAAACTCATACACTGCCCAGTCGTTGCGTTTTCATATCCATACTTCTCCAACTGTTGCCCTTTAGTCCCAGACATAGAACCTTTACCACCATTCGAAAAAGCCTTCTCGCAACTTATATCCTGATGCAATCTGCCTTCACTAGACTTATCCGCTACAGATCCATTGCCATTAAAAATACTTTTCCAACTGCTATAATTATCTAAAGTTATTTCATCTTTCACTACATAGTGGTCAGTCCCAACATAATCAGTATAGCATAAATAAATACCATACCCGTAGATCTTGCCATCTTCCGACAAAGACGCCGCATTGGCGCGACCACCAAACATAAATATGGCACATGCCAAAATAAACGCACATGCGAACATTTTTTCACAACAACGCATCATTTATTTTCTCCAATAAGCGTCAATATCAGTCCGCTCTGTTCTTTAATATTTCCCACAACATTATATTCTAAGAGCTCAATTCGAGTCTCAATTCTGCCCAAGTCTGAAGCATTTTTAGAAATAATAGTCTCATCCAATGCTCTCACGCAATCATAGTTAATTACTCCAGTCGTAATGCAACCATTAGCTTTGTATACATTCCAATATTCAATCAGTACTTCACCTAAAGTCTTTTGGTATTCTTCCAGTGCATATATTAGGCTATTGTCTTCATTTTCCAGATCGTTTAAAGAATTCAAATAATCATTTACAGATTTCTCACCTTCATTATATTTATCTAATAATATATTTCTGTCTAGCTGTGTTACATCGTCGCGTTGTTCAAGGAATTCAAACCCCTCCTTTACTTCCATAGGATAAACCCCGCTCGGCAACTTCGCCGTCCATTCCTGCTCAAACTTTTTATAAAAAACATCATATAATGCATTCACATTTTTTATATATTCTTTATCATTATACTTTTCATCCAAAACTGTCAAACCGTCAAATGCATCACTGTTCACCACTGTATCTTTCACTTCCCCACTCACCAAATAGTTCGCATAACGATTAAACGCCACTTTCATAGAGACACTCTCATCAACCACAATACTAACACCATTATTAGTAACATTACCAGAACCACTATCGCCATTATTTCCAAACATCCCATTCACTGCCGCAAACACCACCAATCCACCGCTAACCAATAACACAAACACCACAATTAAACCAGCTACCAAACCTTTACGCGATTTTTTCTCGCCACCACCTATAGACAGCCCGCCCTTCGGGAATTCACTAGAAACAAAGTTATCATTATCCACCGCCGTCGCTCCACCAGATACAATCGGTCCAGAAACTATCGGCTGACCGCTGACATTCGTATCGGAACTCATCTCATTGCCAAATCCATTACTGCCACCATCTGGCATTCCAGTCCCAAAACTACCAAAAGAATTATTATTCTGCGGATCCATATACATCCATTATACCATAAGCATTTTCAAAACAAGTCAATTTTATGCTGTCATATTTTGACGATTTCGCACATCCGCATAAACCACATTGTTCACTAACAAATAACTTTCACCGTTAATAGCCATCGCATTTTCGTTGTTAAACAAAATCCCATCACCCAAATCCACTGACTCATTAAACGCATATCTCTCTTCAGGGTTGTACTTTGCTAGCTGGTCATAATACACTATCAATGCCAACGTTCCAGTCACCTCATCCTTACTCATCCCAGAAAATCTTGCGAGCTGCCCTTCAAACGAATCGTCAATCGGATTTTTTTCATAATAATCTTCCAAATACATTGTCACAGTGGATTTATACCCAGGATTAATATTTTCTATCAATCTTTCATTTTCCATATAACGCTGATACGTTTGATTACTTGATTTTTCACCATTCCAATATGGATTCTCATCCGAAGCCACGCATGCTTCACCAGTAGCCCACTGCATCAACCTCGCATCACGGATTGATTCCAAAACATTTTGTGTCTCAGAAATCCCTGGGGTTACGCTAAATACTTTTCCAAGCCAATTCCAGGCCTTTTGGTACCACTTTTCCTGTCCTTCTCCATCTTCCGTTTTTTCAACACCATCCTGCAATTTATCCACAATCCCCGAATCTTTTAACCCCAGCTGCGAAGTCCTTTGTCCGCAAAATGTAATATACTTCGCTAAATCAGATTTATCATTAATAGTACCGTCCTCATTCAAAGCCTTCTGGCCATTTTCATCCGTTAAATCAGCAACCTGCTCTTTCACAGTCAGCGGCGCCTCCCTAATCGTCGCTGGATCTGTAATTACATATTCATTACAAGAAGCATCTCCTACCGCACCCATATTCTCAAGCAACGGACATTCCCCCACTGAATCAATCTTGCGCCCAAGTTCTACTGCTGACGCACCTGGCGATATTGCAGCAATTGCATTAGATGTTAGTGTAGACATATTCGTCACCGCAGATGACACCCCGCCACTAGAATACGCCATCGGCATCACCGCATACGCCAAACTCCCTAAAAATGTATATGGCGAAGTAATATCAAACGGGCTCTTTACCGCACGCTGATATTCTGCCTCCTTCGCAATCACAGTCTGTTGCTCTCCCAGGTATGCCATTACTTTTTCCATACTACCTGCACTTTGCCCACCAGACGTACCATTTCCACCAAGATATTTACCAGCCCCTGCTAACATTGCATTCCCCAGATCTTCACCAAACCATTCTGTCGCCGCATTTTTCACCACAGAATTAATGATTTTCTTCGCTATAATCGGTATCGCTATGCTGAAAAAAGTCTGCACCACAAGGCTAGTCACTACTTTTGCACCAATTTTCATTGCTACTTGCGATAGTTTTGCTGCTCCGCCTATTATAGGAATAAAGCTCATACCTGTTAGCACCAACTCGGCCCCCGCAGCAGCAACCTTTACATATCCACATTTCTCGAATACGTCTGCAGTCAATGCGATATTACTAGTCAAACCACTCAATCCAGCCATTACTGATTCAAAATTCGTATTTTTAACACTAGGGTCGTTGGAATTAATTGGCTTGTCCGAAAATAGCCACGACATCCATTCTGATTCCATCGCAGTCTTCATTCCGCCCTCATTCGACTCGCCATCTGCTGCACTCGTCGTCGCAGCCGTAGTTAAATTTGTACTATATTCATGAATCGGACTCTCAGTTCCACTCCCCGCTTTCATTTTATCCACTGACTCTAAAAATCCAGAAACCAAGTTCAAAAATTGCAACGATTGATAGGCCGACGCTACCGTATAAATAGACATTAGTCCCTCAATCACCGCACAACCTACATTCGCCGCCGTCGCCGCCGCACCTGCTACCCCCATCGCTTTGTTCATTAACTTCGATTCCAGCACGCCCACATCGGCCACATCATTCACTACTGCGTCAGAATTATCTGCTTCTATTTTAAACTTATCCACCTGGTCATTTGGAGTATCATCTGGTAACAATCCATACATTGGCGCTCCATCATCATCATACCGCAAGTTTCCGTTCTCATCCCTTAAATATCCATACTTCTCAAGATTTGTCACTGTCAATGCTTCACCATTTTCACCTAGACCTTGAGCGGAGTCCCAATCACCCACGCCTTCCTCTGGCGCTACATCATGATCATACGCTACTATCGTACTACCTTCCTCTATCGGCCCACCCCCTTCTACTGGATCATCAATTCTTCCAGCTTGCTTATACGACGCTTCTGTCGCAGCTTCATATTCTTCTCGATTCATTTCCTTTGATGCTTCCACCTTAGCATCACTCGTCTTATCTTTCACCGTTCCCTTCGCCAATTCTAAAAACTGATCCGTCATCTTCCCCATCGATCTCGCCGTATAGCTCGCCCATCTATTTCGCGTAATACTTAGCTTAGTAGAAGTTATATTATTCATCATCGTATCAAACCATCCGCTACTTCCTCCACGCCAACCTTTCGCAGCTGCCGTATATGGTATTACGAAATCTCTATCGCTTAGCGCTTCTTCTACTGAGATTCCAGCCCCCGCGTGTTCACTCCCCACTACAGCCACCCAACTTTTCTCTCTATCCGTCTTCCGATACATCAATTTCGTCACTCCATCTTCATCCGTCAATTTCATTCCTTGCGCCGCAAAACTTCGCACCTGATACTGCGAAAAAGCAAACTTATTTTCTTCTGTAACTTCCTCACCCTCTGGTCGAATACCAGTGTTTAGCTGCGTGTCTAACCACACGTCGCTCGTGATTGTAGACGACACCCCAATCGAATTTAATTTCTGTATAATCATCTCCGATATTGCCACCGGCATTAGCGATTGTCCGCCAAACGCCAACGCCCCCGCTCCGACAATCCCCATGAAAATCGCCACCAACGGTCCATGTTTTTTAAACATTCCTTTGAATTTTCCGCCAAAACTTTTGGGGCCACTAAGGCTTTTCTTTCCAGAACCAGTAAAAATTTTCCCTGGCTTTTCTTCGCCATCCTTCACCCCGCTTACAGAATTCTCTTTCTTCCCAATTTCACCGCTCGCGGCTTTTTCTGCACTTTTCAAATCTTTCGCAGCACCATCTTGTTTGCCTAAAAAATCCGGCCGAATACTATCACTGCCCGAATTCATCCCACGATATGGATCATTCTCGGAAAGATTATTATCCATGCCACTTATTATATCACTTATGCTAACAAAAACCAAAAAAGCGAGCCCCATCTCTAGAGCTCGCCTTTTTCAACCACCCGTGAAGCGGTCAACGTGTTATTTCATTAACTTTTTACGGCTAGCAACATAGTAACCAGTAACAGTGGTTAAAGTACCCGCACCAAGCGCAATCGCTACAACTTCAGTAGGACCAGTATCTGGAATTACTTTAGGTGTAGGAGTTGGCTCTGGTGTAGGTGTTGGAGTAGGAGTTGGCTCCGGCTCACAATTATCACGCACTACGAACACAGAAGCATCATCCTTTGATACTTTAGAGTTCACCGTAGAGCTTGCCCAGTTTACCAATTGGTTCGAACCACACACTAAGCTATTATTCACGACCTTCGCAGTAAAGCGAACAAAGGCATTGCCCTTAGTAGCATAACCACCAATGTTAATGCCAGTAGTAGTTACCGTATCATCCTTAACATGATCACCTTTTGGATACTTAGCGTTATATAGATATGTAGAACCAGCCACATATTCCAAATTATTTGGAAGCACATCGCGAATCATCACGTTTTCAACAGATTCGTTTAGCCAGTTTTCATATTCAATTTGGAACTCAACCTCATCACCGATCTTTGCGTTGACAGATTCGCTCCATTCTTTCGTACCCTTAATACGTACAGTCTTAGAAAGCTTTGCATTCACAGACTTATGAACCTTAACCTTGATAGTTACCACGCCATCATATTCATAACAACCTGGAATCTTACCATCAAGTGATTCGTAGCCAAGTTTAGCACCAGAAGTAATAACTTCATTAGGAAGTTTCACAGTACCCATCTTGGCGTTAGTGTATTCAGCAGAACCATCCACATATTCAAGATAAATATCTTCACTTGCGCGGAAGGTAACTTCATCCCAATAGCGAGTAGGCTTTGCATTTGTAGAATTAAGGTAACCGACAATCGTCAGCTCCTTGCCAACAGACGTCGGAATAGAAAAGTTCGCAGTTACATTCTCTGCAATTTTTTCCTTACCGAGCGGACTGTTGTTGTGTACGTAAAGACGCACAGTATAAGTACCACCATCTTTTACGTCAATCGTATCGGCACTCCAAATAGAACTTGTAGAAGTTACATCCTTTGCACCGACAAAGTTTTTCTCGTCACCAATTTTACTATCGGAAATCGAGTTAAAAGTAATAGTATCACCAAGTTTACCCTGCTTGATTTGTTCAATAGTATAACTCGGACGACCACCATCAGAATCATTCCATGCCAATACAGGCATTGGAATCATCGTAGCGCCAGCCACGATCACCGCAGCCGCTGTGCCAAGCACAGTTTTATAAATTTTATTCATGATATTCCTTTCTTATAGAAAATTAATAATTCTTTTTTGCTAGCCGAATTGTTAATTTTCTTCTTTTCCCACCAACCGAATCATCTCAAATTTCAAATCTTGGAGAAACCCAGCGGCCTTAGCCGCCAGGTTTCTAACGTGCGCGTATCTTCCCCAAGATACGTGTTTTTGCGCTCTCGCGCGCCTATGCATTAATCGGGCATTTCCATATGCCCAGTGTCCTTATCATCACCGTAGTTATGACCAGCATCATTTGATGTGTCATGTTCTACAGTAGGCTTATCGATATTGCCACCAGAACCGTCTACAACTGTTCCTGGTGGCGTTGTTACCGTCGGAGTCGACGGGTCATCACCGCTCCGCTGTTCCTGCTTCTCGACAATCTCCTCCTTATATTCCGGATAAGTCTCGTTAGAAGACGAATTTGGATACTCGTCTTTCGATGACCTACCGGTATCACTCGGAGTCGACTCGCCAGGCCCCTTGTTGTCATTCGGACCTACTAGGTCTCCCTGAGTCCCTTCACTCGGATCCTTGTGAAGGCCCGGTGTTGGTGTTGGGGTAGGCGTAGGTGTTGGTGTAGGTGTCGGGGTAGGTGTTGGTGTTGGCTTCGGCCCCGGCGTAGGGGTCGGAGTCGGTGTTGACGTTGGCGTCGGTATCGGCGTCACTTTTGGAGTAGGCGTCGGTGTCGGATTAACCGGCGTAGGTTTCGGCTGAGGTTTAACATCTATTGCTTCAGCCAAATTAGCCGCCTGATAACGACATTTCCTACACAACACTAAAGAACGCGGTCCTTTTTCAGTCTTAAACTGAAGTATTAGGCACCATTCTTCTTTTACTTCAGGTTCTTCGTAAAAAACCAAACCAGGAAACCCAATTATGGTATGCGGATTCATATAAAAAGCATTCTTCACCCGTACCTTTTTATAAACAGGTGTAGCTTCCAATATGTATCCTTTTAACGCATTAGCCAAATTGACCGTCAACTCTTTGTCACCTTGCAAAACCGCAGTAGACGCATCAGACTTTTCTAACTGGTTCAGTTTATCGACCATGCCTACATTACCACTATATAGAACCTCTCCTATATAGTCAGTATTACAGAACAGGTCTAAGCTAGACGCTATCGCGGATATGAAGGACGGGTCCAGAATATATCCATTCGCTCCCACCAATTGGTTTTGAAGGTCCTGAAAATAATATTCCGCGTTATCCTTTCCAGCAACATATGGGTCTGGTCCAAAGTTAAAGTCGTTCGTCAGGTCTCCATCATTTTGCAGGTCATCATTGTAAAAATGATACCACGTTTCAACTGGAGCCGCAGTCGCTTTCACCGTCTCTTCCGATTCTTCAGCATTCACTGTCGTCACCGCCTTCTCAACGGCATTAGCCATGCCTGCTTTAGATACTCGAATAGCCGTTGCTACTCCAGAAACACCAGAATAGCATACAATCATCGCGGCTACCACCGCAATCACAATTACGGCATAACCACACCAATTTCTGCCCTTTCGTTGCATCCTATGCAGCGTCCTAATCGCGCCAACCGCTACGCAAGCAGTAAAAGCAACGATAGGTAACCTAGCCACAAAGGAGTAAACTACCGGCCATACATATTGCACGGATACAGCACCGTTAAGTAACATAGCGTAAATAAGCTCGCAACAGACAAACAACGCGAATTGTTTTCCGTCGCGTCCACTATAGCACCAACGATACATAATAAACGCCATCACGACCACAAAGCCGACAGCAGATAATACTGCCAAAATCGGCACAAGCGACATCAATGCTAATACTACCGTAATTACTCCAACAGCTATGCTAAGCGGAGCAAGGTAGATTATCTCATGCGCTCTCGCCTTCTTAGTCATCATAGATTTAAAAAACATATCAACTAAGAAAGTTGCGAGCAATGAAAAGAAAATTTTTTCAAACATTCCTGACATCTTAGTTCACCTCCTAATATTCTATCTATAAGATGTATTTTGGAGGCATCCCGCCTCCATGGGTTTGGGGGACGGGGATTTGCATAGACTCAGATTTCAAAAAAATAACCATTGAAACCTGAGATGATCCGGTTGTTAATGGTCGTCCGGTCTTGATAACACACCCAAAACTTAGACTACTTCCATTGTATCACACTTTCGCTTTTTTGTCAATATTAATACCACTTTTTACGCTTATGGCAAAACACAAATCTACCCCTCGCATTAATCATTTTTAGGGCATGAAAAACCCGGCTTAAAGCCGGGCAATTCTAAAAGTTAGGAGTTTTTCAACGCAGCTTCAGTAATGTAATCCTGAAGGTTAGTTTCTCCAGTAACTTTTCCGCTGTCTACCGTAACCAGAATCACGTTACGCTCGTCAATATTTTTTACATCTCTTCCAGTAAGCTGCTTATAGTCATCCGGGTACAAAGTACCAAATCTTACAGTTTTACTAGTTACAGGATCGACTGTAATTCCAGTGTAAAGCTTCTGTTTAATCCAGAAGCCCTTCGCTCTTTGATCTTCACGTCGAACTGGCAATATTACCATATCACTAAGCTGAGTAGCCTCAATTACACAATAACTCAGTTTTCCGCACTCGCGAGCATATTCACTCGCAAGTTCGAAGAAACGATTTACATCTCCAGCCAACAGCTCACTAACAAGCTTTTTCGGCGTTCCGCACAATCCAAGATATTCCAAAACCAGTGATGCAAGTTTCACATCATCCTGTTGCGTTTTCTGCGCAGACTGCGGTTTTGGCGGAAGCGGTGTCTGCTGTTTCGGCTGCAACACCGGATGTGCCTGTTTCGGCGGAAGCGGTGCTGACTGTGCAGACTGCTGCTTTTTGTTCTTCTTCCGCTTCTTTTTCTGCTGCGACACCTGTTTCGGCTGCTCCTGCTTCGATTGCGTCTGTTTTGCTTTCTCGGCAGCTTTCCGAGCCTCTTCAGCCTTTCTGGCCTCCTCAGCTTTCCGGGCTTCCTCAGCCCTTCTGGCCTCTTCGGCTTTCCTAGCCTCTTCAGCCTTCCTGGCTTCCTCGAACGCCAAAGCTGCTTTGAGTTCTTCGGCTTCTTTAGCCTTTCTAGCTTCTTCAGCTGCCTCAGCCTCTTCAATCGCTTTAGCCTCTTCGGCCGCCTTGGCTTCTTCTTCAGCCTCTTTCTCGATGATATTTTTCATCATTTTTTCAGCATTGTCAAGAGCCATAGAAATAATTTCGATTGAGTCCGCGTCTCTACTATCAAGATTTCTCTTAGCGATGCCGATTTGGGCTCCGAGCTCTTTGTCTTCCCTTTCTTTATTAAATTCTTCCAGGGGTTCCAGCCGCTCGCGAAAACGTCTCATCATCAAATCAAGGCGCGATTCTCCTGTTTCTTCCGGCATTTCTTCTGTTACTTCCTCTTCTGCCACTTCATCGGCAGACTGGAAAAGCCGGTTAATGCGTTTTGTTAAACTAGCCATATTTTTCATCCTCCCTTTTCTACTGGCCATTGTACAGAAAAAACAAGTCGCAAAAACCCTAACTCCTTTTTAATGTACAATTAACCTCATTATATCACGTTTATCTTTAAATGTCAATATCAGCGCCCCGTACCACTACTTTTGTCAAATTCACGGCCCAAATCCCCCACTCCACCCCTTGATTTTTCCGGCCAAAAATGTATAATAATTTACATGGTGGGATTAGCTCAGATGGTTAGAGCGTCTGATTGTGGTCCAGAAGGTCGTCGGTTCAATCCCGATATCCCACCCCACTGCGGGTATAGTACAGTGGTTAGTATGCAAGTTTTCCAAACTTGAGATGAGAGTTCGATTCTCTCTACCCGCACCAGACTCCGCACCAAAAAATTGAGAGTTTTACTCTCAATCTTTTTTTGCTATCGTCCCTGGCCCGCCAGCTCTAATTCCACCACCGGCTTTCCTAAGCCCAGTATCTTTCGGCGGGGTATATGTCTTCGCTCGCGGTGCATTTCCTCGCGCTTGATTCACAATCCCCGCATCATCATAACCCTTCACCATCCGCCGGTTCTGCTCCACCGCCATCCTTGCATTATATGTCTGATTAGAAGTCGCTCCAAACCCCTGTCCGCTCTGCGCACGCCCATACGTCGAAGTATGAAAAATATCTTCCTTCTTATCGTTTTTCATCACGTATTTCAATAGCGGATCAGTCATACAAAAACCTATTTCGGCAATAGCAAAAACGCCACCGTCCCTGCCGTCGCCCCTAGAATAATCGTTATTATCACTGCTACTACAATTCCAACCTTAGAATCTTTCTTCTCCGAAGTAATAATCGTAATCGACTTCGAGCTCTCTTCTTTCGGCGCCACTACCTTCTTCTGATAAACATTTTTTGATAGCGGCCGCTTCGTCACCTTTTCTGTATTCACGAAAGGCGTCTTCATCTCTATGCGTTTTTTAGGCTCACTTTCATTCTTAACTGCAGATTCCGCCTTCCTTACCGCATTACGTAAAACTTTTTCTTCTTCTGCCGTTTTCTTGTTATCACCACCAGAGCTATTTCTCTTCACCCCACCGTTTAACGGCCGCTTAACCACCTCAGTCTTAACAAATTTTGATTGCAAATCTTCAATCACTCCAAACTGCGGTTCACTAGCTTTTTTTTCTGCCATTTTAACGCTACGCTCAGGCTGTGCTTTCTCCACTACAGGCTTGACCGGCTCATCAACATCATCACGCACTATCTTGTGTGTGGCACTAACCGGCACAAAATCCATGTATCGTTTATTCATGCTCTAACTCTTTTCGCTATATCAATTATATCAATGAACTCACTTAGAATCAAGGAAGAACCTCCCACCAAAACACCATTCACCCCCGGTACAGTCAAATACGCGCCTGCATTAGACGGACTTACACTACCGCCAAACAACACCGGAATTTCTTCTGACTTTTTCGCACCATACATCTCCTTTAGAACCGCCCGAATTTCTTTCACTACCTCAGTAATTTCATCTGGTGTAGCTATTCTTGCCGCCTTCGTTGACGAAATCGCCCACACCGGCTCATATGCAATAATCACACGCGAAACTTCATCATCACCAATTTCGGACAATCCACCCACCAACTGATCGTGTATCACATCCTTAGTCTCACCAAATGCTCGCTCGCTCTCCGTTTCGCCGATGCACAAAATCGGCGAAATCTTATTTCTCAGCGCCGCAGCCACCTTTTTTGCCACCATTTTGTCATCCTCTCGGAAAATGTACCGACGCTCCGAATGTCCAATAATCGCATAATCCACTAACCCACGCAACTGTGAAAACGAAGTCTCCCCCGTGAACGCTCCATAATCACGATAAAATCCATTCTGTGCGGCCAGTTTCATCCTGTGCCTATCTATCTGCAACGACAACGGCTGCAAAGCCAATGTCGATGGCGCTACAACCACTTCTACATCCCTGTAATTTGGTAATTTTCTCTGTAATTTATGAAGATAAATTGAAGCTTCCCCCACCGTAAAATTCAACTTCCAATTGCCCACGATATAAGTTTTCATACATCCATTATAACATGATATAATTGAAGTATTATGAAAAAAGTACTTGCATTTGACATAGACCAAACCTTAAACGTCGCCAAGACGCCCATCCCCGACGAAATCGCCGACCTGCTAATCGGTTGCCTAGACCATTTCGAAATCT
This sequence comes from Candidatus Saccharimonadota bacterium, assembly GCA_017512925.1. Taxonomy (GTDB): domain Bacteria; phylum Patescibacteriota; class Saccharimonadia; order Saccharimonadales; family Saccharimonadaceae; genus Nanosyncoccus. The sequence continues at coordinate 13,475 of JAFWEN010000001.1, read as the reverse complement.
GTCCCATCTCTGGGCAAAAATTTGACCAATTTCTCATCCAGATTGTCAATCGCCTCGTGGAGCGCGGCGCCACCTCCGAGCAACTTACGCACCTTCATCTTTTTGTCGCTCAAGGCACTCAATATTATCGCTACGTAGACAACGAATGGCAACAGATCTATAATTTCCCGCTCACCGAAGAGCAAGTCGCCAAAATCAGCGAAACCATCGAGAAATCCGCCCGCGAACTTGGCTTCTGGGAAGAAGACAAGCTCCAGCCAGGTGATGAAATTATTGAAAACCGCCTTTCTCAAGTCACCTTCTCCGCCCTTGGTCAAAAAGCCGGCACCGAAGAGAAATACGCCTGGGATCCAGATTGCAAGAAACGCGAACAAATCGTTAAGCGTTGCAAAGAACTCGCCCCCGAATTTGATTACGAAATCGGTGGCACCACCTCTATTAATGCCATTACTCCCGGCATGAACAAAAAGTTCGGCATGACCCACCTCTTAGAAGAACTCCACGTTACCAAAGAAGACATCCTTTATTTTGGCGACATGACCCAACCTGGCGGTAATGATTATCCAGTCGTCCAAATGGGCATCGACACCATCACAGTCCGTAGCCACGAAGACACCGCCTACGCCTTGCGCGGAATTCTCGGCGTGATATAATATTCTTATGAATATTTTAATCGTGGGCAACGTCATCAAAGACGTTTATCTGAATCTTGATTCGCGCACCGAGCATTTTGAAAAAGACCGTACTGGCACTGCTTGGCTAGATTTCAGCTTCAATTCCTCCAGCCACCACTTTTTCCATCGCTCCAGCAATTTCGGTGGCGCCGCCATTACCTCAGAAGTTTTGTCCAACCTCGGCCTAAATGCAACCATCACCAATTACACTCCGGACGCACCGATTTCGCCAGAAGCTCACCGTTATATCCTGGTCGCCGACGACGGCGTTTCTTACTTGTCGCCTAGCTCTCCAACCCCAACTCTTTTTACTCCTCCCGAAACTCCCCTAGATTACATCTACATAGACCGCTCCGCTGCTCTAAACACTCAAGAAATTGAAAAAATTTCTAGTTATCTAGCTCAGAACTCCACCACCAAGCTTATTGTCTACATAACATCCAGAAATCAAGAGGCTCTTTCCTCTCTCGCCCCTAAGACCAGCCTCATTTTTGCGGAAAAAACTTCGGCGCTCCAATCAGCCCCACCGACCAACTATCCTTCCAATATTGTTGTCAATATTTCCCCATCTAGCATATCATATCGAGACATTTCAGAAGATATTTCAGTCGATCGTATCGACACCCTCACACATCTTTCCGTTTTCTCTATCCTTTCCGCCACCATTCTTGCCGGTTTCATCCAAGGCTATTCCGTAGAAAAAAGCCTCCGCCTAGCCAAAATCAACGCCGAAAACTCCACATTGAGCTCCACTCTCAGCCTCACCGAACTAGAGACAATTCACTCCAGCTCCACCGAAGACAATCTCGAGCTTATCGCCGCCACCCTAGTTCGCCCACCCAAAGGCATCCTCGCCGCCGACGAGTCCGGTGGCTCCATTCAGAAAAAATTTGCTACCTTAAACATCCCTGATACTTACGAAAATCGTCACGACTACCGCAATCTCTTTTTCACTGCCCCAGACATCGAGCAACACCTAAACGGCATTATTCTCTTCGACGAAACCGCTCGTGATCACATGAATACTGGCGAACCCATCCCAGACTTCTTAATCTCTCACCAAATCGTCCCCGGCATTAAAGTCGACCAAGGCCTTGAGCCTTTTACCGATAATCCAGACGAAACATATACCAAAGGTCTAGATGGCCTCGCTGAACGTCTCCGCGAATACTATCAAATGGGTATTCGCTTCGCCAAATGGCGTGCTGCCTTTAATCTCACCTTGTCTGAAAACGGCGAAATCATCACTCCTACAGATCACGCCATCACCGAAAACTCCCGCATCCTCGCCGAATACGCCAAAATCTGTCAATCCGCCGGCCTCGTTCCCATCGTCGAACCAGAACTCGTCTACGATGATAACTATTCCATTGAAAATTCTGCCGCCATCACCGGCCACATCCTTGATACCCTCTTTTCTACTCTAAAAGATTTCGGCATCAATCTCCGTGCCTGTATTCTCAAAGTCAATATGGTTCTCGCCGGCAAAAAGTTCCACACTCAATCTATCCCAGAAGAAGTCGGTCACACCACCGCCAAAGTGCTCAAAAACCACGTTCCGTCTGAACTCGCCGGCATCGTTTTCCTCTCTGGCGGCCAAACTCCAGAGCAAGCCACCGCTAATCTCACCGCTGTGCTCCAGAATGGCCCTTTCCCTTGGCCAATCACCTTTTCTTTCGCCCGCGCACTCCAGGATCCAGCTCTCTTTGCCTGGCAAGGCGACAATAGTAACGCCGAAACAGCAAAAAAGGCGTTTCTAGAACGCCTAATTACTAATACTGATTCTTTAAAGAAATAGCCCCCCCCCCCGATAAAACTATTTCTGTTCTTCAGCCTTTGCCTCATCAGCATTTTCTTCTGGCTTAGCACCATTCTCTGAAGGCACATCAGCCGCATCCACTGCCGGCGCTTCTGCCTCAGCCTCACGTGCTGCCGCTTCTGCTGCTGGGTCATAAAGCGACGCCACTACCTGGTCAGATTCAAGTTCCTTATCTGCAAATTCCACGCCCTTCGGCAAAATAATATCAGAAATCACCAACTTATCATCAAGTTCTTTCAAGCTCGCCGCATCTACTACAAGTTCCTTTGGAAGATCTGCTGGCTTCGCCTTCACATCAATTTCTTCCAACGCTTGCGTCATTGCAAAATGGTAAATCTTAGAAGCTTCAGAGGCCTCAAAGTTAATAATCGCAATTGGCGTAGTAGCTTCCACTGCCTTATCCGCCGAAATCGCCTGGAACTCAATGTTCACAATCTTGCGCGACACTGGGTCAATCTGTACATCCTTCACGATTGCGAGCTGTTTCTTACCAGCCACATCCAAATCAATCGCGGAGTGATATCCTGCACCATTCAATACCTTTTCAGTAGCTATATATTCAGAAGATACTAAGACCGGTTCTCCTTCACCATACACCACTGCCGGAATCAATCCCTTTTCTCTTAAGAGTTTGAGTTTCTTTCCGGTGATTTCACGCTTTTCTAGCGTCAACTTATATTCAGCCATAAATAATTCCTTTCAACTTCCCATTATTTTATCATTTTACTGCCAAAAAGTAAAGAGGTGAACTCTATTTTTTCACCTTTACCATCGCCGGGCGCAAAACTTCGCCCTCATAATAATATCCCGCACGCAAAGTTTCCGATATCTTTTCGCCTTCACCGTCGCCTTCTTCCACCAAAATCGCCTCATGAATATCCGGATTAAACTCCGCGCCCACCTCTGATGGAATTTTTGTTAGTTTCAACTCTTTCAAGGTCTTGTCCAAAGATTTTTCTACTGGCTTAAGCTCCGCATAAGCACTAATCGCCCTGTCCAGATCATCAAGTAATGGCAATAATTTATACACCGTCGCAAGTTTAGCAGCTTTTTTTTCATTCTCCTTCTGGATTTCCACCTGCTTCCGATAATTCTCAAAATCCGCCCGCGTCCGCTGCAAATCATTCGTCAGCTCCGCAATTTTCGCCATGTTTGCGTCTTTGCCATCAGCCGGACCTTTCTCATTCTTTACATCCCCCTCCACTGTCGCAAAATCTTTTTTCTTCATCCTACTCCTTTCACATTATTTCTTCTAGCACTCGGCCAGCATGTCGCACTAGCGCCATCACTCGCGAATAATTCTGTCTAGTCGGCCCTAATACTCCAATATAGCTTCTGTCCGAAAACGGTGACCGGAATTTCGAAATCACCAACGACACTTCCGAATTCTTGCCAATTGGATTCTCTTGCCCAATGAAGATATTTAGCGGCTCACCCGGCGCAGTCTCTCTCAGCCACGGCTCCAAATTATCCAGTAGCTTCGCCACCGACTGCACTCTCCTCGTATCCATAAACTCCGGCTGCGTAAATAATCGCGAAATCCCAGATAAATACAGCTGCCCGCCAATCGTCGCTAAGCCCAAATTTCCCGTTAGCTCCACCAAGGCGTCCACCGCCCCACGAATTGCTGCATCCGCGCGCGATTGCGAAGATACTCTCACCTCTAGCACATGGTTTCCCCGTTCTAAAGACACTTCATTCCTCACATCCCCCGTATTATCCTCCAAAGAATTCACATAGAAACGGTACCCAGCATCTGTCGGCACCCTTCCCGCCGAAGTATGCGGCTGTGCAATTAGCCCCAGCCCCTCCAGCCGTGCCATCTCTGCCCTAATCGTCGCTGGCGATACCCCAAAAAGCTTCGCCATCGTTACGCTACCCACCGGTGACGCTGTTTCTGCATATTCTTCAATTATCTGACACAAAATTTGCTTCTGTCTCTCGCTGAGTTCCATAATTACATTATATCATATGTTATAATCACTATATGGAAGATAAAATCAAAGTAATCAAACAGTGGCTTGGCACTGGTTCTATCAACGTTTTCGGCCTTCCAATGTCCGGCAAAGACACTCAGGGAGTTCGCCTTGCTGAGACTCTCGGTGCTAAATTTCTCTCGTCTGGTCTCATCATCCGCGCCAAAGAAGAAGAAACTCGTCAAAATCTCACCGAATTTGGCAATCTAATACCCACTAATATTTTCTACGAATGGGTTTTACCATATTTTGAGCGCGAAGACCTCAAACCTTATCCACTGGTTCTCTCTTCTATTGGTCGTTGGTCCGGCGAAGAAAACCAGGTGATGTCTGTCGCCGCCGGCAGTGGTCATGACATTAAAGCTGTTATACTCCTCAACATCTCTGAAGCCGATGTCGAGTCTCGTTTCGAAGCCGCCAAACTTCTCGGCGATCGTGGCGAACGCAAAGACGATAAAGACATTGAAACTTTCCGCAACCGCATGGAAGAATTCCGCACTAAAACCCTCCCAGTCTTACAGCACTATCGCGATTTAAATTTACTCATTAATATCAACGGCGACCAACGTCGCGAGCAAGTCTTTACCGAAATCGTCGAAAAACTTTACGAATTAGCTTCGCAATCTCTCGCCTAAACTGAAATACTACGTAAATAATCCCCACCAGCGCCACTCCTATCACCGCATATAGCGCCACAAATGACGAACTCTCTTCGTATTGCTCAACATCCAAAGCATAGTCTGCCCCATCGTTATTTTGCATCTTGCGGCACCGGCCAGTCTCTTCATTTAAGTAATATCCTTCCTTGCATTTCACCTCGCTAGATGTAATTTCCGGTATTTTTCTGCATCTCCCGGTCAGAATATTTAGATACTGCCCTTCTGGGCACACCTTTTCCGTCACACTCGTCACTTTTACGCAATTCCCCGTCGCCTCATTTAACACCTTTCCCACTTCGCAAGTTTTATATTCCTGATAGTTGTTCGCTTCTCCCGGCGTTATCGCATACGAAACCCGCCAAATTTCCTTCCCTGCCTCATCATACCCCACAAACATATAAGACGTTCCCTTCCGTTGCCCATTCGGATATTCTAGCTTGTCCAAAACTTCCCCATCTGCATCGATCAATTCCACTGAGTTAGACGACGTAGGGTTCTTCGTTAAACTAAAATCCGTCGCATATCGCACTAAATATCCTTCCGGCTTTACAATCCCACTTAAAGGATAACTTTTATTCTTATATCTCAAGTTACAGCCATCCGTCAAAATTTGCTCCGCGCCAGAATTATATAGCTCTATAAATTGTTCGCTCTGCGACGTCTCGTAATAACTCAATATTTCTGAAAATACCAGCCCCTTGCACTGGCTCACTCCACCATACCCTTCATCCGCTGGAGCATCTTCATAATAATTTTCCGCATGATAAACCGGTTCATAATTTGCCAGATGTTCAAATTCACTGGTCTCTAAATTTCGCACTAGAACCGTTGGCGTAGCAGACTTAAAATCTTTATAACACCCATCTTTCCCCGTCCAACACACTTCGTCAATTATCTCATCTCCTTTCTTGATGGTCACCGGCCCACCTTTAAAAGCCAATGTCTTAGTATAATTTGCAGCCGCCAGCTCACTACTAGGTGAGCTGGCCAACTTAAGGAGGATAGAGTCGCCGGCAAACCAACTGTGCTCAGGAAATTCCACAAGCATTGTAGTATTCCCGCTAGAATTAGTATAGTGAATGGTTATACCGGCGAGCGAAATCGGTTCATCGGAGCTATTCTTTCGAGCAATTTCTATCATTTCTCCGACATTACTTACTCCATCAATTGTATATCCAGGATTTATCGCCTTAATATACAATTCTGGCAATTCTTTAGTTTCATTATCACCCTCTTCAGCCCAAGCCTGGCCAAAATTCACGTTAATTCCACCCAGCACCACCCCGCAAATAATAGTTAAAAATATCAATAATTTTTTCATACCGCGAAGACTAGCATGAAACGTCTAGAATTACAACCCCCTACGTGTTATAATTAAAACATGAGCATTTTCATATCTGTCGGAATTATCTTTTTAGCTATGCTTATTCAGGTTTTCATGCAGCTTATGCCTGGTATTTTTGCCGTTTTTTATCACTCCGCACTTGGCAAAACCACCGCCAAAAAAGCTGACGACATGAGTCTTTCTTTTATCATCGGCGCCGAAATTTTTACTGCACTATTTTTTGTGATCATTTATGCGACCGTTGCCTTTCTCGCCTTAGAACAATCTTTTTTTAGTAACATCTTTCCATGGATCATGATCGGGATTTTCTTTTCTTGCGCCATCGCTGCTTTTCTATTCTATTATCGCAAAGGCAAAGGTTCCGAACTCTTCATTTCTCGCAAAATCGCCAAAAGTTTCTTGCTCCGCGCTTCCACCGCCAAAAACCGTTCCGATACTATCGTCCTTGGTTTTCTATCCGGCGTCTTCGAATTACCATTTACCCTACCACTATATATTATAGTTTCCACCGAACTACTAAAAAACTTCACCACCCATAGTTACCTTTTTATTTTCCTTTACGTCCTCAGCGCCATTTTACCACTCTTCATCGCCCACATCACTTTTCATACCGGCAACAACCTCGTTTCCATTATGCGTTCTCGCACTAAAAATAAACTATTTTTCAAAACCACCATCAGCATTAGCTATATATTAATCGCTATATTATTAATTCTGGAGATTATCTTATGATTGATACCAAAACCGAAAAATCACTCCGCACCAATCTAAAACGCCACGCTCACGCTCTTGGTATTCCTATCGGCGCCGCAGAATTATTCATAGACCGCTCCATCGCTGCTGCACAAAAATCCCTCGCGGACAAGTCCATCATTACCGAACGCGACTTAATCCGAGCGGTTTCTAAAGAGCTAAGAAAATACAGTCGTGATTTAGCTTACGTCTATGAAAATTATGATAAAATAATATAAAGATATGGCAACACAAAACAGTTTCAATTACATTGTTATCGGCAGCGGACCCGCTGGCCGTACCGCCGCTTTTAAACTAGCCAAAGCTAGAAAGCGCGTCGCCATTGTCGATGGCCAGAATCCTAGTGGCACCGATTGTAATCGTGACATCCCCTACCTCGTTAGCCTCAATTTCGCGCATAACTATCATCAAATGTCCAATTTTCCTGCCTTTAGCGGACAAGATTTGCATTATAATTTCCCCACCTTAGTTTCTCACCAAGAGCACATTTCTAGCGTTATCAACGCCGAAAACCAACATAAACTTCAGTCTGCCGGCGTTACTTTAATCCCCGGCAACGCTAATTTCATAGACAATAAAACTATCGCCGTAGGCAATCAACAATACATTGCCAACAATTTCATCATCGCCACCGGCGCCAAACTCAAAGTTACCGGCATTTCCGGTCTAGATTCCGTCAATCACCTCACTCCAACTACCGCGCTCAAAATTCGTAGATTACCAAAATACGTCTTCGTCGTTGGTGGTGGCCCTACTGGCTGCGAAATCGCCGAATACTACGCCGAACTCGGTGCTAAAGTCATCATCATGGAACGCAGTTCCAGTCTTCTCCCGCGCGAAGACAAAGAAGTTGGCGCCTGCATCAAAGATTATTTCGAAAACGAGCTTGGCATCATGGTCGTCACCAATGCCAAAGTCGTAGCCTTAGAGCAAGACAATATTTCCAAGCGCGTAATTTTTATCACTAGCGGCCAAGAAAAATTCGTCCGCGTAGATTGCATCATCTTAGCCACTGGTTCAGAGCCATCTCTAGATTTAGGGCTAGAAAACGCCGGGGTAGATTACAAACATACCGGCATTACGGTTAACAAATATTTCCAAACCAGTACCAAAAATATCTACGCCATCGGCGACGCTATCGGTACTCTGGATTCATCCACCGAACGTGCCAAATATCAAGCTTCTATTTTAGTTTCTAATATTATTCATAAAGCTAAATCCACCGCCAATTATAATGGTTTTATTCGTACCGTTAATACATTCCCAGAAGTTGCAACTATTGGCCTAAATGATCGTGATCTCTTAGAACGCGACCGCAAATGTCGCAGAGCTATCGTCCAACTTAGCGATTTTTCTGCCAATCAAATCAACGAACTCGAATATGGCTTCATTAAACTTATGGCAGACAATAATGAGCACATCATAGGCGCTACTATCGTAGCACCAAATGCTACCTTAATTGCCGAAGAACTCGCTATTATCATTCGTCATCGCATTTCCGCATCAAATCTTGCCGGCACTCCCCACCCAACTTTTAGCTACAACCAAGCCATCAAAATCGCTGCCCGCAAATTTATTCGCTAGATATATTTCTCACAACAAAATTCAGCCTACAAGTTAGGGGGGTTAACTTTATAGGCTGAATATTGTTCCAAATTCCTGGTTGTGGGGGCTGGATTTGAACCAGCGACCTTTTGGTTATGAGCCAAACGAGCTACCAGGCTGCTCTACCCCACGACACAGTTACATTATACTCCTTAAACTATTATCTGTCAACACCTGTTACTTACAAGATTCGCCGTCATTCCGCCATCTAAATCCATTCGCCGAAGCATATAATGAATTTTCACAAGTCACTATCATATTTTTGATTAGACTATAACCATTATCGTTTTTTAGTACTTGCAGAGCATAAGTAGGATACGGGAATGATACATCCTGCGTCTCCAACCTTACCTCTACCCTTCTAAACAAATCATTTGCTCTACCAGTAGAATCAACATCCACCTGTGCATCACGCAAAGTTATCTGCTTTTCGCCACCATTATCTTCCCCTACTACTTTACCACATCTACTGACTTTATCCGTATTATCTCCCTTCGTACTGCAATAAAATTCAATACTAAAATCCGTTTCCGGCTGACGATATGGCAAAGACAATACTAACACAAAAGTGTTACTACTTCTACCGCCACTAAACGGTTCTGGCAAATCTATTTTTATGTTGCTACACACATAATCATCCCCGGCATTATCGCAATTCACCAAAAACGGCAAATTCACAACTTGTGGATTATTCGTATTGGCCACTTCATTGGCGGTTATTGTCTTCCTGGCAGTATTCTCACTTTTGCCCGGCACCAAATACAACGTCGCGCGATCAGTCCTATCGCTATTCGTGCTACTTACCACTTCGTCCATCGAAAAATTATCCGCCGTCTGTATGATCTGCAATTCCACCGTCGGTGGTGCAATCATCGCTGTTTCCGCTTTCGGTTGAAACGCTCCGGTCTTGACACCATTTATCTCTTTCGTACTACTATAAACAGGGTTAGTATTCGGCTTCAAAGTATACCAACTCAACTTAATATGGTCTAGCGCCTTCGCTTCATCATCTGTAAAATCTATTTTTACTGTCCTCACCTGGTGTGCCGCCGTAATTGTTGACTTATAATCCGGCAAATCTTTTTTCATCACCACACAAGTATATGCTTGATTAAGCACACTTGCCCCATCACTAGAACCCGCAACATTCGCCTCAGTCGTAATGCCTAAAGGGACTTCCGCCTCTTCTTCTTCCGAAATCCTTCCTAAAATATGCCCCACCATATAACAATCTGGGTGGTTCATCCAATAAATAATTTCCCCACAAGTCACCAAGCCATCGTATACAATATTTGTTTCTGTCGCCCCAGCCTCTACGCATCTCTGGTAATCCGCAAATGCCACTTTGGCATCCTCAACCCCTGCCAATGCCGAATCATACGCCGACTGTGACAAATCATCATTCGAAGTTCTTGTTATTTCCGACACAATTACCGCTCCGAAACTCGCCGCCACTACCACTAGCACCAACGTCGAAAACGCCACGATATAAAAAGACGCCACACCTTTTTTCATTTTTGTAATTCTATTCATAACTCGTCCTTTCATTTTTATTGTCCATTCGCCTGCACAGCAAAAGTAAAATTATTTATCGCGCAATAATCAAAAAACTCGTTCGCATCATCTTCCGGCACTGCACAAGATCTCCCGGCCGTTGTAATATTCACACCGCCTTCTAGTGTGCCCAAAATGAATGATACCGAATAAAACACATTTTCTTGCGTACTACTCTCGGCTGGATCTGCCACGCTTAAATCATAAATCGCCAAATCATTGTCCAAATCTTCCAAAATCAAATCAACCGGTTCTTCCGCAAGCGGAGTGAACCCATTGCTAATATCAAAAACATTATTATCTGCCAAGTTGGTTTTCTTATACTTCAACGCGCCAGTATTTTCATTCTTTGCCACTGCCCGCGAACGACAAACCGCCCTCGAATCATCCTGAATCTTTAACAAACGAAATCCTTTCACTTCCAACTGATCACCATACTTAAATTCCGCCGGACTTGCATTTATCACGGTAGCCCCAGTTTTCTCATCAAAATATCCACTATTCCAAATATAAGAATACGACCCGGTACAAAAAACACCATATACTGGAACACTATTGAGCGTCGTCCCATCCGCTAATTTCACACTGGCTTTCTTTGTCATTTTTACAAAACTCTTACCGCCATCACTCTTACATTCACTCCGCGCCGTCGCCAATTCATTATTGTGTTTCCCGTCATCTGGAAACCTCTTTGTACACTCTGCCGTTAGCGACCCCGCTGTCGAATTCTGCACCGCGGTTCTCATATCATCTACCAAATCCATCCCCAACGTATTCACTTTGTTCAAAGTTATCCCTCGCCGATACGACGAGACAGTATTACTAATAATTAATACCATCATAATCGACAATATCGCAACAAAAACCAAAGACAAGGACAGTTCAATCAACGTAAAACCTACTTTTCCCTTCTTTCCCATATAATATATTATAGCATAAACATTATTGTTTCACACTAATTACCATATTTACAACGATTGTCATCCGTGTCCAAGTTTATCACTTCTACACCCGAAGCATTCCGCGCATTTGCTACTATCCTTATATCTCTACGCGGCAAGCCTTTTAGCCCGTTGTCATCAATACTAATGTCATCCTGCCCATTAGGATTTACGCAAAAATCCACATCAGCAGTACGAAAGCTGTTATTTTCTATTTTATTTTTCAATAAACCACCTAGCACCCCCACATCAACTGTACCACCTGCAGTACCAAGTGTTACATTCGCATTACACACCGTCTCATTCACTTGAATTGGCGTATTGCTCACTAAAGTATTCACCGTCCCCGACTTCGGATGACGCACAATTAGTATTGATCCACTATAAGATTGCAATTTATTGTTTTCCGTCTTAGTCGATTCTATCGTCGCCATCCATTTCGGTGAATAACTTTGCACAATCCCCGCCTGCGTCACCATTTTTAATTTCGTATCCTTATTATCTTCATCCAGTTGCACGGCCTTGTTATCTTCGGTCAATCCCACAATCACATTGGCGTTTAATTCTACAAGCATGTCTTTCACATTCCCAGAACCAGTCCCTTTTATATCGCCTACCACATCATACACATATACATTGCGCTCTTTTCCTTTCTCATTCTCGCAACTAAGTCCTTTATTCTCCCCAAACACCACCAATTTACCATAAATCGCTGTATTACTCTGTCCCGTCCCAATGCTTTGTGGATTTTCCACCTGCGAATACACGCTGCGCAAAAACTCTGCAAAATTCTCCACTGAATCATTAAATCTCTGGTGCCAAATCGTATTTTGCGTCCCAATAATCACCCCGGCAAAAAGCGCCGCTGTTATTGCCAAGAACAACGATACTTCTACCAATGTAAATCCAAAGTGGTATCTTTTCATACCTACATTATAGCATAAGTGCTATCGCGATGGGAACAAATACATCATCCACTTCTCAAAATTTGAATACACTTTTTCTTCTTGTATAGTCTCCACCACTTTATGCTTATTTTTCGCAACCTCACTATTTTCTGGCAAATACACCATATTTTCACCGCTGAGTTGCTTGTTTGCCAGCTTTCTCGCTGCCAACTCCTGGTATTCCTCAGTCTTATAATACTCATTTTCTAGCTCCGCAGTTTCCACTTCAATTTTTGCAAGTTCCAATGATTTTTTCTCCGCGTTCAAACGTTCTGTCAATTCCCAATTTCTCGCCATCGATACGATAGATTGATAAGTCCATACTAGGCACATCACAATTGCCACCATCAATACCACATTCTCAATTGTCAAAAAATCATGCCTCAACCGATACTTCAACTGTCGCAGTTTAGTTTTTATCCTATTCACGCTTACTATTATACCATTTTTATGATAAAATAAATACGTACGGGGGTATAGCTCAGTTGGTTAGAGCATGCGTCTTATACACGCAGTGTCCTTGGTTCGAGTCCAAGTACCCCCACCATTCCGAATATAAGGCACTTTTTCGGTCGTTTTCCCCCTGTAAATCGCGGTTAAATCCCTTGTCGATTTCTGGGGCAATTTTTTTAGCATTTTTTGCTAATTTTTCGAGCCATGGATACGGCTTGACCTCTATAAATTTCTTGGTTAAATCCCTTCCATTTTTATATGTACCGACTTTGCGTTCTACTAGCTTTGCTTCGGGTCCAATGGCTTGTAATATCGCCCTGCGTTCGCCCGCTGTTTCTGCCGCTTCCATTTTCTCTTTAGGGCTTCTAAGGGTTTCTAATGTCTTGCCTATTACTTCGTACCAGTTCTTATTGCGTTCCTGTGCGTCTTTACTTACTTCTTTAATTCTTTCTATACGTTCTCGTAGTTGGCGGTCTTTCGTTTCAAATAAGTCGTCGTCCACCATTCCTCTAAGGCTCATATCTAATAGTCTGCTTCTTTCTTTCTCGCATTCTTCTAGGCTAGTATGCTGCATTTCGGCTCGGTCATAGCGTTCTTCAATTTCTCGTGCGTGTATCTTCTTTAACATCTGCATAGACCATTCGTATAATAGTGGGTGGATTGTGTAGCTATCTAACAATTCGTAAATCTGCTTAAATGCTTCTTCTTCGGGGATACCGCCTCTTAGCGTGCACTTCCTCAATTTGCTT